>CAXTVW010000188.1:0-6125 GCA_964247675.1 uncultured Acetobacteraceae bacterium
TGCTTACTTGCCCACCGGCAACGCCAACCCGCCCACCTTCGACCCAAACCACCCCTGCGGCTCGGACGCGCGCGCCCCCTCGATCAATTCCTCGTTGCGCACGCAGCCTTTCACCACGGCGAAAACCGTCTGCCACGCCGCACCAGGACGCCACGCTTTCAGCAGGCACGCATCGTACACCGTGTAGGTTCGCCCGGCGCCGCAGCCGAAGGAGCTTCGGTCCGGCCGCGCGGCGGACAGCACCACCCGGTTCGGTCGCGCCATCGGCGGCTGGGTGAAGCTGCCGGAGTAGCAGGCAGAGATCACCACCACGGTAGGCGCCGCGCCGCAGCCTTGCCTCAGCGCCGCATCCAGCGCCCGCGGCGTGAGGAACGTGTCACCGTCGGCCAGATAAAGTCCGGCATGCTTGCCGCCATGCGAGGTGGCGAAAACCAGGCATCCTTGCCCGGGCGCCGGGTGCATGTTGGCCACGGCGGCCAGCACATGGGCCAGCGTGGCGGCATCCGGGCCTGTGGAAGCGGCACTCAGCCTGACGATGTTGCCTGTGCCGCTGTCCGCCAGGTCGGCTTGCACGCCGCGCGTCGCATTGTCGAACACCGGCAGGCTGTCGTCACCGGCGATCAGGACGCTGGCCGGGCCGGGAGATGCGGCCCGGGCGGGGGTGACGGCCGCATGCAGCCAAACTGCCGGCAAAAGGATGAGCAGGCGGCACAGGCGGGGAGACATCATGCTTCATCTGACAAACGGCGGACCGCGCGGTCAAGCAGCGACCCTGGCCAGGGCCGGCACGATCAGTGGCTACATCGCCTTGCCCGCTAGGAACGACGTATCTTGCCGCACGCAAGACCGCCGCTCTTGTCCACGTTCTCGCAAAGTGCGCGGGCGTGATCGATGGCCTTACGGGCGGCTTCCGTCCGCGGCAAGGCCGCCAGCACACCTGAAAGGCAGGAGCCCTTTGTGCGCGCGTCGATCGCTTGTGCGAAGCGCAACAGGCTGACCGGCACGAACAGGTCGCCGGACACGGCTGGCAACGAGTAGCGCGACACGATGTCTGCTTCCGTCTTGCAGATAGCCACCGCGTTTTCCGCATTGCGCGAGACCAGGCCATCCATCTTGCGTTTCGCCACGCTGTCGCGGTCGAGCGGGATCGGCCTGGGCACGCCGTTCGTAGCGGCTGTCGCCAGATATGTGTCGAGGGCTTCAGCAATGGTTCTGATTGCGCGGCACTGCGACATTTGGCAATCCACCATCTCCGGCCGGTGTGCAGCCGCTTGCACGGCATCGACGCTCGGGTCGATTCGGACCGGCGCCGGCGACGAAGACGCGTTGCTGGTGCAGGGCACCGCAACTGACCAGGCCAGCAGGAGCGCGGCGTGGCACGCCGCGCCTGATCTCCGCCTAACGGACATAGCCTGACCCCGGCTGCTGGTAGAACTTGAACGTCTTTTCAGGTATGCCGGCGACGATTTTCGGCGTGAAAGACAGCGCGTAGCTCTCCACGGGGGCTCCTGCCCGCGTCACGCCGGGCACGCTTTCCAGGCCTCCGCCGACATCTATGCCGGCTGTCGCATCACCCTTTTTCGGCATCGCAAGCGGCGTGTAGAAATGCGTGGCCCCGTCGGTCGGGTCGGTTGTTGAACCATCCAGGATGGCGGCGGCATCCGCCAAGGCTGTTGCAGTCGCGGCTTTGCGATGCTGGAACGCCGGTGACCAGATACGCTCAATATCAGCGGTGCCGTTTCGCGTCATCCGATTCTTCAGGCACCAGCCGACGCGATCTGCGCTTGCTCGCTCTCGCCGCCTGCCTCGGTCACCATCACGCGCGCCAAGTCGTGCACGTTGCGGTGCGCAAGCTGCGCGGCCGTCAGCGCCTTTCTGGCAGGCCGCTCTGCCATCAGGCCCGCAAAACCCGCGCTGCCTCGACAGCGAAATACGTCAGCACCCCGTCCGCTCCAGCGCGCTTGAACCCGAGCAGGCTCTCCAGCATCGCGCGCTCGCGGTCCAGCCAGCCGCGCTCCACGGCGGCGCACATCATCGAATACTCGCCGCTCACCTGGTAGGCGAAGGTCGGCACCTCGAACCGCTCGGCCACGCGGCGCACGATGTCCAGATACGGCATGCCTGGTTTCACCATCACCATGTCCGCGCCTTCGGCCAGGTCGGTCTCCACCTCGCGCATCGCCTCGTCGGAGTTGGCGGCGTCCATCTGGTAGGTTTTCTTGTCGCCGTGCAGCGACTTCGCGGAGCCCAGCGCATCGCGGAACGGGCCGTAGAAGGCGCTCGCGTATTTGGCGGCGTAGCTCATGATGCTGGTGTGTATCAGGCCGGCTTCGTCCAGGGCCGCGCGTATGGCGCCCACGCGGCCGTCCATCATGTCCGACGGGGCTATCACGTCGATGCCGGCCTGCGCCTGATTCACGGCCTGGCGGGTGAGCACGGCGAGCGTGTCGTCGTTCGCCACGTAGCCGTCGCGTATCACGCCGTCATGGCCGTGGTCGGTGTAGGGGTCCAGCGCCACGTCGCCCACCAGGCCCAGCTCGGGGAAGGCGCGCTTGAGCAGGCGGGCGGCGCTGCACATCAGGTTGTCCGGGTTCAGCGCCTCGGTGCCTTCGGCGTCCTTGCGGTCGGCCGGGGTGGCGGGGAACAGGGCGAGGGCCGGTATGCCCAGTCTCGCCGCCTCGGCCACGTGGCCTTCCAGCCGGTCCAGGCTGACGCGGTCCACGCCTGGCATGGCGGCCACCGGCACTGTCAGGCCGGTGCCCTCGATGACGAAGATCGGCCAGATCAGGTCGTCCACGCCCAGCGTGTGCTCGGCCACCAGCCGGCGCGTCCAGCTATTGACGCGCAGCCGGCGGGGGCGGCCGGCCGGAAACGGCGCACCCCTCAAGCGTGGCCGCGCAGGCGGGAGTGGAACCGGCTGTAGCCGAAGAACACGCCAAGGCCGATCAGCAGCCAGGCCACGGCCAGCGCCCACACCTGCGGCTCCAGCGACAGCATCAGCGCGCTGCACACGATGATGCCGGCAACGGGGATGTAGGGCGAATAAGGCGTGCGGAACGCGCGTGGCCGGTCCGGGTCCGTGCGGCGGAGCACCAGCACGCCGACACAGACGATGTTGAACGCCAGCAGCGTGCCGAAGCTGGTCAGGTGGCCGAGCACGCTGATGGGGGTGAAGCCGCCCGCCACGCACGCAAAAAGCATGAACAGCAGGTTGGAGAAATACGGTGTGCGGAAGCGCGGATGCATCGTCGAGAACACCTGCGGCAGCAGGCCGTCGCTCGCCATGGAGTAGAACACCCGGCTTTGCCCCAGCAGCATCACCAGGATCACGCTGGTCAGACCAGCGATGGCGCCAACATCGACGGCGACTTTCAGGAAGGTCAGCGGTGTCACGCCGATGGCCACGGAGACGGGGGCCGAGACGTTCAGCTTGGTGTAGCTGATCAGTCCAGTCAGCACGAGGCAGACGAGCACGTAGAGCACGGTGCAAATGGCCAGCGAGCCGAGTATGCCGATCGGCATGTCGCGCTCGGGGTTCTTGGCCTCCTGTGCCGCGGTGCTGACGGCGTCGAAGCCGATATAGGCGAAGAACACGGTGGCGGCGCCGCGGAAGATGCCCGAGACGCCGAAATGGCCGAACTCGCCGGTGTTCGGCGGGATGAACGGGTGCCAGTTCGCCGGATGCACGTAGTAGGCGCCGAAGCCGATGAACGCGGCGACCACGGCCAGCTTGACGGCGACGATCACGGCATTCGTCTTCGCGGACTCGCTGATGCCGCGTATCAGGATCATCGAGACGCAGACCACGACGAACACGGCCGGCAGGTTGACGATGCCGGGCGCCGGGTGGCCCGAAGCGTCCGTATCGAACGGCGAGGAGGTGAGCGCGTGCGGCAACTGCAGGCCGAGCTTGCCCAGGAAGCCCACCATGTAGCCGGACCAGGAGACAGACACGGTGGACGCACCCACCGCGTATTCCAGCGTCAGCGCCCAGCCGATGACCCAGGCCACCAGCTCGCCCAGCGAGGCGTAGGCGTAGGAATAGGCGGACCCGGCCGCTGGGATCATGCCGGAGAGCTCGCTATAGCAAAGCCCGGCCAGCCCGCAGCCCAAAGCCGCCAGCAGGAAGCTGAGCACCACCGCCGGGCCGGCGTTGTCCGCCGCGGCGATGCCGGTCAGCGAGAAAATGCCGGCGCCGATGATGGCGCCTATGCCCAGTGCCACCAGGCTGAGCGGCCCCAGCGTGCGCTTGAAACCGTGGTTCCCGTCGGCACCTTTGGCTTCGATCGGCTTTTTGGCGAAGAGCGGGTTGCCGAGGGTGATGCTCATTGGGGTCCTTGGACAGGCAGATGGATAGGGCTGGGGTTCCCCCACGCACCTGTGAGGCGTAAAGCTGCCCGCTTGCCGCGTTGTGTGCAATCGCCTGCGTGGGGAGCAAGGAAGGAAGGCCTTCTTTTTTGAAAAAAAGAAGCAAAAAACTTTTTCTCCCTTCGCCTGCCCTGCGATGTCGTCCGATTTTGCCGGTGCGCGTGCCGGCAGAAAGAAGCGCGGCCCCGATGCAGGCGGGGAAGTAAAAGTTTTTTGCTTCTTTTTTTCAAAAAAGAAGGCCTTCCTTTCTTGCCCGCGTCGAAGGAGCCCAAGGCCATGAACGACCAGACCCTAGCCCCATCCCAAGCCCGCTTCTTCACCGCCCCCCTGACCGACACCGACCCCGCCATCGCCGCCGTGCTGGCCCGCGAGCTTGCCCGCCAGCAGGACGGGATCGAGCTGATCGCCTCGGAGAACATCGTCTCCGCCGCCGTGATGGAGGCACAGGGCAGCGTGCTCACCAACAAATACGCCGAGGGCCTGCCGGGCAAGCGCTACTACGGCGGTTGCCAGGAAGTGGACGTGGCCGAGCAGCTTGCCATCGAGCGCGCCTGCCAGATCTTCGGCTGCACCTTTGCCAACGTGCAGCCGCATTCCGGCGCGCAGGCCAACCAGGCCGTGTTCCTGGCGCTGATCAAGCCGGGCGACACCATCCTGGGCATGTCCCTGGCGGCCGGCGGCCACCTGACGCACGGTGCGGCGCCCAGCCAGTCCGGCAAGTGGTTCCGCGCCGTGCAGTACGGTGTGCGCCGTGAGGACGGCCTGCTGGATTACGAGGAGCTGGAGCGCATGGCCCGCGCGGAGCGCCCGAAGCTGATCATCGCCGGCGGCAGCGCCTATCCGCGCGTGATCGACTTCGCGCGCATACGCGCCGTGGCAGACGAGGTGGGTGCGTTCTTCCTGGTCGACATGGCGCATTTTGCCGGTCTGGTGGCGGCCGGCCTGTACCCCAGCCCGCTGCCGCATGCCCACGTGGTGACCACCACCACGCACAAGACGCTGCGCGGCCCGCGCGGCGGCATGATCCTGAGCAACGACCCGGAACTCGGCAAGAAGATCAACGCCGCCGTGTTCCCCGGCCTGCAGGGCGGCCCGCTGATGCATGTGATCGCCGCAAAGGCAGTGGCGTTCGGCGAGGCGCTGCGCCCCGAGTTCCGCGCCTACCAGCGCGCGGTGATCGACAACGCCCGCATGCTGGCCGCTACCCTTGTGGAGGGCGGGCTGGACATCGTGACCGGCGGCACGGACAGCCACCTGATCCTGGTGGATCTGCGACCGAAAGGCGTGACGGGCAAGGCAACCGACGACAGCCTGCAACGCGCCCACATCACGGCCAACAAGAACGCCATCCCGTTCGACCCCGCCAAGCCGGCGGTGACCAGCGGCATACGCCTGGGCAGCCCGGCGGCGACGACGCGCGGTTTCGGCGGTGAGGAGTTCCGCCAGGTGGGGCTGATGATCGCCGAGCTGGTGGACGGGCTGGCGGTGAGCGCGGACGGGACGAATGCGGCGGCGGAGGCGGCGGTTGGGGCGCGGGTGCTGGAGCTTTGCTCGCGGTTTCCGATTTATAGGTAAGGCAAGGAAGGCCTTCTTTTTTGAAAAAAAGAAGCAAAAAACTTTTACTACTGACGGCTGCATTGCGGCGCGTGCTGGTTTTGCCAATGCGCGCTTGGCAGATACCAGGCGCGCTTCAATGCAGGCGGGGGGAGTAAAAGTTTTTTGGTTCTTTTTTTCAAAAAAGAACTGCTTGCTTGCTT
>CAXTVW010000189.1:0-6085 GCA_964247675.1 uncultured Acetobacteraceae bacterium
GTCCTTTTTTTCCAAAAAAGGACAGCTTGCTTCCTTGCTGCATAAGGACATGCCGCGAGATACAGGCTCAAACCACCGGCGCCGCGCCTCGATAGAAAACAGCCGCGCGCGCGACCAGTGCGCCTCGGGCGTTGAAGAAGATGCCTAGACTGGCTGGCGCTTCTCCGGACAACACATGCAACAAGCCGCCCTCGTGGAGCGTCCTTGCTGTTGTGTGTTCTGGTTTATCCTGACCATAGCCTAACGTTGCGCAATCCGTCTGCGGCAGTCAATCGTTACGCATGCCAAGCGTCAAAAATGACTCCACCCGCCCGCGCCCACGGTCAACCTGTCGCCTGAGGCATCATGCACATCCACCCGCGCCGGCCCGCCGACGCATCGGCCGATGCGGGTGACCGGCACGCCGGCTTGCGCGCAGGCGGCCGTCAAGCGCGGACCGTGGGCGTCAGACACCGCCAGCAGCAGCTCGTAATCGTCGCCGCCCGTCAGGCACGCGGCACGGTGCGCCTGCGCGCCCGCCGGTAGCGGTACGCGCGCGGCCTCGATCTCCACCCCCACGCCGGACGCACGTGCCAGGTGCCCCGCATCCTGCAAAAGCCCGTCAGACACATCCATCGCGGCCGACACGATGCCGTCCAGCGCCAGCCCCAGCCGCGGCTCCGGCAGCCGATAGCGGCTGGCCAACCTGCCGTCCGGATCGGCCATCTCGCCGCGCAACGCCAGCAGACCCAGTGCCGCGTCGCCAATCGTGCCGGTCACCCAAAGCGCGTCGCCTGCCTGTGCGCCCGAACGCCGCCAGGCACGCCCAGGCGCCACATGCCCGATCACCGTGGCCGAGAGCGACATCGGCCCAGGGGTGCTCGTCGTGTCACCGCCAAGCAGCGTGATACCGTAGCGCGCCTGGTCCTCCGCCAACCCGCGCGCGAAAGCGGCAAACCAGGCGGCGCCGGTGCCGCGCGGCACGGATACGGTCAGCAAGTAGTGCAGCGGCACCGCACCCATCGCGGCCAGGTCCGACAGATTCACCCGTAGCAGCTTGCGCGCCACCAGGTCCGGCGGGTCGTCCGGCAGGAAGTGCACGCCTTCCACGATGGCGTCGGCGGACACGACCAGCTCGCGGCCGGGCGGCGGGGCGAACACCGCGGCGTCGTCTTGCAGGGCGAGCGCTTCCGGGGCGGCGAGGGGGCGGAAGGCGGCGATCAGGGCGAACTCGGCCGGGAGGGTCAAGGCAGGCAAGGCCTTCTTTTCTGAAGAAAAGAAGCAAAAGACTTTTGCTCCCCCGCCTGCACGCAAGACCGGCCTGGTTCCGCAAATGCGGTAACCGGCAGAATCAGGTCGCATTCCAATGCAGCCGCCGGGAGCAAAAGTTTTTTGCTTCTTTTTTTCAAAAAAGAAGGCCTTTCTTGCTTACTGCCTCGCCTCAAACTCCCGCGGCCGCAGCACATGCGCCAGCGCATCCAGCAACCCGTTCGCCATCTTAGGCTCGTCGCCATGGAAGAACCCGTGCGCCACGTCCATGTACTCGTTGATCACCACCGCCACCGGCGGCCCGTCGCGCATCACCAGCTCCGCGCCAGCCGCACGCAGCAGCGCGCGCAGCACCGGATCCAGCCGCGCCAGCGGCCACTCCTCGGGCAGCGCGTCAGCCAGCAGCTTGTCTATCTGGTCCTGCTTCTGCACCGCCTGGCGAACGATCTGGCCGAACAGCTTCACGTGCGCGTCCGGCACGCGGCCCTCCTCGTAGCCGCCTGTGCCGGGAAGCTCACCCAGGCGGTGGCGCACGAACTGGTCGATCACCGTCTCCGGGTTTTCGCCACCCTGCTCTGCCTGGAACAGCGCCTGCACGGCGCCCACGCGCGCCGCCGTGCGCGGCCGCGTCAGTGCCGGTGTCTTGCCCATCAGAAAGCTCCCAGGTGCCGCGCGGCGGCTATTTGCAGCAGCGCGGCTGCCGCTGCCTCGGCGCCCTTGTTGTGCCCGTCCGCACCGCTGCGCGCCACGGCCTGCTCGATCGAGTGCACCGTCAGCACGCCGGAGCCCAGGGCGATGCCGAACTGCAGCGCCACGTTCATCAGCCCGGCCATCGTCTCGCGGCAGATGTAGTCGTAATGGTCGGTGCCGCCGCGCACGATGCAGCCCAGCGCCACGAAACCGTCCCACTGGCGCGGGCCGCGCAGCGCGATGCGTATCGCCTGCGGCAGTTCGAAGGCGCCGGCCACGTCCAGCATTTCATGCCGAGCGCCGGCTTCGGCGAGTATGCGCGCCGCACCCTGCGTCATGCCGTCGATCACAGCGCGGTAATACGGCGCGCGTATCACCAGCAGGGTTGGCGGCGGGCCCTCCACGCGGGTTGCCGCGGGAAGCGGCGCGTCTGCGGTGCTCATGCCGGCAGCTCGATCGCGCGGCGGCCGACCATGCGCAGGCCGTAGCCTTCCAGGCCGGCGATCGTGCGGTCCGTGTTGGAGATCAGCTCCATCTGCCGCACGCCGAGATCGGCCAGGATCTGCGCGCCGATACCGTAATCGCGCAGAATGCTCTCCTGCGCGGCGGCGCGGGTACGCCGTCCGGTCACCATCTCCAGTATGCTGCCGGAGCGGCCGTCATGCAGCATGACCATCACGCCGGAGCCTTCCGCCTCGATCATGCGCATCGCCTGGTGCATCAGCTTGTTGGTGCGCCCGCCTGGCAGGATCTGTATCGGGTCGATCGCCTGCATGCGCACCAGCGTAGGGCGCGTCGGGTCTATCTCGCCCTTTACCATCACCACGTGCTCCGCCTGGTTCAGCGTGCTGGTGTAGATAATCACCCGCCACGGGCCGGTATCGAGCGCGTTGGTGTGCGTCTCGTGCTCGCGCACGACCAGCCGCTCGGACGCGCGCCGGCGCCCGATCAAGTCCGCGATCGTGCCTAGCTTCAGCCCGTGGAACTGTGCGAACCCGACCAGGTCCGGCAGCCGCGCCATGGTGCCGTCCGCGTTCATGATCTCGCAGATCACACCGGCCGGAATCAGCCCCGCCATGCGCGCGATATCGACCGCCGCTTCCGTGTGGCCCGCCCGCACCAGCGTGCCGCCAGCCCGCGCCGCTAACGGAAACACGTGCCCGGGCGAGACCAGGTCACGCGGCGTGCTCTCCGGATCAATCGCCACCGCGATCGTGTGCGCGCGGTCGCGCGCGGACACGCCGGTGGTGATGCCGTCCCGCGCCTCTATGCTGACGGTGAACGCCGTCTGGTGGCGCTGCTGGTTGGCCACCGCCATCATCGGCAGTTCCAGTCTCTCCACCTGCGCCGGCGTCAGCGACAGGCAGATCAGCCCGCGCGCGTGGCGCATCATGAAGGCCAGCGCCTGCGGGGTGGCGAACTGGGCGGGGATGATAAGGTCGCCCTCGTTCTCGCGGTCCTCATCGTCCACCAGGATGAACATCCGGCCGGCTTGCGCTTCGGCGATCAGCTCGTCCGTGCTGGAGATTGCGTCGTGCAGGGAGTGACGCGTTAGCGTGTCTGTTGTCACGGGGTGGCGTCCTCGAAAGGGAAGAAAGCAAGGCCTTCTTTTTTGAAAAAAAGAAGCAAAAAACTTTTGGTCCCTGTCGGGGACTGGCTGGTGAGCGCGCGACAGCGGAGAAAAAGTTTTTTGGTTCTTTTTTTCAAAAAAGAACTGCTTTCTTTCTTACGTCTCACTCAGCCGCGCCACGTAACGCGCCAGCATGTCGATCTCGATGTGGACCGCATCGCCCGGCTTACGCAACCCGAGCGTGGTGTGCTCTGCCGTGTGCGGGATGATGTTGACGCCGAAATCCTGGCCCTCGACTTCGTTGACGGTAAGCGAGATGCCGTCGATCGACACCGAGCCTTTCGCCGCGATGTAGCGGTGCAGCGGGGCAGGCACCCGCACGCCGATGCGCAGCGAGCCCTGCTCCGGCGTGATCGCGGTGATCTTGCCCAGGCCGTCCACGTGGCCGCTGACCATGTGGCCGCCCAGTTCGTCGCCCAGTCGCAAGGCGCGCTCCAGGTTGATGCGCGTGCCAGGCGCCCAGCCGCCCAGCGTGGTGCGTGAGACGCTCTCGCCGGATACGTCCACCGCGAACCAGTCCGGGCCGAGTGCCGTGGCCGTCAGGCAGCAGCCGGAGCAGGCTATGGAGGCACCTATGGCGGTGCCGCCCTGGGCAGCCAGGAAGTCGGGCGGAGTGCCTATGGTGACGCGCATGTCCTGACTGTCGCCGGCGTGGGTGATGGTGCGGACTTCGCCTTGGGCGGTGATTATGCCGGTGAACATTCTGGCCTCTGAAGGAAGTAAGGAAGGCCTTCTTTTCTGAAGAAAAGAAGCAAAAGACTTTTACGCCGCTGTCGCGCGCTGTTTCAGCAGCCGCCGACAGGGAGCAAAAGTTTTTTGGTTCTTTTTTTCAAAAAAGAACTGCTTGCTTTTCATCGTGTGAACTCCGTCATCACGTCCGAACCCAGCGCGCGAGGTGCACCAAGCCGGGTGAACCGCGGCATGGCGGCCAGCGCGTCCGTCCCTAGCTCGGCCAGCGCCGCCAGGCCGTCAGCGCCCATAATACCGGGCGCGTGGAACCAGACGATGCGGTCCACCAGATCGGCACGCAGCAGCGAGGCGGCAAGCTGCGCGCCCCCTTCCACCAATACGCGCGTGAGGCCGCGCGTGCCCAGTGCGCGCATGGCCTGCGGGAGGTCGATCCCACCCTCACCGGCGGGCACCAGGACGCAGCGTGCGCCGGCTTCGGCCAGACGCTGTGCGCGCGACGGGATGATCTCGCCGGGCTGATAGGCGGCGGGGTCCACGCCGTCCGGCAGGCTGTCCGTGTGATAGAGGATCCAGCTCGGGCTTTCGTAGGCGGTGCGCACGATGGCGGCGGTGAGCGGCGTGCGCAGCCGGCTGTCGGCCACGATGCGTACGGTCGGGCGGTGCGCGTAGCCGGGCGTGCGGCAGGTCAGCTCCGGACCGTCGGCGATCAGGGTGCTGGCGCCCACCATCACCGCGTCATGCCGGCCGCGCAGGGCGTGGACGTAGGCGCGCGACTCAGGGCCGGTGATCCAGCGGCTCTCGCCGGTGCGCGTGGCGATACGCCCGTCCAGCGTGGTGGCGAGCTTCAGGGTGACCAGCGGGCGGCCCTGGCGCACGCGGGTGAAGAAGCCGGCCAGCGTGTCCTGCGCGTCCGCGGCGCGGAACCCTTCGTCCACGCGCAGGCCGGCGCGGCGCAGTACTGCCAGGCCGGCGCCATCCACCCTGGGATCGGGGTCGCCGGCGGCCACCACGACACGGGCGACGCCGGCGGCCACCAGCGCTTCCGCGCAGGGCGGGGTTTGTCCGTGGTGGCTGCACGGCTCCAGGGTGACGTAGGCGGTGGCGCCGCGTGCCGCCTCGCTCGCCATGGCGAGCGCCTGGGTCTCGGCGTGCGGGCGACCGCGCAGCCCGGTGCGGCCGCGGCCCACCACGCGGCCGTCCGCCACGATCACGCAGCCGACCGAGGGGTTGGGCCAGGTGGCGCCCAGGCCACGCGCGGCCAGCGCGAGGGCCGCGCCCATGTAGGTTATGTCGTCCATCGCCGCCCTATCTCGGGTCTTCGAGCGATCCTAGAAAGGCCTGGAAGTCCTTTGCCTCGCGGAAATCGCGATAGACGCTGGCGAAACGCACATAGGCGACCTCGTCGATGGCCTTCAGCGTGTCCATCACCAGCTCGCCGATCTGCTTGCTGGGGATGTCGGTATCGCCCGAGGCTTCGAGCTGGCGGACGATCGAGCTGATGACGCGCTCGATCCGCTCCTCTCCCACCGGGCGCTTGCGCAGCGCGATGCTGATGGAGCGGTTGAGCTTCTCGCGGTCGAAGGGCACCCGGCGGCCGTCCGTCTTCGTCACGAACAGGTCCCGCAGCTGCACGCGCTCCACGGTGGTGAAGCGCTGGCCGCAATTGGCGCAGAAACGCCGGCGGCGTATGGCGCCGCCGTCCTCTGCCGGGCGGCTGTCTTTCACTTGCGTGTCGTCGTGGCCGCAGAAAGGGCATCGCATAGGAAGTAAGAAAGGCCTTCTTTTTTGAAAAAAAGAAGCAAAAAACTTTTGCTCCCTGTCGGCGAA
>CAXTVW010000190.1:0-6028 GCA_964247675.1 uncultured Acetobacteraceae bacterium
AAGCCCGGCATCCGCGCTCGTTGCCGGATTATAAACGATCATGCTCAGATCCGGCCGGCCATCCACGGCAAACGCCGAATACTCCAGCGCGATCGGTCCCAGCACGGGGTGGCGCAACCGCTTCACCCCCTCGCCATGAACGGTGACGTCCTGCTCCTGCCACAACGCGGTGAATTCGGGGCTCAGCCGGCAAAGCTCGTCCACCAACTGGCTCACTTCCGACACAGCGCCGGCGCGCGCCGCGTCTGCCCGGAACGCGCCGACAACGAAACGCGCCACGCCCTCCCAATCATGTTGCGCTTCCCGCACCCGCCTGTCGCCGAACATGAGGCGCAGGATGTTGCGCTGCCCCACGGGAAGCGCGCCGTAATCGGTCAGCACCACGGCCGCCGCGCGGTTCCACGCCACCACATCCCACGTGGCCGTCTTAATTAGGGCCGGGCTGAACTCCAGCGCATCCAGCAGGCGCTGCAAGCGGGGCGTGACCCCTTGCGCGCCCCTGTAGCGGACCTCTGGCGGGCGCCCGAGGCCAAGCAGGAACAGGTGTTCGCGCTCTACGTCCGTCAGCATGAGCGCGCCGGCGATCCGGTCCAGCACGCCCGCCGAGGGCGCGCCGCCGCGCCCCTGTTCCAGCCACGTGTACCAGGTCGGGCTGATCTCGGAGCGCTGCGCCACCTCCTCCCGCCGCAGCCCCGGCGTCCGCCGGCGCCCGACGGAAAACCCCAGCGCCGCCGGATCGAGCCGCATGCGGCGATCCTTCAGGTAGCTGCCGAGCAGTTTGCCATTCTCGAGAGACATGCCGAGCCTGTTGGTCCTTATACCAGGATAACGTCACTACTTTAACAGCATCCAAACTAGCCGACATCAGGCCCGGACAACACAGGGCAAAACCTTCATGCGTGTATTCGTAACCGGCGCCACCGGCTTCATCGGCTCCCGCGTGGTTGCCGACCTGATCGAAGCCGGCCACCAGGTGACCGGCCTGACCCGCTCGGACGCCGGCGCCAGATCCCTCACCGAAGCCGGCGCCGAGGTGCATCGCGGCTCCCTCGAAGACCCCGAAACCCTGCGCACCGGCGCGGCAAAGTCGGAGGGCGTGATACACACCGCGTTCGACCACGATTTCTCCAACTTCGTGGCGAACTGCGACAAGGACAGGCGCGCCATAGAGGCCCTGAGCGCAGGCTTGCGCGGCTCCGGCCGCCCCTTGGTCATCACCTCCGGCACCGGCCTGGGCGACACAGGATCAGGCCAGCCCGCCACCGAGGACGCCTTCAACCCCGACTACCCGAACCCGCGCAAGGCCTCGGAAATAGCCGGTGCGGCCGCCCTGCAAAGCGGCGTGAACGTCTCCGTCATGCGCCTCCCGCAGGTGCACGACCCGGTCAAGCAGGGCCTCATCACCCCGCTGATCGAGCTGGCCCGCGAAAAAGGCGTGTTCGCCTATGTAGGCGACGGCGCCAACTGCTACCCCGCCGTGCACGTGCGCGATGCCGCCCGCCTGTATCGGCTGGCCGTGGAGAAGCAGGAGCCGGGCGCGCGCTACAACGCGGTGGCCGAAGAGGGCGTGCCGGTGCGCGAGATCGCCGAAGTCATCGGCCGCGGCATGAAGCTGCCGGTCGTCTCATTGGCGCCCGAAGAGGCCGGCGCGCATTTCGGCTGGCTGGCGATGTTCGTGGGGCTGGACATGCGGGCCTCCAGCACGCTGACGCAGGCGCGGCTTGGGTGGCATCCCGGCGGGCCTGGGCTGCTCGAGGACCTTGCGGCCATGCGTTACGACGCTTGAAGCGAAGCAAGGAAGGCCTTCTTTTTTGAAAAAAAGAAGCAAAAAACTTTTGACTCCGCTGTCGCGCACCTGTCCTTCAGCCGCCGACAGGGAGTAAAAGTTTTTTGCTTCTTTTTTTCAAAAAAGAAGGCCTTTCTTGCCTACTTACCGCCCAGACATCGATGGCCTGCGCGCCCTGGCCGTCACCGCCGTCATCCTCTTCCACGCTTTCCCCGCCACCCTGCCAGGCGGCTTCGCCGGCGTGGACGTCTTCTTCGTCATCTCCGGCTACCTGATCTCCGGCATCATCGCCCGCGCGCTGCGCCAGAACACCTTCAGCGCCGCCCGCTTCTACCAGCGCCGCATACGCCGGATCTTCCCGGCGCTCGCCGCCGTCCTGCTCGCCACGCTTGCCTACGGCCTGGTGGTCCTGCTGCCCACCGAGCGCGCCCAGCTCGGCCAGCAGACCACCGCCGGCGCCGCCATGGTGGCAAACCTGCTGTTCTGGAACCAGGCTGGTTATTTCGATCCGGCCTCGTCCGCCAAGCCGCTGCTGCATCTCTGGTCGTTGGGCGTGGAGGAGCAGTTTTACCTCGTCTGGCCGCTGGTCCTGTGGCTGCTGATCCGCCGAACGCCGCGCCCGGTCACCGGCATCGCGTTGCTGACCGCCGCGTCGTTCGCGCTCAACCTGGTGCTCTCGGGCCAGCAGGGCGTGGCGGATTTCTACTCGCCCTTGTCCAGGCTTTGGGAGTTATCGGCCGGCGCCCTGCTCGCCTTCGCCACGCCGCTGCGTGCCGGCGCGCACAAGCGGGCGAACCTGGCAGCCTTCGCCGGCCTGACCGCCATCATCGCGGCGGCCGTCCTGCTCGACGAGGCGATGCCCTACCCCGGCTGGCGCGCGCTCCTTCCGGTGTGCGGCACGCTGCTCCTGATCCACGCCGGCCCGGCCACGCTCGCCACCAGGCAGCTCGCCCGCAGGCTGCCGGTGGCGGTCGGCCTGATCAGCTATCCGCTGTATCTCTGGCACTGGCCGCTGCTGTCCTACGCCAGCATCATACGGCGCGGCCACGCGCCCAAGCCGCTGCTGGCGGCACTTCTCATCGCCGCCAGCGTGGCGCTGGCAACGCTCACCTATCGCTGCATCGAACGCCCGCTGCGCCACGGCCCGAAGCTGCGCGCCGCCTCGATCCGGCTCGCCGCCGCGATGGCCGGCATCGGCGTATCCGGCGCCGCCGTGGCACTCGCCCACGGTTTCGCGCCCACCGCGGCGCCGCAAGCCGGCCTGAACATCGCCAAGCTGAACGCCGCGATGACCGATCCCATCTTCCAGCCGACGCGCGGCATGCAGGTCAGCCACGTCCAGGGCCTGACGCTCGCCACGATCGGCCAGGGCGATCACGCGATCCTCTTCACCGGCGACAGCCTGCTTCTGCAATACGGCCCGCGCGTCCAGCGCCTCTACGAAACCGGCCAGCTCCGCGCGCGCGTGTATTTCCTCGCCGGCCCAAGCTGCGCCCCGATACCGGGCGCCACCCGCGCGGACCGCTTCGCCACCTGCAGCGCCATGCCGCACATGGCCGAGGACCTTATCGCCCAGCACCACGTCGGCACGCTCGTACTCGGCGCTTTTTGGGCACTGAACCGCGGCGCCGACAATTTCGTCACCCGCGACGGTCAGCGCCGCCCGATCGACACGCCGGACGCCCAGGGCGCCGTGTACGCCAACCTGGAAGACTGGGTGCGCGGCCTCACCACAGCCGGCGTGCACGTCTATCTCATCCTCGCCACACCGACCGACCGGCGCTTCGATCCGGCGCTCGTCCTGGACCGGACCTGGCATGGCTACAGCCTGGATGCAGCGCGCCTGCAGGGCGTGGCGTCCGCCGAACTGCGCCGTTCGCTGGCGCCCATCGACGCGCGGCTGGTGGCGATCGCCGCGCGCACCGGTGCCACGACTTTGGATCCGTTCGCCGACATTTGCGGCACGGGGCCGAAATGTCCGTTCCTGTTCGCGGACGGGCAGCCGGTGTTCTCGGACGGGCTGCATCTGCGGCCGTCTTTCGTGGCGGACCGCATCCATGTTTTCGATGCGTTGCTGATGCGATAAGCAAACACCTCTGTTGTGGTGTTTCTCAAGCTGGGCTTCGCCTCTCCAACCCGTCGCTCGCCAGAAGCTGAGCCGCCGACAGGGAGCAAAAGTTTTTTGCTTCTTTTTTTCAAAAAAGAAGGCCTTGCTTCCTTCATGCTAACCACCCCCCGCCTAACCCTACGCCCCTGGCAAGAATCCGACCTGGCCTCCTTCGCCGCGCAGAACGCCGACCCGCACGTGATGGCGTATTTCGAGCGCACGCTCACCCGCGCCGAGACCGAAGCCGCCATCACCCGTTACACCACCTGCCTGGCGCAAGACGGCTTCGGCATGCTCGCCATCGAGCGCCGCGCGGACCAGGCCTTCCTCGGCGTGGCCGGCATACAGCGCATCTCCTACGAGGCCCCATTCACCCCGGCCATGGAGATCGGCTGGCGTCTGACACCCAGTGCCTGGGGCCAAGGCTACGCCACGGAAGCCGCACGCGCCGCCTTGCAGCACGGGTTCGCAGAGCACAGCCTGCCCGAGATCATCGCCATAGCCGTGCCTGCCAACGCCCGATCGCTGGCTGTGATGGAGCGGATCGGCATGGTCCGGGACCTTGATGCGGACTTCCTGCATCCGCAAATGCCGCGCGGGCATCCTTACGCCCTTCATTGCCTGTATCGTACACGGGCGGTGGTTTGAGGAAGGAAGAAAGGCCTTCTTTTTTGAAAAAAAGAAGCAAAAAACTTTTACTTCCCCGCATTTGCGTTGCTCTGGCGTGTCCGGATGCATTCGGCGGCTGCAATGCTGGGAACTGCTTGCTTTTCACGTTTCAGCCTGACCGATAGCAGAACAAGGAACACGCTTAATGGCCGATTTCACAGGCAAGGTCGTCATCGTCACCGGCGCCGGCACCGGCATCGGTGCCGCCACCGCCCGCCGCTTCGCAGCCGACGGCGCCTCGGTCGTCCTCGCCGGCCGCCGCGCGGAGAAACTCACCGAGCTCGCCGGCAGCCTCCCCTCGGACCGCGTGCTGGTGCACGCCACGGACGTGGCAAAGGAGGACGACTGCAACGCCCTCATCGACGCCGCTATAGCCCGCTTCCACCAGCTCGATGTGCTGGTCAACAACGCCGGCACCGCCGCTTTCGGCCCGTTCGAGAAGACCGAAATCACCGAATACCACCGCATCATGCAGACCAACGTGGACGGCCTGATCTACTGCATACGCGCCGCCCTGCCGCATCTGCTGAAAACCCGCGGCAACGTTGTAAACGTGTCTTCCGCCTCCGGCCTGGGTGGCGACTGGGGCCTCAGCTACTACAACGCGTCCAAAGGTGCCGTCACCAACCTCACCCGCGCGCTGGCGCTCGAGTTCGGCAACCGCGGTGTGCGCGTCAACGCCGTGAACCCCAGCCTCACGCTGACGGACATGTCAGCCAGCATCAGCGGAAACGCCGAGCTGATGGCCAAATTCGCCGACCGCATCCCGCTCGGCCGTCCCGCGGAACCAGCCGAAATCGCCGACGCCATCGTGTTCCTCGCCAGCCACGACGCGCGCTTCATCACGGGCGTGAATCTCCCTGTGGATGGCGGCGTCAACGCATCGAACGGACAGCCTCGGTTAGCGTAAGGAGGAAGGGCGCTCTTTTCGAAAAAAAGAAGCAGAACTTCTGCTCCGCTGTGATGGACCCATGGACGGAGTTCACGACAGCGGCGCCTTACTCTTGCGGGACAAACGCGCAGGGAGAGGTATGGCTTTCTTCAGTTATGCCAACCCTGCTCAGACGGAGAAGATCGCCCTTGCTGCGAGCGTGGTCTTCTTGTCTACCACAATGTGCGCAGTCTTCATTGTGTTTGGCGAGAGGCTCCGCGACCTCATCGCCTTTCTCACCTTCCTGCCACTCGCTGGCGCCGATTACTTGTACTTCCTGCTGTTCGGTATGTGGTTTTCGCTTCTTTTCTGCTCCGTCTTGTAGCTATCAAGCGCATGGCGCTGGCTGCGGGCCGCGGCGTTTGCCCTGGTGCTCTCCGACCGGACAATAACAATCGGTGCTGACACAGTGACGAAAGTCCTGGAATACCCAGACATCTCACGAGCCTGCCTTGTTCACGGTCCAGTCGATGCTCGTCAGTGGTCAAGCATGAGCCCGCGCTTCTACGGCACCGGCCTCCAACTCACGCAGACC
>CAXTVW010000191.1:0-5928 GCA_964247675.1 uncultured Acetobacteraceae bacterium
AAGTGCTCGAAGCCATGGAGCAGGCGATCCAGAAGGCCGGCCGCGCCAAATACGGCCACGAGAAGGACATACGCGCCACAATCGACCGCCGCACCGGTGACGTGCGCCTGTCGCGCTGGACCGAGCTGGTGGAGACGGTGGAGAACGAGGAGACCCAGATCCCCGTCCATATCGCCAAGAAGTTCCGCCCGGACCTGGACCTCGGCCAGTTCATCGTGGACCCGCTGCCGCCGATCGATTTCGGCCGCATCGCCGCGCAGACCGCCAAGCAGGTGATCGTGCAGCGCGTGCGCGAATACGAGCGCCGCCGCCAGTTCGACGAGTTCAAGGACCGGGTGGGCGAGATCATCAACGGCGTGGTCAAACGCACCGAGTACGGCAACCTTATGGTCGATCTCGGCAAGTCCGAGGCGCTGCTGCGCCGTGACGAGCTGATCCCGCGCGAGAGCTTCCGCAACGGCGACCGCGTGCGCGCCTACATCTACGACGTGCGCGAGGAAATCCGCGGCCCGCAGATCTTCCTCTCCCGCACGCACCCCGCCTTCCTGGCCAAATTGTTCGCCCAGGAAGTGCCCGAAATCTACGACGGCATCATCGAGATCAAGGCGGTGGCCCGCGACCCGGGCAGCCGCGCCAAGATGGCGGTGATCAGCCGTGACAGCTCGATCGACCCCGTCGGCGCCTGTGTCGGCATGCGCGGCAGCCGCGTTCAGGCCGTGGTGCAGGAGCTGCAGGGCGAGAAGATCGACATCATTCCCTGGTCGCCGCAATCGGCCACCTTCGTGGTGAACGCGCTCGCACCCGCCGAAGTCACCAAGGTGGTGATGGACGAGGATGCCGGCCGCGTCGAAGTGGTCGTCCCCGACGAGCAGCTGTCGCTCGCCATCGGCCGCCGCGGCCAGAACGTGCGCCTGGCCAGCCAGCTCACCCGCTGGGACATCGACATACTCACCGAGGCCGAGGAGAGCGAGCGCCGCCAGGAGGAGTTCCGCCGCCGCACCGGCCTGTTCGTGGAAGCCCTGGACGTGGACGACGTGATCGCCGGCCTGCTGGTCACCGAAGGCTTCAACTCGATCGAGGAGCTGGCCTTCGTGGGCCGCGACGAGCTTGCCGAGATCGAAGGCTTCGACGAGACGGTGGCCGAGGAGCTGATACGCCGCGCCGAGCAGTTCCTGGTGGCCCGCGACGAGGGGCTGACCGAGAAGCGCCTGGAGCTTGGCGTCACCGACGAGGTGGCAGCCTTCGAGCTGTTCACCCCGCAGATGCTGGTCACCCTCGGCGAGAAGGGCGTCAAGACGCTCGACGATCTGGCCGACCTCGCCGGCGACGAGCTGGTGGAGATCCTCGGCGCAGAAGCCGTGGACGAGGCTACCGCCAACGAGGTGATCATGGCCGCCCGCGCCCACTGGTTCGCCGAGGACGGCGAGCCGGCAGCGGAAGCAGGCGACGAACCGGCGGAAGCGGCCGAGGGGGAGGCTTCAAACGTCTGATACGGCGCACCATGTAGTCGGTCCGCCGGATGTGGAGCCCGGCTGCGACCCCGAGCGAGGGCCGCAACGCCGCTGCATCGTCACCCGCACCCAGGGTGACAGGGGGCGGATGATACGGTTCGTGATCGGGCCGGACAGGTCGGTGGTTCCCGATCTGGCGGCCAGGTTGCCGGGCCGGGGTTTTTGGTTGAGCGCGCGCGCCGATGTGCTAGAAACCGCGCGGACCAAGGGCGCCTTTGCCCGCGCGGCCCGCGGTCCGGTCTCAGTGCCTGCCGATCTGAACAGCGTCCTGCAAGCCCAGCTTGCCAGGCGCATTTCCGATCATTTGGGCCTGGCGCGCAGGGCAGGCCAGGCGGTTGCGGGCTTTGCAAAGGCCCGCGAGTGGGTGCAGGCGGGGCAGGCTGGCCTGGTGATGCAGGCCAATGACGGCAGCGAAGACGAACGCCGCCGCCTTCTGTCCGGCGCAGGCGGCGTGGCTGTCGCTTGGCCGATGGATGCCGCAGGGCTTGGTGCCGTCTTCGGGCGCGACCAAGTAGTGCATGTGGCGATCGCCCCCGGCCGGCTGGCCGAGGCGCTGAGAGACGAGATTCTACGCCTGTCCGGGCTCTCCGGCCAGGTGATGTGCAAGCAGGCAGGTGAATGAGCGAAACCAACGACCGCGATGTAGGCACCGAGGGTGGGCAGGATGCGGGGGAGGCCAAGGGCCGTCTCTCGCTGCGCCCGGCTGGCCGGCTGGAGCTGGGCCGCACCGTCGATGCAGGATCGGTGAAGCAGAGTTTTTCCCACGGACGCACGAAGACGGTGCAGGTGGAGGTGCGCAAGACGCGCACTGGCGCGCCTAAGCCCGCCTACCAGGCCGCCCCGCAGCCGGCGTTGCCCGCCAACCTCGGCGCGCCGAACCGCGCACCGGTGACGGCCCCCGTGCCGCACGTGGCCCTGTCCGGCGCCGCCGCGAAGGCAGCCACCCCGGCAGCCCCCGCCGCGCCTGCCGCCGCCACCCGTCCGGCGGGCGGCGCGCAGCGGCCCGGCATGGGCGGACGTGCGCTCACGCCAACCGAACTGGCCGTGCGCCAGCGCGTGCTGCTGGACCAGCAGAAGGTCGTGCAGGAGCAAGCGCGCGAGACCGCCAAGCGCGACGCCGAGCGCCGCGAGCAGGAGAAGATCTCGATCCTCTCCGCCGCAGAGGAAGCCCGCCGCCGCGAGGAAGACGACCGCCGCCAGGCCGAGGAAGACAAGCGCCGCGCGATTGCCGAGCAGGCCCGCGCCCGTGAGGCCGCCCCGGCCGAGACCGCACCCCAGGACGCAGCGCCCGCCGCTGATGCCACCACCGCGGCCGCGGTGCCTGCCGCTACCGCCCGCCCTGGTGTCGCACGCAGCCCCGTGGCCGCACGCCCAGGTGCCGCACCCGCCGCCGCCCCTGGCGCGCCAGGCGAGACTCTGCGTCTGCGCACCGGCCGCGAGGAGGAAGAGGAAGGCCGCGGCGTCGTGCGCCGCCCCGGTGGCGTGCCCGCGCCCCGCAAGGTGCTCACCCCCGTCGCCGCCAAGAAGGGCCCGGGCGAGGGCCGCCGCGCCGGCCGCATAGACGTGCAGGCTGCGCTGGAAGGCGAGGACGAGAAGACACGCAGCCTGGCCAGCGTGCGCCGCCAGCGCGAGCGTGAACGCCGCAATGCCGAACTCGCGGCCCTGCGTGCCGATCAGGTTAAGGTGGTGCGTGATGTGGTGCTGCCGGATGCCATCACCGTGCAGGAGCTCGCCAATCGAATGGCCGCCCGCGCCGTGGACGTGGTCAAGGCCCTGATGCGCATGGGCGTGATGGCCACCATCACGCAGGTGCTGGACTCCGACACCGCCGAACTGGTGGTCCAGGAGTTCGGCCACCGCGTCCGCCGCGTCTCGGAATCCGACATCGAGGATTCGATCGAAGGCGACATCGACGAAGACGAGGATCTGGTCCCCCGCGCTCCCGTGGTCACCATCATGGGCCACGTGGACCACGGCAAGACGTCCCTGCTTGACGCGCTGCGCGCCACCGACGTGGCCGCCGGCGAGGCGGGTGGCATCACCCAGCACATCGGCGCCTACCAGGTGACCCTGCCCTCCGGCAGCCAGATCACCTTCATCGACACGCCAGGCCACGAAGCCTTCACGTCCATGCGCGCCCGTGGCGCCTCGGTGACCGACATCGTCATCCTGGTAGTCGCCAGCGACGACGGCGTGATGCCGCAGACCATCGAGGCCATCAAGCACGCGAAAGCCGCGCACGCCCCAATCATCGTGGCCATCAACAAGATGGACAAGGCGGACGCCAACCCCACCCGCGTGCGCCAGGAGCTGCTGAGCCACGAGATCGTGGTGGAAGACATGGGCGGCGACACCCAGGACGTAGAAGTCTCCGCCACCAAGAAGATGAACCTCGACAAGCTTGAGGAAGCCATCCTCCTGCAAGCGGAGGTGCTGGAACTGCGCGCCAACCCGGACCGCCCCGCCGAGGGCTCCGTGATCGAAAGCCGGCTGGATCGCGGCCGTGGCCCGGTGGCCACCATCCTGGTGCAGAACGGCACGCTCAACCAGGGTGACATCGTGGTGTGCGGCGCCGAGTGGGGCCGCGTGCGCGCCATGCTCGACGACAAGAACCGCGCGATCAAGGTCGCCGGCCCGTCGGCACCGGTGGAAATCCTCGGCCTGGGCGGCGTGCCCTCGGCCGGCGAGCCGTTCATCGTGGTTGATAACGAGCAGCGCGCCCGCGAGGTGAGCGAGTTCCGCACACGCAAGCTGCGCGACAACGCCGCCGCCGGCGCCACCGCCGCCCGCGGCACGCTGGAGCAGATGCTGACACGCATCGCCGCCGGCGCGCAGAAGGAAGTGGCGCTCGTCATCAAGGCGGACGTGCAGGGCAGTGCGGAAGCCATCCAGGCCACAGTTCTGAAGCTGGAGCACGAGGAGGTGAAGGTGCGCGTGCTCAACAGCACCGTGGGCCAGATCACCGAAGGCGACGTCCAGCTCGCCAAGGCCAGCCACGCGATGATCGTGGGCTTCAACGTCCGCGCCAGCAGCCAGGCCCGCGAGCTGGCGCAGCGCGACGGCGTGGAGATCCGCTACTACTCGATCATCTACCAGGTGGCCGACGACATCACGCAGCTGGTCAAGGGCAAGATCTCGCCGAAATACCGCGAGAACTTCCTGGGCTACGCCGAGATCCGCAAGGTGTTCGACATCACCAAGACGGGCAAGGTCGCTGGCTGCATGATCACCGAAGGCCTGGTGAAGCGCGGCTGCGGCGTACGCCTGCTGCGCGAAGGCGTGGTCGTCCACCAGGGCGAGCTCAGCCAGCTCAAGCGCTTCAAGGACGACGTGCGCGAAGTCGCCCGCGGCTACGAGTGCGGGCTCTCCTTCGCCGGCTACAACGATCTCCGCGAGGGCGACCTCGTCGAGTGCTACGAAAGCGAGCTGGTTCCGGCTTGAAGCTACCGCGAAAAGACAGCCGGGCGGAAAAGCCACGCGCCGCTCCGCCCCGGCTGTCCAAGACCGCCAGCCGCAAGGCCGGCCCCAAGCCCCCCTCCCAGCGCCAGCTTCGCGTCGGCGAGGAAGTGCGCCACGTCCTCTCCGCCATCTTCGCCCGTGGCGAATTCCACGATCCGGACCTGGCGGACATCCTGATCACCGTGACCGAAGTGCGCATGTCGCCCGACCTCAAGCACGCGACCGCTTTCGTGACCCGCCTGGGCCGCACGGACATCGAGGCGAAACTGCCCGCGCTGAAACGCGCCGCGCCGTTTTTTCGTGCACAAGTGGCCCACGAGATGCGGCTGCGGGTGGCCCCGGACGTGACGTTCCTGGCGGATACGGCTTTGGAATATGCAATGCACATCAATGCGCTTTTGAAGGCGCCTGGTGTGGTCGAGGATATCGAGAAGGAGTAAGCAAGGCCTTCTTTTTCGAGAAAAAGAAGCAAAAAGCTTTTGCTCCCTGTCGGCGGCTGCTGACGCTTTCGCGATGCTACCGTAACGACCCGCAGCGAAACGCTAGGCGATATCTTTTTAAAGGAAGCCATTGCGCACTTCCTTACAAAACGTCAGCCCGGGAGATACAATAGTCTCCTAAATCTCACGCATGCACCAGAAACACGGAGCAACCGCATGAGCAGACTTCACACCACGATTTTGGCCGCCACCCTGGCCATCACCCGCCCCATGGCCGCCCTGGCGCAGGAAGTGCGGGACCGCGAAGCCAACCAGCAGGGCCGCATCGGCCAGGGCGTCGCCAGCGGCCAGGTAACCGCGCGCGGTGCCACCCACCTGGAAAGCCGCGAAGCCAACATCAACGCCTCCCGCCGCGCCGACCGCGCCGCCAATGGCGGCCACCTGACGGCTGGCGAAACGCGCAACCTGAACAGGCGCGAGAACGCCGTCTCCGGCCAGATCTATCGTGACAAGCACAA
>CAXTVW010000192.1:0-5926 GCA_964247675.1 uncultured Acetobacteraceae bacterium
GTCTCCGGGTCCTCGGCGTTCACGCGGCATTCGATGGCGTGGCCGGAGAACGCCACGTCGGCCTGGGTGTAGCCAAGCTCCTGGCCGGCGGCGATGCGTATCTGCTCGCGCACCAGGTCCACGTCGCAGACCATCTCGGTGACCGGGTGTTCCACCTGCAGGCGGGTGTTCATCTCGATGAAGGCGAACTGGCCGTCCTGGTAGAGGAACTCCAGCGTGCCGGCGTTGCGGTAGCCGAGCTTGGCCAGCGCCGCGGTGGCGGTGGCGCCGATGGCGTCGCGTTCGGCGGCCGTGAGCACGGGGGAGCCGGCTTCTTCCAGCAGCTTCTGGTGGCGGCGCTGCAGGGAGCAGTCGCGCTCGCCGAAATGCACCACGTTTCCGTGGGCGTCGGCCATGATCTGCAGTTCGATGTGGCGGGGCCGGTCGAGGTATTTCTCGAGATAGACCTCGTCGTTGCCGAAGGCGGCGCGGGCTTCGGTGCGGGCCACGCGCCAGGCCTCCTCCAGCTCGTCCTCGCTGTGCGCCACCTTCATGCCGCGGCCGCCGCCGCCGGCCGTGGCCTTTATCAGCACCGGATAGCCAACCTGCGCGGCCACCGCGCGGGCCGCGTCCAGATCGGGCAGCGCACCGGCCGAGCCGGGCACCAGCGGCACGCCGAGGCCCGCCATGGCGGTACGCGCGGTGATCTTGTCGCCCATCATGCGTATGTGGTCGCTGGACGGGCCGATGAACGTCAGCCCGTGCGCCTCCACCATCTCGGCGAACGCCGCGTTCTCCGAGAGGAAGCCGTAGCCGGGGTGTATGGCGTCCGCACCTGTCACGCTGGCGGCGGTCAGGATGGCGGCCATGTTGAGGTAGCTGTCGCGCGCCGCCGGTGGGCCGATGCACACGCTTTCGTCGGCCAGGCGGACATGCATCGCCTCGGAATCCGCGGTGGAATGGACGGCCACGGTGCGGATGCCGAGCTCGCGGCAGGCGCGTTGCACGCGCAGCGCGATCTCCCCGCGGTTTGCGATCAGGACCTTGCCGAAGAGGGAGCCGGGCATCCCTACTCGATCACCATCAGCACTTCGTCATACTCCACCGGCACGCCGGCGCTGACGAAGATGCGGCTGATGGTGCCGGCGCGGGGCGCCTTTATCTGGTTGAACGTCTTCATCGCCTCGATCAGCAGCAGAGTCTGGCCGGCGGCCACCGTCTGGCCCGGGGTGATGAAATTCGCCGCACCCGGCTCTGGCGCCAGGTAAGCCACGCCGACCATCGGGCTTTTCACCGCGCCCGGGTGCTTGGCGAAGTCGCTTTCCTCTTCAGGCCCGGCGGCGGCCGCCGGCGCAGGCGGCGGCGCGGCTGCGTAGGCGGGCACGGCCGCCTGCATCACCGCAGGCGCCCGCACCACGCGTATGCGACTGTCACCCTCGGCGATCTCTATCTCGGTCAGCCCGGTGTCGCGCAGGATCTCGGCCAGCGCGCGTATGGCGTCGGCATCGACGGGAAGCTTGCTCATTGATCTTCATCCAGCAGCATCTCGGCCAGCGCGGTCAGCGCCAGGCCGTAGCCGCGTATGCCCAGGCCGCAGATCACCCCTTGGGCGACGCGCGAGATCAGCGAGACGCGGCGGAAATCCTCGCGTGCGTGGATGTTTGTCAGGTGAACCTCTACGGTGGGGAGTTCGGCGGCCAGCAGCGCGTCCATCAGCGCCACCGAGGTGTGGCTGTAGCCGCCCGGGTTGATGACGATGCCGCGTGCTTTGGTGCGGCACTCCTGCACCCAGGTGATCAGCTCGCCCTCGTGGTTCGTCTGGCGGAAATCGATGGAAAGGTCCAGCGCCTCGGCCGTCTCGGCGCACAGCGCCTCCAGATCGTCCAGCGTGGCGGCACCGTAGAGGGTCGGCTCGCGCAGGCCGAGCAGGTTGAGGTTCGGGCCGTTGAAGACGGCGATGAGGGGGAGGGGCATTTGCGCGAGGGGTTAGCACGCGGCCCGCTGGCGGGAGAAGGCGAGCGCATCTTTTTTGCACAAAAGTTGCAAAAAGTTTCGATTTGCTCCTGATCGCGAGCGCTGGTTTAGGGGAGCAGCCCCCCATGCTTCCTCATGGTAGTCTCCCTCAAGGCGGCGGCCTGGCCTGTTCCTGGTCGCCGTTTTCGTTCCTACCCGATCCGCGCGTCTCGAGGAGGGCAGCTGTCGGCTGAAATGATCTTGTCCCGAACCACCCGACCATGATCGAGAACCAGCCTAGCCGCACCGCCCTGGCCGTCGCGGTCCTACGCGCCGTGCATCAGGTGGCCGACACGCCGCGCGTGTTCACGGACCCCCTCGCGCTTCGTATCCTGGGCCCGGACGGCCCCGCCATCGTGCAAGCCCAGCGCGCCGAAGCCAGCCGGTCGCTTCGCTTGCGCGCCAGCGTCGCCGGCCGGTCCCGCCTGGCGGAGGACGCGCTCGCAGACGCGGCGTCGCGCGGCGTGCGGCAATACGTGCTGCTCGGCGCCGGGCTGGACAGCTTCGGCTGCCGTGGCGCGCTGCCGGAGGTGGACGTGTTCGAGGTTGATCATCCGGCCACGCAAGCCTGGAAACGCCGCATGCTGGAGGCCGCCGGCCTGGCGCCACCGCCGCGGCTGCGCTTCGTCAGCATGGATTTTGAGCGGCAGGACCTGCGCGCGACGCTGGCCGGAGCCGGCTTCCGCTTCGACTTGCCGGCGCTCTTCGCCATGCTTGGCGTGGCCATCTACGTCGAACACGCCGCCTTGCAGGCAAGCTGGGCCATGATCGCGGCCATGCCAGCCGGCACGGCCGAGCTGGTGTTCGACTACGCAGCGGATTTCAGCGCCGCACCCGTGCCCGTCCGCGCGGCCTACCAGGCGATGGCCGACCGCGCGGCGGCGGCGGGCGAGCCCTGGCGCACGTATTTCATTCCGGCGGCGCTGGAAGCGGATTTGCGGCTGGCGGGCTTCGCGTCCGTGCAGGATCTGGATTCGGCGGCGATAACGGAGCGGCTGTTTGCGGGGCGGAGTGATGGGTTGGCGCCTGGGCCGTTCGCGCATTTCGTTTGGGCGGGGAATTGAGCAAGCAAGGCCTTCTTTTTTGAAAAAAAGAAGCAAAAAACTTTTTCTTCCGCGCCTGCACCACGGCCCTGTCTGCTTCTGCCGGCGCGCGCTCTTGCGGAACCGGCGCGCCATAGTGCAGGCGGAGGAGTAAAAGTTTTTTGGTTCTTTTTTTCAAAAAAGAACTGCTTCCTTGCTTTCTTCGCCAGCGTTAGCCTCACAACCGAAACAACTGAAAGCACCCCGGACATGCAGCGTGGCCTCCTCCTTGGTGCAGGCGCGATAATCCTCATCGCCGGCGGCGCGCTCGCGCTGCGTGCGGTCAGCCATCACCAGGTCACCGGCGCGGCCGAGCAGAAGGTGGATCGCGAACTGGCCGAGCTGCTCTCCGGCGCCAGCATCACCCACGGCCCGATCGTTGAAGACGGGCTGACAGGCACGGCGACTGTGCACGATCTGTCGGTGGCGCGCGCGGAAGGCGAGAGCTGGACGGCGGCCAAGATGGTTCTGTCCGGCGTGCACGCCGACGCGCTGCGCGACGTCTTCGATCCCGCCAACTACCCGAACGGCCATCCGGCCTGGACCGACCGCCGCCGTCTGGTGGGAGACGTGACGCTCACCAACGTGCGCGTCAGCATGACCGGGGATCAACCGAGCGAGCTGACCATGGACAAGGCCGAGCTGCACGGGCTGCGCGGCCGCCCGTTTGCCCAGCCGCCCACGCAACAGAACCGCGCGCAGCCGGGTTTTGCCGCGGATGCGGCACTGGCGTTTGCCTATGACAGCGAGCGCGTCACCAACCTGGCGGTGTCCGTGCAGGAAGAGAGCCCGGTCAAGCTGACGATCGCATCGGCCGGCGGCAGCGGCTACGATTCCGGCAAGCTGGCGGCGCTGGACGTGAAGTCGCTGGCCCTGGACGGCACCATGGGGCCGAAGCACACGCCGGCGCACCTGACCATCGGCGCGCTCGGCCTGAAGGGCGCCGACGCCTCCGCCCTGCTCGCGGCCGTGCAGTCGGGCGGGGCGTCCAACGCGCTGACCAAGTTCAGCTACGGCGCGGCGGATGGCTCGGACATCGCGCTGCACGCGAGCCCAGGCCCGGCCATATCCATCCATGACTTCCACATCGTGCAGGGCGCGCAGGACAGCGCAGGTGCCACCGAAGGCCACGGTACGCTGACCGCGATGACGCTGGGCGTCGGCGACATGCCTGTTCCGCCCTCCACCGCGGAGAGCATCGCGGCGTTCGGCATGAACGCGATCACGATGGACATCGCCGCCGCGCGGACCGGGCACGCGGACGGCTCGACCGGTTTCCGGGAGGACATCACCCTGCACGACCTCGGAACCCTGCACGCCAGCGGCAGCTTTTCCGGCTTCGTGCAGCCGGCCGGGCCGTCAGCCTCGCCGGCGGCCGCCATCGCCGGGCTGATGGGCACCACGATCCAGAACGCTACCCTCGTTTGGGAAGACCACAGCCTGACCAACCGGATCTTCAAGGTCGTCGCCGGGCAGTCGCACACCACGCCGGCGCTGATACGCGCGCAATTGGCGATACCGATCGTGGCGCTGAGCGTGCTGCTGCCGGAGCAGCCCGACGCGGCCGACCAGCTCACGCGCTTCCTCGACAACCCGCAACGGCTGACCGTCACGCTGAACCCGCCGCAGAAGATGACGCTGGGCGAGGTGGCGCAGGCACCGGCGACGCAGCGGGCCCAACTGCTTGGGGTGCAGATCAACTCAGGCCCGGGCAAGTAAGCAGCCCCGTTCACGATGCGCCGGACGGAGGCTTTGTCACTTCCGGACTACGGCGACGGTGACGGGGGCGCCGGGACTCTGGTGCTTAAAGCGGAAACGCCAGGAGCGCCAAAGGAAGGTCCCAGAAGGAACACGATCACCCTTAAGGTGATCCAGGCCCGGGTGCCTGACCGACCTCAGAGCCGCTCTTCGCCCTGGCTTTGGGCCAGGCTCCCGGGCTGGTGCAAAGCGAGGCGTCGCTAAACTTTTTTCGAAAAGCGTCGCCTGCTTGCCGTGTCGTGCGTTTGACAGGCCAAACTCCCGCACCTTATCTGCGTGAACAAAACGCCACCTTTCAAAGAAGAGAGACAGATGAAGCTGCTCGTCCCCGTGAAGCGGGTCGTCGACTACAACGTGAAGGTGCGGGTGAAGTCCGACCAGAGCGGCGTGGAACTCACCGGCGTGAAGATGGCGATGAACCCTTTCGACGAGATTGCCATAGAGGAGGCGGTCCGGCTGAAGGAAAAGGGTCTCGCCACCGAGATAGTGGCCATCTCCATAGGCGTGGCCGCCTGCCAGGAGACGCTGCGCACCGCGCTGGCGATGGGTGCCGATCGCGGCATCCTGGTGGAGACGGACGCCTCGCCGGAGCCGCTGGCGGTTGCCAAAATGCTGAAGGCCATCGCCGACAAGGAGCAGCCAAGGCTGATCATCCTGGGCAAGCAGGCGATCGATGACGACATGAACGCCACGGGCCAGATGCTGGCCGCCCTGCTCGGCTGGCCGCAGGGCACGTTCGCCAGCAAGCTGACCATAGAGGGCGACACTGCCACGGTGACGCGCGAAGTGGATGGCGGGCTGGAGACCGTGGCGCTGAGCCTGCCGGCGATCGTGACGGCCGATCTGCGGCTGAACGAGCCGCGCTACGCGTCACTGCCGAACATCATGAAGGCGCGCAAGAAGCCGATCGAGACGATGAAGCCGGCCGATCTGGGCGTGGATCCGGCGCCGCGTCTGACCACGCTGAAGGTGGTGGAACCGGCGAAGCGTATGGCGGGCAAGAAGGTTGGGTCGGTTGCCGAACTGGTTGAGAAGCTGCGTGGCGAGGCCAAGGTTATCTAAGGAAGCAAGCAGTCCTTTTTTGAAAAAAAGGA
>CAXTVW010000193.1:0-5845 GCA_964247675.1 uncultured Acetobacteraceae bacterium
TTTTTTCAAAAAAGAAGGCCTTCCTTTCTTTCTCGTCAGGACCCCTCCCCGTGCTCCCCGTAGTCGTCATCGCCGGACGCCCCAACGTCGGCAAATCCACCCTGTTCAACCGCCTCTCCGGCCGCCGCTCCGCCATCGTGTCCGACACGCCAGGCGTCACGCGGGACCGCAAGGACGCCGAAGCCATGCTGCGCGGCCGCAACGTGCGCCTGGTGGACACCGCGGGCCTGGAGGAATCCGATCCGGAAGCGATCTACGGCCGCATGCGCGCCAGCAGCGAGGCGGCGGTTGGCGAGGCGGACCTGATCGTGTTCGTCATCGACGCACGCGCTGGCATCACGCCGGCCGACGCGCATTTCGCCCGCTGGCTGCGCCGGCAGAACCGCCGCGTGCTGCTCGTGGCCAACAAATCCGAGGGGCGGCATGGGCTAGCCAACGCGCTGGAGGCGTACAGCCTGGGGCTGGGCGACCCGCTGGCGATCTCCGCCGAGCACAACGAGGGTATCGCCGACCTGATGCGCGAGATCGCCGAAGCGCTGCCGCCCGAGCCGGAGGAGGGCCAGGAGGAGGAGGGCACGCGGCCGCTGAAGCTCGCCATCGTCGGCCGGCCGAACGCCGGCAAATCCACGCTGCTGAACCGGCTTGTGGGCGAGGAGCGGATGATCACCGGGCCGGAACCTGGCCTGACGCGCGATGCGGTCGCCACCATCCTGCACGACCCTGAGGGCGACGTGGAGCTGGTCGATACCGCGGGCCTGCGCCGGCGCGCGCGCATCGAGGAGCCACTCGAGAAGATGAGCGTCAGCGCCAGCATAGAGGCGTTGAAAATGGCTGAGATCGTGGCGCTGACGATCGACGCCTCGCTCGGCCTGCACGAGCAGGACCTGCAGATCGCCCGCCTGATCGAGCGCGAGGGCCGCGCCTGCATCATCGTGCTGAACAAGTGGGACGCGGTCGAGGACCGCGACAAGACACGCAAGGCTATCAGCGACCGCCTCGAGTTCAGCATGACGCAGATGCGCGGCATTCCCGTGGTGACACTTTCCGCGGCCACCGGCGCCGGGGTGGCCAAGCTGCTGCCCGCAGTGCGCGCGGCGTCCGCCATCTGGAACACCCGCATAGCCACCGGCGCGCTGAACCGCTGGTTTGAGTCGGCACTGGAGCGCCATCCGCCGCCGCTGGTGGAAGGGCGCCGGCTGAAGTTGCGCTACATCACGCAGGCAAAGGCGCGTCCGCCGACGTTTCTGGTGTTCGGCACGCGGGCGGAGATCATGCCGGAGGATTATCACCGCTATCTGGTGAACAGCCTGCGCGAGACGTTTTCCTTGCCGGGCACGCCGATACGGATTCAGGGGCGCGGGACGGTCAATCCTTATGTGGACAAGGAGTAAGCAAGGCATTCTTGTTTGTGCACGCCACGGCCGCAAGCCCAGCCGTTTACGGCCCCTACCAAAAAAGGCCCCGGCCTAGCTTCCGAAACCCCCGCGAAACTCCTACCAACCAACCGCGTCACCCGAGCGGAAGGTCCAGCATGTCATTTCCCCTACGCGGCGGAACGGTTGTCATCACCGGCGCCGCCAGCGGCATCGGCGCCGCGCTCGCCGCCAACCTGGCCAGGCGCGGCGCCAACCTGGCACTGGCCGACCGCAACGAGGCCGGCCTGGAGGTCGTGGCCACCACCGCCCGCGCCGCCGGCGTTACCGTCAGCACCCACGTGCTGGACGTGGCCGACCGCTCGGCCCTCGAGGCGCTGCCCGAAGCCGTCCTCGCCAAGCATGACCGCGTAACGGTGCTCGTGAACAACGCCGGCGTGGCCCTGGCCGGCGACTTCGCCGATGTGGCGCTCACCGATTTCGAATGGCTGTTCGACATTAATTTCTGGGCGCCCGTCCGCCTCACCAAGGCGTTCATGTATGCGCTAACCCGCGAGAAAGCGGCCCACATCGTCAACATATCCAGCCTGTTCGGCATCATCGCGCCGCCCGGCCAGGCGGCGTACTGCGCTGCCAAGTTCGCGTTGCGCGGCTTCTCGGAGTCCCTCCGCCACGAGCTCGAGGGAAGCCACGTCTCGCTCACCGTCGTCCACCCCGGCGGTATCCGGACGGAGATCGCCAACAGCGCCCGCATCCCGCAGGGCATCGATCCTGTGGAAGCCCGCGCGCAGATGGCCGAGTTCAACAAGCTCCTGCGCACCGCGCCCGAAGATGCCGCCGAGCAGATCGCGCGCGCCATCGAGGCCCGGGCGCCCCGCCTGCTGATCGGCGGTGACGCGCGTATGGCCGAACGCCTGCAGCGCCTGTTCCCGGTCACCTACTGGAAATACATCAAGCGGCAGAGCGGCACCGTCGCCAGCCCCAACCGGACCGCCCACTGACATGGCAAGCCTGCAGGCACATTTCCTGGACCTGATGTTTCGCACCCAGATCAAGCCGAAGATGAAGGGCGTCTCAGATGTGATCGCCGTCCGGAAGACGATGGAGAGCGGTTCCCTGCCGCCGCCGAAAGGCGTCACGTTCACGCCTGGCACCGTCGGCGGCATACAGGGCGAGTGGGCGCGGGCCGACGGCACCCAACCGACCGCCACGCTTCTGTATCTGCACGGCGGCGGCTATTTCGCCTGCTCCCCGCGCACCCACCGCCCGTTCAGCGGAACCTACGCGAAGCAAGGCTTCGAGGTGTTCGTCCCCGACTACCGCCTCGCCCCCGAAAACCCTTTTCCTGCCGCCGTCGAGGATGCGGAAGCCGCCTGGCAAGGCCTGCTCGACATGGGCCACGCGCCGGAAAGCCTGACCGTCTCCGGCGACTCCGCCGGCGGCGGCCTCAGCCTGGCGCTGATGCTGACATTGCGCGACAAATCGCGCCCGCTACCCGCCGCCGCGGCGCTGTTCTCCCCCTGGACAGACCTCGCCGCCACCGGATCTTCGGTGGTCAGCAATGCCAAACGGGATGCCATGTTCTGGGCGCCCGGCCTGGTGCGCGGTGGCGAGACCTATCTCGGCGGCGTCTCGGCCGACAACCCGATTGCCTCGCCGCATTACGCGCAGCTGCACGGCCTGCCGCCGCTCCTGATCCACGTCGGCGAACGCGAGATCCTGCGTGACGACAGCACGCGCTTGGCCGAGCACGCCCGCGCCGCCCGCGTTGAAGTGGAACTGCGCATCTGGCCGGTCGTCCCCCATGTATGGCAGCTCGCGCAGTTCGTTCCGGAAGCGCGCCAGTCGATGCAAGCTGCCGCCGATTTCCTGAAGCGCCACGTCGTCCGCTCCGCCGCGCCTGCGCAATCCGTTACGTAACTTTCGAGAAACCCGCCCCCGAGCCCGCCGTTCCTGGGTTCGTCACCACGCTTCAGGAGCTTTCCATGGGTATCATCGCCTGGCTCGTCTTAGGCCTAATCGCCGGCTTCATTGCCAGCAAGATTGTCAATCACACCGGTGCCGGCGTTCTGCTGGACATCGTTCTCGGCGTTATCGGCGCCATGGTCGGCGGCTGGCTGTTCTCCATACTCGGCGCGACGCCTGTCACCGGTTTCAACCTGTACAGCATGTTCGTGGCCGTCATCGGCGCAGTGGTCGTCCTCGTCATCTACCATGCGTTGTTCGGCCGGCGCGCAGCCACCTACTGAGTTCGTGAAGCTCCTTCCGGGTGTTCGCTTAGCGAGCATCCGGGAGGCGTCTCAGTGATATCGTCGCGAACATAAATCCGAGCGGGCGCGTGTCTTCCGACAGACCCAATGAATGCGGCGACGGGCAGCACGGATGATCGAATACAAGCTCCAGCTCGCGCCTTGCCGATAGAACATCCGCCGGCACCTCGAAATGCAGGATAGTCGCGGCGTCGATCGATACGTCCAGCAGGCCGGTCCCGTTGATACTTACCCGGAACGGACGTGACACGAGGTGCGGTGGCGCGACGAGCCCCGTGCCTTGAACCTCCAACCAAAACCCGCCGCAAAGCGCCTCAGGCCGTGGCACGACTAGGCGGCAGCCAGAGCCGATCGACCAGGTTCCGCCGAGCTCCGCGTCCGAAAATCCCTGCCGCTCAAAGCCTGCGGCGTTGCCGTCCGCGGAAAAATCCACGCGCGTGACGACTGCGCCAAGCGTCCGCGCGATCGGACGGCTACCGGCGCGCAACCCAAGACCCGGCTCGCTTGCGCGTAACGCGCCCAATCCATCCAGAACCGCATCAGGCGACACGTAATACGGCGCAGCCGCTACCGCGCCCGAGCCTTCGGCCTGTGAGAACCCGCGCACGTCGGCAACCCTGAGATCGAGTCGCTGGAAAAGCTTGGCGAAGTATTCGTCGTCCCATCGCAGCGGCGCCAGCGTCACCAGCGCGGTGCCAGGCCGCGCGTAGATCATCCCGGCCAGGTTGGACCCGAGATCACCCACCAGCACGTCGCTGCGCGCAAACGCTGCCACTTGGTCTGTGAAACCCGCCTGTAGCGGCTCCAGGTAACCCGCGCCAACTTTGTCCAGGCACGCGCGTATCTCGGCCAAATTGGCCAGCGGCCGCATCGACGGTGGCGCCCGCAGGATCGCGGTCAGCCCCGCCCGCGCGCCGCCCTGCCGCGCGGCCGGCAGGTCGCGCATCGCGGCCAGCAGCCCCGGATGCATGCGCTTCCCGCTGACGCCATCCATCTCGAACAGATTGGCAAACCGGTATGCCGCGTCGTGACGTATCCCGAGCAGCCGCTCCGGTCCGATCCCGTAGGCCGCCAGAGATTCGAGCACCGACCGTGGGTAATCCGGAGCATGGGCCGGCCGCTCCGCCCGATCGACGATCGCTCTCGGCACCGCGTAGCGCAGGCGTCCCGGAAAACAGCGCTCGGCGAGCACGATCTTCGGCAGCATGTCCAGCAGCCAATGCCCCCAGCACCACTCGCCGGTCTGGCAAACCAGCAGGCAGGGCGCATCCACTTCGGTCGCGCCCTCCCGCGCCGATATGCGCGAGCCGCCTGGAAAACCGTCCGGCATCACCCGGTAGGTCTCTCCATCCAGGCACATCCCCGCCGGATACCGCCCCAGCCGCACCGGCGCCTGCACCACATCCCGCGCCGCGAACCAGTAATGCAGCCGCCGCGCATACGCCGCATCGCCAGCCGCCTCGGCATTCATATGCACAAGCGGGTTGCAAACGGTCAGCGGACCGCCCGACAAAAGCTCGGTCGTCTCAACGAACACCCCGACGCTCCAAAGACGCCGCCCGCCGGGTCCCGCGCCAGCGGAGCAAAGGTTTTTTGCTTCTTGTTTTCAAAAAAGAAGTGCTTTCTTCCTTTTCCCCAACACTTGGGGGATCCCGAAAACCATGGCCGGCATCTACGATTTCACCGCCACCTCCCTGGACGGCCAAGCCAACACCTTGGAACCATTCCGCGGCAAGGTCCTCCTCATCGTCAACACCGCCAGCAAATGCGGCTTCACCCCGCAATATACCGGGCTGGAAGCGCTACAGAAGAAATACGCGGCCCAGGGCTTCGCCGTGCTGGGCTTCCCCTGCGACCAGTTCGGCCACCAGGAGCCGGGCGACGCCGCCGAGATCGCCAGTTTCTGCAGCACCAAATACGATGTGAGCTTCCCCATGTTCGCCAAGGTCGAGGTGAACGGGGCGCACGCTCACCCGCTCTGGGCCTGGCTGAAATCGGAGAAGACCGGCTTCCTCGGCGGCGCGATCAAGTGGAATTTCACTAAATTCCTGGTGGGGCGGGACGGGACCGTGCTGGACCGGTTTCCGCCTACCACTAAGCCGGCGGCGCTGGAGACTAAGGTGGAGGCGGCTTTGCTGGCGGCGTAGGGAGCAAGCAAGCAAGGCCTTCTTTTTTGAAAAAAAGAAGCAAAAAACTTTTGCT
>CAXTVW010000194.1:0-5802 GCA_964247675.1 uncultured Acetobacteraceae bacterium
TTCGCGAACCCCGCCGCCCGCAGCTCGCAGGCCGGACACGTGCCGCAGCCATATCCCCATGCGTGCAACAAACCCCTCTCACCCAAATAGCAAGTGTGCGTGTCGCGAACTACGATTTCGAGAACACCCAGGCTGTCCGCCATCGCCCAGGTCGCCGCCTTGTCCAGCCACATCAACGGCGTCTCCAGCAAGTATCGCCGCTCCATCCCCAGGTTCAGCGCCACCTGCATCGCCTTCACCGTATCGTCCCGGCAATCCGGATAACCGGAGAAATCCGTTTCGCACATGCCGGCCACGATACGCCGCACCCCGCGCCGATATGCCAGAGCCGCCGCATAGGTCAGGAAAAGCAAATTCCGCCCCGGCACGAACGTATTCGGCAGTCCCTCCGCGCCCATCGATATCGCCACCTCGGCGGTCATCGCCGTCTCGCCTAAAGCGGCCATCCCCGGCCGCAGGTCGATCAGGTGATCCGCGCCCAGCCGCCCCGGCCAGCGCGCGTCCAGCGCAGCGCGAACAGGTGCCCGGCAATCCAGCTCCACACGGTGCCGCTGGCCGTAGTCGAAGCCTATCGTCTCGACATGCGCATAGCGGTCCAGCGCCCAGGCCAGGCAGGTGGTCGAATCCTGGCCGCCGGAGAACAGGACTAAGGCTTTTTCCATCAAATATCCTAAGGCAAGGCAGCAGTTCTTTTTTGAATAAAAGAACCAAAAAACTTTTGTCCCTCCGCATTTGCACCAGCCGGATGCACCAGGAAACACCCGAAGCGTCCGCACCAGCGAAAGGAGCAAAAGTTTTTTGCTTCTTTTTTTCAAAAAAGAAGCCCTTTCTTGCTTATGCCTTCCGACTTCACCGAAGAAGAAATCGCCCGCTACGCCCGCCACATCCTGCTCGAAGACGTCGGCGGCACCGGGCAGGCCCGCCTCCGCGACGCCAGTGTGCTCATCGCCGGCGCCGGCGGCCTGGGCAGCCCGCTCGCCCTCTACCTCGCCGCCGCAGGCATTGGCACGATCGGCATCGCCGACAATGACACGGTCGAGCTCTCCAACCTGCAACGCCAGATCGCCCACACCACGGCGCGCCTCGGCGCATCCAAGGCCAGCTCGGCGGCCGCAGCCGCCTCAGCCCTGAACCCGCTCGTCCGGATCGTGCAGCACGATCTGCGCATCACCGCCGCCAACGCCCCTGCCCTGCTCGCGCCATACGACATCGTCTGCGACGGCACCGATAATTTCGACGCCCGCTACGCGCTGGCGGACGCGGCCTGGCGCGCCGGCAAGACGCTCGTCACGGCCGCCATACTCCGCTTCGAGGGCCAGCTTGCCACCTTCCGCCCTGGCCACGATGCAGCGGGCGCCCCGAACCCCTGCTACCGCTGCCTCTACGCCGCCCCGCCGCCCGCCGGCCTGGTGCCGAGCTGCGCGCAGGCCGGCGTGCTCGGCCCGGTCACCGGCGTAATGGGCACGCTGCAGGCCACCGAGGTGCTGAAAGAGGTGCTGGGGATCGGCCGGGGCCTCGTGGGCCGCCTGCTCACCTGGGATGCGCTGGACGCGCGCTTCCGCCTGATGACGCTTCCCGCCGATCCCGACTGCCCCTTCTGCGGCCCACATGCCGGGCACGGCAGTGCAACCGAAACCGAAATCGCGCCCGCGGCACTTGACGCAGCCCTGTCCAAGCGGCCAACGGCTCCACTTTAAGAACCAACGGCTCCACTTTACGAAGATGATAGGATCACACCCATGAGCGGCACGCCCGACCAGACTGCCCCGGCCTTGGGCATCCTGTTGATCGCCGGCACGCATGAGCGCGCGCAATACGCCTTCCTGCTGGCCTCGGCGGCTGCCTCGCTCGGCCGCAGCGTCACCCTGTTCGCCACCAACCACGGCTGCCGCGCGCTGCGTGAGGACTGGTCCGAGCTGGACGATGTGGGACGCGACGCGGTGATACGCCGACGCGGCGTGGCCGGCCTGGGCGAGTTGCGGGACGCCGCACGCGAGCTGGGCGTCCGGCTGATCGCCTGCGAAGCCGGGCTGACGGCAGAAGGCATCGACCCCGGCTCCCTGCAGCAGGGCGTCGAAATCGCCGGCGTGGCCACCTTCCTGGAGGCGGTTGGCAGTGGGCAGATGATCTCGCTGTGATCGCCCGCGCCTTTTTCGCCGCCACCTGGCTATTGGTGGCGCAGGCTGCATCGGCCCAGACCACCACGAGCCAGCTCGGTAACGCCTCCACCATCCACCTGGCAAAACCCAAGCCCGTCCCGAAGCATACGGCCGCAAAGCCGCTCTCCGCCAGAAGTGCCCCTGCCAGAACCGTCAGCAGGCACGTGCCTGTCGTCACGCCCAGGCACAAGCCGCCGGCACGCACCGCGGTCGCCGCCGCCAGGAAGGTGGCGATCAGGAAAGAGCCGCCACCGCCGCCGCCCGCCGTGCAGCCCGCGCCCGCAAAACCCGCGCCGCCGCAGGTGCCCGCCGACGTCGGCACCAACACCGGCCTGCACCTGCCACGCTACGCGTCGCTGAAATCCGACGACGTGAACATGCGCGTAGGCCCCGCCGAGCGCTACCCGGTGATCTGGACTTACAAAAGGCGCGAGTTGCCGGTCCGCATCGAGCGCGAGTTCGACATCTGGCGCCTGGTCGAGGACATGGACGGCGTGAAAGGCTGGGTGCACCAGGCGACGCTCACCGGCCGGCGCACCTTCGTCATCACCGGCACAACCGACCGCACGATGCGCGCGGATTCCAGCGAGACCGCCGATGCCGTCGCCGTGCTGAAACCAGGCGTCGTCGGCCGGATAAAATCCTGCGACGCCGGGAAGGATTGGTGCCAGGTGCAGGTGGCCGATTACCGCGGCTGGCTGCAGCGCTCCGATATGTGGGGCGTCGACGCGGGGGAAGTTGTCGGGCCGTAGCGAAGCAGGCAAGGCCTTCTTTTTTGAAGAGAGAAGCAAAAAACTCCTACCTCTCCTCTGTTGAGCCGCCTTGATTTGTCCGGAAGCACACGCCTGTTGTTGCGGGCGAACGTAGCAAAAGTTTTTTGGTCCTTTTTTTCAAAAAAGGACTGCTTGCTTCCTTACTCTGCGCAGGAGAGATCCCCAGTGATCGACATACGCCCATTCGGCCAGCTCGGCGGCGCCAACCACGGCTGGCTGGACACGAAGCACCATTTCTCCTTCGCCGGCTACCAGGACCCGGCCAGGCTGCATTGGGGCCGCATCCGCGTGTGGAATGACGACGAGATCGCGCCCGAAAGCGGCTTCCCGCTGCACCCGCATGCGGACATGGAGATCATCACCTACGTCCGCGAAGGGGCCATCACCCACAAGGACAGCCTGGGCAACACCGGCCGCACCGGCGCCGGCGACGTCCAGGTGATGAGCGCCGGCTCCGGCATACGCCACGCCGAGTGGAACGCCGAGCCGGGCACCACGAAGATCTTCCAGATCTGGATCATCCCGGACGCGCGCGGCGGCGCACCCTCCTGGGGCGCCCGCCCGTTTCCGCGCGATGCCCGCGCCGGCCACTTCGTGGCGCTTGCCGCCGGTCCCGTCCCGGACGGCGACGCGCTGCCGATACGCGCGGATGCCCGCGTGCTCGGCGCCACGATAAAGGCGGGCGAGACCGCCGAATATGCGCTGGCCGACGGACGCCACGCGTATCTGGTCGCCTCGCAGGGCAGCCTGGAGGTCAACGGCGTAAAGGCCGGTGTGCGTGACGGCGTGGCGATCGCCGACGAGGCGGTGATACGCGTGCGGGCGCTGGAGGATGCCGAGGTGGTTCTGGTGGATGCTGCCTGAAGGAAGCAAGGAAGCAGTTCTTTTTTGAAAAAAAGAACCAAAAAACTTTTGCTCCCTCCGCATTTGCAGCAGCGTGACTCCTCCGGATAAATCCAGGCGCCGAAGCAGCGGGGAGATAAAAGTTTTTTGGTTCTTTTTTTCAAAAAAGAACCGCTTGCTTCCTTTCTTCCTGCCTCTCCCCACCCCGCCGCCGCGCCTCATGCTTCGCCGTAAACGCCACGTCCTGGTTCCCGCCAGACTCACCGGCAATGATCCGCCCCAGCGCCTCGTCGTCCAGGTCCGCCCAGGCACGACCGCGGCTAGGCCCGAACGGCACCCGCACCAGCAGCGCCGGCTCGGCGGACCACGCGAGCAACTGCTCCACGCCCGCCATCGCCAGCATGTCCCGCAGATGGTGCGCGGTCACGTAGGCGTCCGGCCCCGCGCGATGCGCCGGCAGGCCGAGCGCCCTCTCCAGCCCCTCCGGCCGCCGCCAGTAGCGCAGCCCCTGGTTGGAGTGCGTCGGCGCGTCGGCAAACAGCCGCAGCGCGCATTTGTAGGTGCATATCCAGCGCGCCCGGCCGCTCAGCGCCGGCGTGCACCAGCGCTCCTCGAAGGCGGCGCGGTGAGCGGCCAACGCCACCAGCCCCTCGCCCGGCTGCAGGATCGGGGGCGCCGCCTGGTGCCACAACGGCGCGCCGGCCACGTCCTCGTCGATGATGTGGTGGATCGCCGAAGTCACCGGCGATATCGGGCGCGACGGATTAATCAGCAACGCGCCAGGCCCACCGATCAGCCCGCCGGCAAGGCCCACATCCTGCCATCCGACTTCCACCACGCCGCCGTCGGTGAAGCTGTTTCCCGTGGTCTCGAGGTCTATGACGCGAACGAACGAAGTCAGCGCAATGTGTCCAGGTGGACGGTTCGGACGCGCGACACAATCATGGCTCCGAATCCGTGCCGTCGCGGAAATACGGCTCCACCGGCCCTTGCAGCTTGATCGTCAGCGGCGCGCCGGTACGGTCCGTCGTCTTGCCGACCGCCACGCGTATCCACCCCTCGCTGACGCAGTATTCGTCAACATTGGTCTTCTCCTCCCCCTTGAAGCGTATGCCCACGCCGCGCTCCAGCAGGGCGGCGTTGTGAAACGGGCTTTTGGGGTTCATCGCCAGGCGGTCGGGCAGCGTGTCATCTGTCATGCCCAAGTGATACCCGCGTGCCGGCGGGCTGTTCAAGGCCGGTTGACCACGGCCGGGCGCCCGGCGCACCCGTCCCCGCATGCGCGTTCTGGTCTTCGATTCGGGAATTGGCGGCGTCGGGATCGCGCAGGAGATCAGGCGGAAGATGCCCGAGGCCGGCCTGGCCTACCTGATGGACGATGCCGGCTTTCCCTACGGCGAACGCACGGACGCCGACCTGGTCGCCAGGGTCACAAGCGTGGTGGCCGCCGGCGTGGCCCGCCTGGCCCCGGACCTGGTCGTGGTGGCGTGCAACACCGCCAGCACCGCGGCGCTCGCGGCCTTGCGCGCCGCCCACGCCGTACCGTTCGTCGGCTGCGTGCCGCCGGTGAAATCCGCCGCGGCGTCCAGCCGCAGCAAGATCATCGGCGTTCTGGCCACCCCGGCCACCGTACGCGGACGCTACCTGCGGGACCTGTCCGCGCGAGTGGCGCCCGGCTGCCGCGTGCTGGTGCACGGCGCGGCCGGGCTGGCGGCCCTGGCCGAGGCGCGTTTTGCCGGCGCGGACGTGAAGCTGGACGACGTCCGCGCGGAACTGCGCGGCCTCTCTGGCCAGGAAGGCGCAAGAGAGATGGACGCCGTGGCGCTGGGCTGCACGCATTACGCGCGCTTGCTGCCGGAGCTACGCGCCTGCCTGCCCGTGGACGTTGCATGGCTGGATCCGGCGCCGCCTGTGGCGAGCCAGGCAGCGCGCTTGGCCGCCGGGCTGGATGGTTCGGATGCCGCGGATTGTGACGGGCTGATCCTGCATACGGGCGCCGCGTGCCGGTTGGGCGCGGCGTGGCTGGA
>CAXTVW010000195.1:0-2971 GCA_964247675.1 uncultured Acetobacteraceae bacterium
CAAAAAAGAAGGCCTTTCTTCCTCCGCCAACCCGCCGCAAAGGTATCCCCTCCCCAATGATCGCGCCGATCCTTGCCACGCGGGAAGCGGCTGGCTTCTGGCTGGCTGTGGTGCTGACCGGCGCCGGCACAGGGCTCGCGGCCGCGGCGCTGACCGGATTGCTGTGGACGGTGCAGCACCGCGTCTGGCCCGGCTCGGGGGAAGACCTGCTGGAAGCCGCTTCGAACGCGCCGGCCTGGCTGCATCTGGCGGCCCTGCTGGGAGCCGGGCTGCTGACCGGCGTGGGGCAGTTGCTGCTGACCCAGCTTTCCAGCTCCAACAGCATCGATGTCACCACGGCGCTGTGGTTCCACGCCGGGCGGCTGCCGGCCGGACGGACGCTTGGCAGCGCGGTGCTGTCCGTCCTGATCGTCGCCATGGGCGCGTCCCTGGGCCGGGAGGGCGCGCCGAAGCAGGCGGGCTCGGTGCTGGGCAACGCGATGGCGGACCGGACAGGGCTGCCGGACGAATTGCGGCAGCTGCTGGTGGCGTGCGGGGCCGGCGCCGGAATGGCAGCGGTGTATGGCGTGCCGCTCGGTGGCGCGCTGTTCGCGCTGGAAGTGCTGCGCGGCGAGCTCGCGCTGCGCTTCGTGGTGCCGGCTTTGGTGACCTCGCTGACCGCCGCCGGTGTCGCCTGGCTGTTCCTGCCGGACGGGCCGATCTACGTCATCCCCGCCTACACGGCGCCCGACGCGGCGGTGCTATGGGCGCTGCTGGCCGGGCCGCTTGTGGGCCTGATGTCCGTGGGCGCGGTGCGCGCTGTAGCCTGGGCAGACAGACACAAGCCGAAAGGCGTCCGCCGCCTGTTGGTGCCCGTGCTGACGCTGGGGATGTTGGGGGCGGTCTCCATCGCCTACCCGCAGGTGCTGGGCAACGGCCGGGACCTGACGCAGCTGTTGTTCACCGGCCGGGTTGCGCCATCGCTGCTGTTTGCCCTGCTGGTGCTGAAACCGGCAGCGACGCTGCTTTGCCTGGGGTCCGGCGCCCCTGGCGGGCTGTTCACGCCGAGCCTGACGTTCGGCGCGCTGCTCGGCGCCGCGCTGGGCTATGCATGGTCGTTTGTCTGGCCGGGCGTGCCGCCTGGCTTGTTTGCGGTGCTGGGGGCGGCCGCGATGGTGGCGGCCACCACGCAGGGGCCCGTATCCACGATCGTGCTGATGATGGAACTGACGGGACAGGCGCGGGCCGCGATCGTGCCGATGCTTCTGGTGGTGGCGGGGGCGACACTTGTGGCGCGCACGATCGAACCGCGGTCGGTATATGACGCGCGGTTGAGCGACCGCGAAGTGTTTGAGCGGCAGCAGCGGCGGGAACGGGCGTGAGTTGTGCTCGGAAAGAAAGCAAGGCGTTCTTTTTTGAAAAAAAGAACCAAAAAACTTTTACTCCGCTGTCGCGCCATTCTTCTGAAAATGCGCGCTTTTGTGGAACGTGCATGCGCCATCGTGCAAGCGGAGTAGGTAAAGTTTTTTGCTTCTTTTTTCAAAAAAGAAGTGCTTGCTTTCTCAATGACTGACCTCGTTGCTATCCTACTTGACGCACGCCACATCATTTTCTTCCCCCTCGGCCTGGTGCTGGCGATCTGCGTGACGCTGCATGTGTTGTTGCGCAAGCGTGAGGTGGCCACTGCGGTCGCGTGGATAGGGCTTGCATGGTTCGCACCGTTCACCGGCGCGGCAGCCTATTACGTGCTGGGCGTCAACCGGGTGCAGCGCCGGGCGCGTCGGCTTCGGCCGAGCAGCGGCGGGCCATCGGCGCCGGCCAGCGCCACCACGGAGCCGGACGGGGACACGCATCTGGCCGCGCTGCGGGCGGGCAACGGGCGGATCAGCGGGCGGGCGCTGCTCGGCCGCAACACGATCGCGGTTCTGCAGAACGGTGACGAGGGATATCCGGCGATGCTGGCGGCTATCGCGGCAGCCGAACACAGCGTGGGCCTGTCCTCCTACCTGTTCCAAAACGATGTGTGGGGCGCGCGGTTCGTGGACGCGCTGCAGGCGGCGCAGACTCGCGGCCTGGCCGTGCGCGTGCTGATCGACGGCATAGGCGGCGGCTGGGTGCGCTCGCCGGCCTATCACGCGCTGCGGCGGCGAGGCGTGAAGGCGGCGCGTTTCCTGCACTCGCCGCTGCCGTGGCGCATGCCGTTCCTGAACCTGCGTTCGCACAAGAAGATCCTCGTGCTGGACGGCCGCGTCGGGTTTACCGGCGGATTGAACATCGCCGACGATGACGTTCTGGCCGGGCACCCGAAACACCCCGTGCAGGACACGCATTTCCGGTTCGAAGGTCCCGTTGTCGGGCAGCTCACCGAGGCCTTTGCGCAGGACTGGCAGTTCGCGGCAGGCGAGACCCTGGAGGGCGAGGCATGGTTCCCGGTGTTGCAGGCCGACACGGATTCCGGCGTCGCCGCGCGCGTGATAGGCTCCGGGCCCGACGAAGATGTGGAGAAGATCGAATTCGCCGTGCTGCAGGCGGTGGCGTGTGCGCGGGAAAGCATCGTGGTTATGACACCGTATTTCCTGCCTGACGAGCGCCTTGGGGCGGCGCTCTCCCTGGCAGCGATGCGTGGCGTCAACGTGGACGTGGTGATGCCGCAGCAGAGCAATCAGAGGCTGGTCGACTGGGCGGCGCGCGCGAATGTGGGGCCGATATTGTCGGACGGCGTTCGGGTGTGGCTTTCGCCGCCGCCGTTCCGTCATTCCAAACTGATGATCGTGGATGCGGCGTGGTTCCTGGTGGGCAGCTGCAACTGGGACATCCGTTCGTTCCGGCTAAATTTCGAATTATGCGTAGAGAATTATGGGGCGGGTGAGGCCGCGGCGCTGGCCAGCTTCGTCGAGGGATGCCGTGGCACGCAGCTGACGGAAGCAGACCTGCAGGCGCGGCGCCTGCCTGTGCGGCTGCGGGACGCCCTGGCGCGGCTCTGCATGCCTTA
>CAXTVW010000195.1:3071-5771 GCA_964247675.1 uncultured Acetobacteraceae bacterium
GGGTTTGCGGCTCGCGATGGGATGGCTGCGATGTCGCGCCAGCACACATACCGCCTCGGAGGGAGTCGAAACGTCGTTACTCGGTCAGTGACAGATACGGATACTGCAGTGTTAGAATGCGCGCGTAATGGCGTGACATTACCCATACCGAAAGAGAGTTCAATCCGAGCTCACCCTGGCCAACCAAATTTCGCGCTTGCCTGCCCGCAACTCAACGCAAGCCGGTGTGGCGCCGCGTTCTTCCGCCCGAGATCAGGCGCTCCACCGCTGCACCGAGCGCCGCACCAACCATGCAGACCTTCAGGCCAAGCGGAAAGCCGGGCGTGAGCAGCGCCACGTTCGCGCCGGTGAAAGTCGTTTCGGCAAAAGCGCTGGAAGTGGAGCAAAATGCCATCAGAACGACGGCGATCATACGAAGCTGGGTCATGGAGCAGTCTAATCCCGACTATCAAATATCACGATTTTGTGATACATGATACCTGCGCCGAACGGCAACAACTTCATCCTCTTGCTGGAACGAAACGTGGCTTTGTTGCCTACCCGCCACGCAGCGCCAGGGCTCTGGCGTACACCGTGCGCCGTGGCAGCCCTGTAGCCTCCGCCACCCCCGAAGCTGCCTCGCGCACGCTCTGCGTCTGCAGCGCGGCCGAGAGCAACGCATCCAGGTCCCCCGCGCCGGCCGCCTCCTCCGGCGCCGGACCGGCCACCACGGTGATCTCGCCACGCGCCGCGTGTTCTGCGTAGTGGGCGGCCAGTTCGGGAAGCGTGGCGCGGCGTACCTCCTCGAACCGCTTGGTCAGTTCGCGTGCGACGCAAGCGGGCCGGTCGCCGAACGCGGCCGCCATGTCCGCCAGGGTCTCGGCCAGGCGGTGCGGCGCTTCGTACCAGATGAGGGTGGCCGACAGGCCGGCCCGTTCGGCGGCGCGCAGGCGGGCGAAACCGGCGGCGCGGGCGGCTTGGCGCGGCGGCGGGAAGCCGAGGAACAGATAGGGGTGCGGCGGCAGGCCGGACAGGATGAGCGCGGTGGTCGCGGCGTTCGCCCCCGGCACGGCTTCCACGTGTTGGCCGGCGGCGATGGCGGCCCGCACCAGGCGGAAGCCGGGGTCCGAGACGAGCGGCGTGCCGGCGTCCGAGACGAGCGCCACGATCTGGCCGGCGGCCAGACGGGCCAGGATGTCGGGCGTGCGGGCATCCTCGTTATGCTCGTGCAGCGGGGCGGTGCGCGTGGCGATGCCGTGATGCGAGAGCAGGCGCGCGGTGGTGCGCGTGTCCTCGCACAGCACGAGGTCGGCCGATCTGAGCGCCGCGATGGCGCGCAATGTCATGTCGGAAAGGTTGCCGATGGGGGTGGAAACCAGCACAAGACCGGCACGCACGCCGGCATCCCTGCCGGAGGACTCCTCGGGTTCAGAAGCGGCAAGGGAGGGCAGACATGCATCGTCCGGCAGTGGGGCTTCGTCAGGCATTGGGGCTACTCGCATCCGCACTGCTGCTGTCGGCCTGCGTGCAGGGGCCGCAGCCCGGGGTGGGAACGCCCGGGCAATTCACCGTGGCACCGCCGCTGTCCCAGCCGCAAGGCCCGCGCCGGATCGCGCTGCTGCTGCCGCTGAGCGGGCCGAACGCCGGCGTGGCGGCCATCATGCAGAAATCGGCCAGCCTGGCCGCTTCCTCGCCAGGCACCCCGCCGCTCGACATACGCGACACCGGCGGTGACCCCGCACGCGCGGCCGCCGCGGCCCAGGCGGCGGTGGCCGCGGGCGACACGCTGATCCTGGGACCGCTGACCGCCGAGGAGACGCAGGCGGTGGCCACCGTCGCGGCGCCGGCCAACATCCCGGTGCTCTCCTTCAGCAGTGACCCGAACGTGGCCGCACCCGGCGTATGGGTGCTCGGCGTAACGGCGGACCAGCAGATGCGCCGGCTGGTGGCCGCCGCCCGGGCAGAGGGCCGCCAGCATCTGGCCGCCCTGCTGCCGGAAGGTGCGTTCGGCGACGCGCTGCAGACCGCGCTGGTGGATGCCGCCAACCAGGCTGGGTTCGAGCCGCCGAACGTCCAGCGCACCGGCGGCGACGCCGGCGGGGCCGACGTGGCACTGAAAACGTTGACCGACTACGAAAGCCGGCGCGGCGAGGTGGAGCAGCGCATACGCGCGATGCGCGACAGCACGGACCCGCAATCCCGCCAGCAGGCCGCCGTGCTGGCAGCCCAGCCGTCGGCGCCCCCGCCGTTCGACACGCTTCTGCTCGCCGCCAACGGCGACGCGCTACGCCGGCTGGCCGACAAGCTGCCGGAATACGACGTGATCGCGCCGCAGGTGCGGCTGCTTGGGCCGGCGTTCTGGGCGGGCACCGCGTCGCATTTGCACAAGCTGGCGGGCGGCTGGTACGCGGTGCCGGACCCCTCGCAGCGCGACGGGTTCATCAGCGCGTTCCAGGGCAAGTATGGCCTGGCGCCGCCGCCGATCGCCGACATCGCCTTCGACGCGACGCTGATCGGGCGCTCGCTGGCGCAGGACAATGATTTTACGGCGAACGCCCTGACCAAGCAGGACGGGTTTTCCGGCGTGGACGGGGCGATCGTGCTGCTGCCGGATGGGCATGTGCGGCGGGCTTTGGCGATCTACCAGATTGGCGCCAGCGGCGGGGCTTCGGTCGTGAGTCCGGCGCCTGCGGATTTGTCTTCGCCGGGGTCGTAGAAAGA
>CAXTVW010000196.1:0-5771 GCA_964247675.1 uncultured Acetobacteraceae bacterium
CAGGTCCAGCATCACGTAGGCCACGAGCTGGCCGGGACCATGATATGTCCATTGACCGCCACGGCCGGCGCTGAAGGTCGGGAACCGGTCCGGCTCGGCAAGATCGGCCAGCTTGGCCGAGGTGCCGGCGGTGTAGAGTGGCGGATGCTCCAGCAGCCAAACCTGCTCGGGGGCGGTGCCGGCGCGTATGGCGTCGATGCGGGCGCGCATCGCGGTGATCGCGTCGTCGTAGGGCACGGGCTGGCTGGCGAGCGTCCACTCCGGGCCAGTTGAAGTGATGGTCATCCTACGGTATAGCCCGCCGCCTGCCTGCGGCCGTGGCGAAATGGTAGACGCGCAAGCTTGAGGTGCTTGTGGGGGAAACCCTGTGGAAGTTCGAGTCTTCTCGGCCGCACCAAGTTTAAGAAAGCAAGCAGTCCTTTCTTGAGAAAAAGGGCCAAAAAACTTTTCCTCCGCTGTCGCGCACCTGTCCTGCAGCCGCCGACAGGGAGCAAAAGTTTTTTGCTTCTTTTTTTCAAAAAAGAAGGCCTTGCTGGCCTTACATCCGCCCGTGCTCGTCCCGCTCGGCCACGCGCTCCGTAGGCCCGTTCACACTAAGCGAATCATCGAGGTTCTCCTCGAGTCCGGCCAGCTTATCCACGTCGGTGCCCTTCTCGATGTTGGTCACCGCGGGCTGTTCCACGTTCTCCGCCCCCGGCCGCTGGCCGCCCGGCGTGTGATGCGGCGTGCCGGGTGCCGGGTGATTTCCGGTATCCTGCTGGCCGTCCGTGTGGTCCAGCGCGTCCTCGCTATGGGGCTGCTTCATCGGTGTTCTCCCTTGTCTGGCCGATGAACGCGCGTGCCCGGCGCAGGATCGTTCAGCCGGGGGCAAAACTCTGCGTCAGGCTGCCGCACACCAGGCGCCAGCCATCCACCATGACGAAGAAGATCAGCTTGAACGGCAGCGACACGCCGCTGGGCGGCAGCATCATCATGCCCAGCGACATCAGCACGCTGGAGACGACGAGGTCTATGATGGTGAAGGGCAGATAGAGCAGGAAGCCCATCTCGAACGCGCGGCGCAGCTCGCCGATCAGAAAGGCGGGGATCAGCGCGCGCCATTCGGCGTGGTCCGCGTCCGCGGCAGGGGCCAAGTGGCCGATCTGCTCGAACAGAGCGAGGTCGGGCGGGCGCAGGTTGCTGGCCATGAAGTGGCGGAACGGCTCGGCGGCGAGGCGCAGCCCGTCCATCTGACTGATGGTGCCGGCCTGCATGGGCTGGATGGCGTGCACCCAGGCGGCATCAAGCGTTGGCTGCATGACGAACAAGGTGAGGAACAGCGCCAGCCCGATCAGCACGATGTTCGGCGGCGTGCCCTGGGCGCCCAGTGCACCGCGCAGCAGGGACAGCACCACGACGATGCGGGTGAAGGCGGTGACCATCACCAGCAGGCTCGGCGCCAGCGACAGCACGGTGAACAAGGCGGTGATCTGCACCAGCCGTCCTGTGGCGCCGGCGTCCCCCGCATGGCCGAGGTCGATGGCCACGGATTGCGCGCTGGCGACGGCCGGCAGCAGGCAGAGCGCCAGCAGAATGGCGAGCCGGCGCATCATGGCTGCACCGGCAGGCTGATCATCACATCCGCGCTGCCGCCCGTCAGCACCAGCGCCTGGTGGCCGGCGGCTTGCACCAGATGCAGCCGGCGCCCGCGCTCCAGCGCCAGCGAGCCCTGCAGCACGATCGGCTGGCCAGGCTGGGCGGCCAGGCGGAGGGCGGGCAACCGGCGGGCCAGGCGCGCGGCGCCGAGGATCAGCAACAGCACCGCGGCCAGGCAGGAGACGGCCAGCAGGCCTTGCGCGGCCAAGCCGCCCGTCATGCCTGCGGCGCCTGGGCGGCGTGCGCATCGTGCAGCGCGGCGGTCAGCGCGTTCACCTGCTGCAGCACGTCCGCCAGCAGCGGCAGCAGCGTGCGGCCTTCCTGCGTAGGCAGGTCCAGCGTCTGCGCGCACAGCATGCCTATGCCGTCATCGAGGCCGGTGAGATCGACGGTGCGGCCGTTCTGCGCGAGCGCGCGTGCGATGCCGATCGTGCGCGAGAGCCGCGACGCCAGCACGGTCAGGCGTTGCGGCCGGTCTAGCGGTATGCCTTGCGGCTGGGTTTGTGCCATGCGCGATGGTTGCAGGATAATGGTTAGCAAATCGTTTTGATAGCGGTTTGCGTTACGAATTCGGCGATCGGGTGGTCCTTTGCTGAGAATAGGCAAGCAACAAGATCAACCACCAAGAACACCAGGAAGGTGGACCGAGGCCGGAACAAACTTGGGTAGAGCGGGACAAGGCGAACCGCTGGCTCCTACATGAGGCTCTTGGTGTCCGTCCTGCCTCGATCGTTGCAAGATCGTCGCCGGGTTAACTTCGTGGCAACACCTGCAGGCTAGTTTACCGGCATGAGCGAGCCCGCCCTCTTTGATCTCCTAGAAAGCAAGCTGAACTGGATTTCCACCAGGCAGCATGTCGTCGCCCAGAACATCTCCAACGCGGACACGCCCGGCTATCGGCCGAAGGATCTGGCGCCGTTCTCCACGATCCTGGACCAGTTCAACGTGGCCCCCGCGCAGACAAATCCCATGCATTTGGCCGGCTACACGCCGTCAGGCGCCACGCACCAGCAAGCCGTCACCGAACGTGCGCCGGACGGCAACGCCGTGGGCCTGGAGGACCAGCTGACCAAGGTGGCCGACAACGAAAACATGCAGGCCATGACCGGCAATTTGTGGAAGACATATATGGGCATGTTCATGACGGCGCTCGGTCATGGCTGAGCGGAGCTGATCGCATGGACCTGGCACAAGCCCTTTCTATTTCCGCCGCCGGAATGGACGCACAGACCAAGCGCCTGCGCGTCATTGCCGAGAACCTGGCGAACCAGGACAGCACCGGCTCGTTTCCCGGCGCCACGCCGTACCGGCGCAAGACCACGGTGTTCGGCAGCGTGCTGGACAGCAAATTGGGTGCGGAGACGGTGCAGGTGAAAGCCGTGATTCCGGACCGCAGCGCGTTCCCGCAGAAATACGATCCGTCCAACCCGGCCGCCGACGCCACCGGCTACGTGCGCACGCCGAATGTGAACAGTTTCGTGGAGATGATGGACATGCGCGAGGCCGAGCGGTCCTACAGCGCCAACCTCAACGTGATGCAGGCCTCACGCTCCATGCTGACCCGTGTGATCGACCTGCTCAAATGACCAACATCCCTTTCCTGCGTGTGGCTCAGCAGGCGATATCGGCGTATCAGAACGTGGATGCCGGCAGCTCGCCGTCTTCCGGCCAGGATTTCGCAAGTCTGCTGGGCCAATCGTTGAAAGGCGCGGTGCAGACCGGACAGCAGGCGGAAGCGCAGGCCACGTCCGCCGTAGGCGGCAGCAGCGCGGACCTGACGCAGGTCGTCACCGCCGTATCGCGCGCCGAACTCGCCCTGCAAACCACAGTCGCCGTGCGAGACCGCGTCCTGCAAGCCTATCAGGACATAATAAAAATGCCGATCTAGCACGCATATCTGCCGCCAGTCCGCGACAGCGCAGTCGAAAGTTTTTTGCTTCTTTCTTTCAAAAAAGAAGGCCTTCCTTCCTGCGCTTTGGGAGCCAAGAATGCAGGACCTAGACACCGCCCTGATCCTGCACTCCGCCATGCTGGCCACGCTGAAGATGTGCACGCCCATTTTGCTGGCCTCGCTGGCCGCCGGCCTGATCATCGCCATCCTGCAGGCGGTCACGCAGATCAGCGACAGCACGGTCTCCTTCCTGCCCAAGCTGATCGCCACCGGCGCGTCGCTCTGGGTATCCGGGCCGTTCCTGATGCGCGTGCTGACGGATTACATGCATGAGATGGCGGACAAGATCGTGGCCATCGGTGGCCAGTAGAGTTGCCCGTGCCTGGCCTTGATAGCGCGGGCCTCTCCGCGCTGGCGTTCGCGTTCATGCTGGTGCTGTGCCGGTGTGCCGCCGCGGTCATGCTGCTGCCTGGCCTGGGCGAGGAGGAGCCGCCGGTGATCGTGCGTGCCGGTCTGGCGATCGGGCTCGCGGTCCTGCTGGTGCCGGGCCTGGCGCCGGTGATGCCGCATGCCCCGGAGAGCTTCCTGCGTCTGGCCGGCATGGTCGCCGCCGAACTACTTGCCGGCGGCCTGCTGGGTTGGCTGGCCAGGCTGCTGGCGTTGGCGCTGCCTGTGCTGGGCCAGGTGATCTCCCTGCATACCGGGCTGTCCAGCGTGCTGCAGCAGGATCCTACCCTGGGCGCGCAGTCGGCGGTGGTCGGCCGGCTGTTCAACCTGCTGGCGCCGGTGATGATCCTGTCCAGCGGCCTGTACGCGCTGCCTCTGGGGGCGCTCGCCCGCAGCTACGCGGTGTTCCCGCCAGGCGGCGCCCTGCCGGCGGACGACCTGGTGCAGGTGGCCGTGCATGCAGTCTCCGCCAGTTTCGCGCTGGCGATGAGCCTGGCGGCGCCGTTCATCCTCGTCTCCCTGGTCGGGCAGGTGGCGCTTGGGCTGCTGGCAAGGCTGGTGCCGCAGATACAGGTGCATTTCGTGGCGCTGCCCGGCCAGGTTCTGGGCGGGCTGCTGCTGCTGGCCTTGCTGGGCGCGCCGATGCTGCGCGTGTGGCTGGGCGCGGTGCACGAGGGTTTCCTGGCCTTGCCGGGCGGCTAGCCAGCCATGTCAGGCGAAAAGACCGAAGCACCCTCACAACGCCGGCTGGAAAAGGCGCGGCAGGACGGGCGCAGCCCTGTCTCGCGTGACGCCTCCATGCTCGCGGGCCTCTCGGCCGGTATCGCTGTGCTGGCGTCCCAGGCCGACAGCACAGGCGTGGCGCGCTGGCTGACCACCGCGTTGCAGCAGACCCATTTCGAAGGTGCCGCAACCTTTTCGTCTGTCGGGCGCGCGCTGCTGACCGCGGTTGTCCCGCCCGCCGCGGCGGGGCTGGCGGCGTTCGCCGCGGCCACGCTGCTGCAGACCAGCTTCCTGATCCACGGCGCGGCACTACAGCCGGATTTCTCGCGCATCAGCCCGCTCTCCGGCATCAAGCGCGTGCTCAGCCCGCAGACGCTGGTGCAACTCGGCAAGTCGCTGGTGAAGCTGGGCGTGATGACGGCCTGCCTGTACACCGCAATCAGCCGCCTGGCGCCGGAGTTGCTGACCCTGCCGGGTGCCACGCCCTCCACCATCCTGCACCACGCCGCGGCGTATGCGCGCAGCCTGGTCTTCCTGATGCTCGGCGCGCAGGCGGTGATCGCCGGCGCCGACCTCGCCTGGGAGCGGCTGCGCCACATGCGCCAGCTCCGGATGAGCCTCCAGGAGCTCAAGGACGAGCACAAGGAGAGCGAGGGCAACCCGCAGATCAAGCAGCGCCTGCGCCAACTCGCCCGGTCACGCAAGCGCCGGCGCATGCTGCTCGCTGTGCCGAAAGCCTCCGTCGTCATCACCAACCCCACGCATTACGCGGTGGCGCTGGCCTATGAGCGCGGCGCGCAAGGCGCCCCGCGGATCGTGGCCAAGGGGGCCGACGAAGTGGCGGCCCGGATACGCGAGCTGGCCCGCGAACATCGCGTGCCGATTGTGGCCAATCCGCCTCTTGCACGCGCGCTGTTCCGGGTGGAAATCGATACGGAGATTCCGGCGGAGCACTTCAAGGCAGTGGCTGAGGTTATTGCGTTTGTCTGGCGGCTTCGGACGCGGCCGGGGCGGTTGTGAAAGCAAGCAAGGCCTTCTTTTTTGAAAAAAAGAAGCAAAAAACTTTTGCTCCCCC
>CAXTVW010000197.1:0-5769 GCA_964247675.1 uncultured Acetobacteraceae bacterium
GCTGCAGCAAATCTGCCAGCCCCCCAATCTTTTCCGCACACGCCTCACGTTTAGTTTATAATGCCAGCGGAACAGGCTACTGTGCCCTGCATGCTGACAGATTACCTCAGGCGGATGAGTCGGGCGGCCCTTATCGCCTATGGCGGATGGGGCCTGCTGACGCTCATGCTCATCGCCGGCACGCTCACCTCCCTCAGCCAGGCCGAGCGTACCGGCCGTCAGGCCGTGCTGGCGCGGGCCGAGGCGGGAGCGTCCGCCGTGGAGCAGACGATGCTGCGCGTCTTCGAGGCCGCGCAGACCCTGCAGACACTGGCGCAGACGCGCGGCCGTCTGGTCGATGCCGGCAACCTCGCAGGAGTCGAGGCCATCGATGAGCAACTGCATGACGATGTCACGGCAAACCACTCCGGCATCGAAGCGGCCAACATCTATCGCCGTGGCCGGCTGGAATGGACCAGCGACGCCGCCGGCTGGCCGGGAACGATAGCCGGGCCGACGGTCGGGCCGGGCGATCCCCCGCCCACGCCCTCCGGCCTGCAGATAGGCGCGCCCGTGCTGAACGCGGCCAGCGGGCGCTGGTCGGTGCAGACAACCTGGCTGCTGCATGACAGAGCCGGCGCCGAGGACGGCCAGGCGGTGATCTGGCTCGATCCGATGGCGCTCTCGGACATGATCGCCAGGCAGAGCGCCGGACCAGGCGTGGTCAGCATGGTGCAGCGGCGTAGCGACGCCGCGTTCATCGCCCGCAGCCAGCATCTGGGGCGGGCATTGCTGGAGCGCCCCTCGGCCACGGACCCGGCCTTCGCCCTGGCGCAAGAGCAATCCAGCGGTCAGCTGGAAGACCGGATCGGCGGGGTGGACCGCCTGGTGGGCGTCCAGGCGCCCGATTCCATCCCCATCATCGTCACGCAGAGCTTCAACACCAGCGTGGCCCTGGGGGACTTCTTCCATCTGCGGCAGATCGTCCTGGCCGTCATGCTGGCCCTCGCCGCCGGCGCCTTTGTGGCCACGCGGCTGATCCTTTCGAACTACCTGCTGCGCGAGCGCCTCGGCGAGCAGGCGCTGCGAGACCCGCTGACCGGGCTGAGCAACCGGCGCTACTTCACGGACGCGATGGCGCGCCGCTTCGTCAGCGCCCGCCGTGACGGCCTGTCGGCCGCCGTGTTGCTCATCGATCTGGACGGTTTCAAGCAGGTCAACGACACGCGCGGCCACCCGGTGGGTGACGCCCTGCTTCGCCAGGTGGCCGACCGGCTGCGCCACTGCGTGGGCGAGGACGACCGCGTGATGCGCCTGGGCGGCGACGAGTTCGCCATCGTCCGGCTATGCCGCCAGCAGCGCCGTGACAGTACGTCGCTGGCCCGCTTCGTGGTCAGCGAGCTCTCCAAAATGTACGAGGTCGATGGCTACCACCTGCGCATAAGCGCCAGCGTCGGCGTGGCGCTCTACCCCTCCGGCGGCGAGCAACTGACGGATTTGCTGCGCAGCGCGGACATCGCGCTGTATTTCGTCAAGGCCGAGGGCGGCGACGCCTACCGCATCTTCGACCCCGCGATGGAAGAGACCGTGCGCACCAGGCGCGCGCTGGAGATCGACCTGCGCGAGGCGCTCGCCGGCAACCAGCTCGAAGTCTATTACCAGCCGCTCGTCCAGCTTGAGCCGCGACGTGTCAGCGGCTTCGAGGCGCTGCTGCGCTGGCACCACCCGGTCCTCGGCCTGGTGATGCCCGGCCGCTTCATCCCGATCGCCGAGGAGACCGGGCTGATCGCGCAGATCGGCGAGTGGGTGCTGCGCCAGGCCTGCCAGGAGGCCACCCGCTGGCCCGCCAACACGCGCGTCGCGGTGAATCTCTCGCCGGTGCAGTTCGAACGGTCGGACATCATCTCGATCGTGGCCAGCGCGCTGCGTGACACGCGTCTGCCCCCCAGCCGGCTGGAGCTGGAGATCACCGAAGGTGTGGTGATGCGGGACATGGGCGACGTCCTGGCCACCATGCGGCGCCTGCAGGCGCTCGGCGTCCGCCTGGCGCTGGATGATTTCGGCACCGGCTACTCGTCCCTGAGCTACCTGCGCAGCTTCCCGTTCGACAAGGTGAAGATCGACGCGAGCTTCCTCGCCGACCTGCACGGCGATGGCGGCACCATCATACGCGCCGTGCTCGGCCTGTGCGGCCACCTGGAGCTCGACACGCTTGTGGAGGGGGTGGAGACCGAGGAACAGCTTCACTGGCTGCGGGTGGAAGGCTGCACGGAAGTGCAGGGGCACCTGTTCAGCCCGCCGCGGCCGGCGCAAGGCGTATCGGAGATCATCTCCAACGTGGCGGCACGTATCCCGGCTATGGTCGGGGCGCGTGGGTATGCGACGCAGTAGGGCAGGCATGGCCTTCTTTTTTGAAAAAAAGAAGCAAAAAACTTTTCTTCCCTCGACGCTGCAGCGGTTGGCCTGTCCTGCCCCGCCCGGCGGGTACTAAAGGATCGACTTGCGGCCGCCTTTGCCGGTCTTTGCGGCCATGTTGACGCTCCAGCTATGTGGAACGTTCTCGCGTTTCATCCGCGCGATGTCGCGCCGCAGGTACCAGTAATTGGCGAACACCCAGATCGACAAGGCCAGGATCCCCAGCAGCCATCTCTCATGCTCGGCAATCCAGAAATTGAAGTGGATCATCCAGGTCTCTCATCACTGTCTGCGGGCAAGGTCCCAAAATGACCGATCGAAGTGCAGGTAGCAACATTTTGTAAGATCGTTGCTGATGCCTTGAAAGCTTGATAGCGTTTCCGTCTCGCGGCAAGCCGGACCTCGGGGCATGCCCCGCCGCCTCCGGCGTGCGGACATCAGGCCCGCCCCGTTCTCCAATGATCCCGGCACCGCGCAGGGAGGTTGAGAACATGACCACGGGTACAGTGAAATGGTTTAACCCCACCAAGGGCTACGGCTTCATCGAGCCGGAGACCGGCGGCAAGGACATCTTCGTCCACATAAGCGCGGTGCAGAAGGCCGGGCTGCGCAACCTCAACGAAGGCCAGCGCGTGGGCTTCGAGGTGGAGCAGCAGCAGAACGGACGCGCCGCCGCGGTCAACATCTCGCAACAGGCCTGACCGCCGGCCAGGGCGGCTTGCGGCAGATGATGACGCAAGCCCTCCGATGGGCTACGCGCTGCGCGTGACCAAGTTAGATGCCGAAGCGGTGCGCACCGCCTATCGCCGACAGGCGGCGTTCTACGACGCCGCCTTCGGGCGTATCTCCAAGCCGGCAAGGCTGCGCGCCCTGGCGCTGATCAACAGCCTGCCCGGCCGGCGCGTGCTGGAGGTGGGTGTCGGCACCGGCCTGGCCCTGCCGCTCTACGACCGCACGAAGCTCGTGACCGGCATCGACCTGTCCGCCGAGATGCTGGCCCGCGCCCGGGCGCGCGTGGAAGCCGAGTCGCTGAGCCACGTGGAGGCGTTGCTGGAGCAGGACGCGGAGGCCACCAGCTTCCCGGATGCCAGCTTCGACGTCGCGGCCAGCATGTTCGTGGCCTCCGTGGTGCCGCACCCGCGCCTGCTGCTGGCGGAGCTGCGGCGCATCGTCCGCCCGGGCGGCCACATATTGTTCGTGAACCATTTCATCGCCGCGGGCGGCCCGCGGCGCATGGTGGAGGAGGCCATGGCGCCGATGTCGCGCGCGCTGGGCTGGCATCCCGATTTCGCGCCGCAGGACCTGTTCGGTCCGGAGATACCGCGGGACGCGGTCTTCGAGCCGGTGCCGCCATGGGGGCTGTTCACCCTCCTGCACCTGCCGCGCTGAGAAGCTAGGAAAAAGCGTTCTTTCCAAAGAAGCAAAACTTCTGGTCCGTCTCGCCGGCTGCCTCACCACGCGCCGACAGGGAGCAAAAGTTTTTTGCTTCTTTTTTTCAAAAAAGAAGTCCTTCCTTCCTTTCCTTACGCTTCGAGAAATACCGCACTGCACCTTGATCTGTACCAGACGCTCCGATATCCGATAGACCACCCGGCCAAGCCCGGCCTCCGACCACACGGGACCCAACACCATATGAAGTTTTCAGCCAGGCGCTGTGCCGCCTTCCTGGCCCCCGCTTTCCTGGGGTTCGCAGCGACGGCGTTGCTGGCCCACCCGGCCGCGGCGCAGACGCCCGCGCCCTGGCAGATGGGCATGCAGCATGCCCACAGCCCGGTCGAGGAGGGCATCCAGTCCCTCAACGGCCTGGTCACCTACATCATCGTCGGCATCACCATCTTCGTGGCCGGCCTGCTGGCCTGGGTGGCTTTCCGCTATCACAGCACGCGCAACCCGGTTGCCGGCAAGCTGAGCCACCACTCCACGCTGGAAGTCGCCTGGACGGCGATCCCTGTGCTGATCCTGGTGGTGATCGCCATACCCAGCTTCCGCCTGGTGTATTTCGAGGACCGTACGCACGACCCCTACATGACGGTGAAGGTGACCGGCCACCAATGGTACTGGGAATACACCTACCCGGACGCCAAGGGCCTGCATTACGACAGCTACATGGTGCATGACGAAGACCTCAGCCCCGAGCAGAAGCAGAACCACCTGCGCCACCTGGCCGTGGACAACCAGCTCGTCCTGCCCGCTGGCAAGGACATACGCATCCTGACCACCAGTGGTGACGTGATCCACAGCTTCTTCATCCCCAGCCTGGGCGTGCAGCGCTATGCGATCCCCGGCCGCACCATCGAGACCTGGGTGAACGTGGACAAGCCGGGTGACTATTACGGCGAGTGCAACCAGATATGCGGCACGAACCACAGCGTGATGCCGATCAGCATCCACGCGCTCAGCCTGGATGACTTCAAGACCTGGCTCGCCCAGGCGCCTGCCAAGTTCAACAACGCCAGCCTCGAGGGTGACAAGAACACCCGCCTGGCCTCGGCGTCGGAGCATTAAGATGTCTGCCACGACACACGACACGCATCACGGCCACGAGCATGGGGTTCACCACGAGCCCACCTTCGCGCAGCGCTGGCTGTTCAGCACCAATCATAAAGACATCGGCACGCTCTATTTGATCTTCGCGGTGATCGCGGGGCTCACCGGCGGCGTGCTGTCCATCATCATGCGGGCTCAGCTGCAGCACCCCGGCAACACCATCGTCACCAGCGGCCAGGAGTGGAACACCATCGTCACGGCCCACGGCCTGATCATGATCTTCTTCACCGTCATGCCGGCGCTGATCGGCGGTTTCGGCAACTGGTTCATCCCGCTGATGATCGGCGCGCCGGACATGGCGTTCCCCCGCCTGAACAACATCAGCTTCTGGCTGCTGATCCCGGCCTTCGCGCTGATCATCACCGGCCTGCTGATGGGCGAGAGCGGTTCCGGCTGGACGCTGTATCCGCCGCTGTCCAACGCGACCTACGAATCCGGCCCGGGCATGGACTTCACCCTGTTCGCGCTGCACCTCGCCGGCGTGTCCTCGCTGCTCGGCGCGCTGAACTTCATCACCACCATCTTCAACATGCGCACCCCGGGCATGACGCTGCACAAGATGCCGCTGTTCATCTGGGCGATGCTGGTCACCGCCTTCCTGCTCCTGCTCAGCCTGCCCGTGCTGGCCGGCGCCATCACCATGCTGATCTTCGACCGTAACTTCGGCACCAGCTTCTTCGACCCCCAGGGCGGCGGCGATCCGGTGCTGTGGCAGCATCTGTTCTGGTTCTTCGGCCACCCCGAAGTCTACATCATGATCCTGCCCGGCTTCGGCATCATCAGCCACGTGATCAGCACCTTCAGCAAGAAGCCGGTGTTCGGCTATCT
>CAXTVW010000198.1:0-5601 GCA_964247675.1 uncultured Acetobacteraceae bacterium
CGCACCTGGGGGCTCCGGGAAAAGCATTCGCTCGTATCGGTCGGCAACTATTCGCTGACGAAAAAAGGTGTTTCACGCTTCGACTGGGCAGACCCTTACCGGATCGCGGTCGAACTGACCTGGCCGGAGTTCCTGACCGGCCTCGTCGGTATCTACGTCGCCGTGATCTCGCTTTTCGCCGTGCTGTATTCGCTGGTGCCGGGGTCCGTCGCCAACGCGCGGCCGCACGTGTTCTTCGACCATTTCTTCTTCAGCCTGGAGACGCTGGCCACCGTCGGCTACGGCTATATGTATCCCGCGACCACGTTCGGGCACTGCGTAGCCTCGGTGGAAATACTGACGGGCTTGGCGTTCACCGCAATCCTGACCGGCCTTATTTTCGTGCGCTTCTCCAAGCCGCGGGCGAAGTTCCTGTTTGCCGACAACCCGGTGGTGACGACGCATAACGGCATGCCCACGCTGATGCTGCGCGTCGGCAACGGCCGCGCCACCATACTTGCCGAGGCGCACATCAAGATAAGCGTGCTTGTGTCGGAGACGTCCAAGGAAGGCACCACCTTCCGGCGGACGCATGAGCTGGCTCTGGTGCGCAGCTCCATCCCGGTGTTTCCGCTGACCTGGACGGTGATGCACGAGATAAACGACGCCAGCCCGCTGGCCGGGCTGGACGCACAGACCTACCTTGCATCCGACGTAAGGCTATTCGTCTCCTTCGAGGCACGCGACCCGACGCTGGCGCTGGTGGTGCATGATCTACAGAGCTACGGGCCGGACGATGTGATGTTTTCCGCGCATTACGTGGACATGATCAGCGTGGATACGGACGGCAACACCTGCGCGGACATGACGAAGATCAGTGAGGTTGTGGCGGACGAGGCGTAGCAAGGAAGGCCTTCTTTTTTGAAAAAAAGAAGCAAAAAACTTTTGCTCCCTGTCGGCGGCTCCAGGAAAGATTCGCGACAGCCGAGATAAAAGTTTTTTGCTTCTTTTTTTCAAAAAAGAAGGCCTTGCTTACTTACGCTGCCGGAAAACTCCCCTCAAAGGCAAAGCTAGCCACCGGATTGCGCCCGTTCGGCTGCTCCATGCCCTTATACTGGTCGCTCAGAATATCCGGATTGCCCCGCTTGCCGATCGCAATCGCCATTTCCACCCGGTAGCCGGCCGGCACGCCCAGCTCGGCGGCCGCGCGCGGCATATCGAGCCCGACCATGCCATGCGTGTGCCAGCCCATCTTCGTGGCCTGCAGGGACAGGTTCGCCCAGGCGCTGCCGGCGTCGAAGGAGTGGCTGTAGCTCGGCATTTCCTCGCCGCGGGGAGACATCGTCTCCTTGGAGATGGCAATCACCAGCACGGCGGCGGTCTTGCACCAGCTCTGGTTGGCGGGCGCCAGCAGGCCGAAAAGCCTGTCCCACGCCGGCGTCCCGCGGTGGGCGTAGATGAAGCGCCAGGGCTGCGAGTTGTAGCTGCTCGGCGCCCAGCGCGCGGCCTCGAAGATGGTGAGCAGGGTTTCCTGGTCCATTTTCTCGTCGGCAAAGGCGCGCGGCGACCAGCGCTCCAGGAAGAGCTCTTCGATGGGGTAATCTGCGGTTCGGCCTTCGAAACTTGGCATGCGCACGTCCTTGTCATCGCGCCGGCCAGGTGCCGGCACCGCTCATTTAAGGCGGGTGCCGCGCCGCAGATAGGGCTAACATGGCTGCTCCGGCCGAGTCCGGAGGCCGAGCGGCACCGGTTGGAAACCCAGGATGTGGTAGAAACCCGTGGCGTGTGAACCACATATGGTGGTAAGAAACTTGACGCGCAGCAAAGGCAGAGCAGGATGGACGGCATGACGAATCGTGACCTGGGAGAGATCGCCTTGCTGGACGATGCAGTGCAGATGCGTGGGCGCCACCAGGTCCGCGTGGACCGTTCGCGTGACGCGCTGCTGACCGATTTCGGCCGCGCCACGCTGGACGACCGCTATCTTCTACCGGGCGAAGGCTACCAGGATCTGTTCGCCCGCGTCGCCAGCTTCTATGGCGACGACGCGGCCCATGCGCAGCGCCTGTACGACTACATCAGCCGGCTTTGGCTGATGCCGGCCACCCCCGTGCTCTCCAATGGCGGCACGCAGCGCGGCCTGCCGATCTCCTGCTTCCTCAACGAGGCGTCCGACAGCCTCGACGGCATCGTCGGGCTGTGGAACGAGAACGTCTGGCTGGCCAGCAAGGGCGGCGGCATCGGCAGCTACTGGGGCAATCTGCGCTCCATTGGCGAAAAGGTCGGGCAGAACGGCAAGACCAGCGGCGTGATCCCGTTCATACGCGTGATGGATTCGCTGACTCTTGCCATCAGCCAGGGATCCCTGCGCCGCGGCTCGGCCGCGGTGTACCTGCCGGTGCAGCATCCGGAGATCGAGGAGTTCATCGAGATACGCCGCCCCACAGGCGGCGATCCGAACCGCAAGGCGCCGAACCTGCACCACGGCATACTCGTGTGCGACGAGTTCATGCGCGCGGTCGAGAGCGACTCGCTATGGTCGCTGCGCTCGCCGAAAGACAACGCGATCGTGCGGCAGATCTCCGCGCGCTCGCTGTGGATACGCATCCTGATCGCGCGCGTGGAAACCGGCGAGCCATACCTCGTGTTCTCCGACCACGTGAACAACGCGCGGCCGGACCACCACAAATTCGCAGGCCTCGAAGTCAAGACCTCCAACCTTTGCAGCGAGATCACGCTACCCACAGGCCTGGATCAATACGGCAAGCAACGCACCGCGGTGTGCTGCCTGTCCTCGCTGAACCTGGAGACCTGGTTCGACTGGAAGGACCACCCGCTGTTCATCGAGGACACGATGCGTTTCCTCGACAACGTGCTGCAGGACTTCATCGACCGCGCGCCAGACGAGATGGAGCGCGCGAAATACGCCGCCGCCCGCGAACGCTCGGTGGGGCTGGGCGTGATGGGCTACCATTCCTTCCTGCAATCGCAGAACGTGCCGTTTGAAGGCGTGATCGCGAAAGTCTGGAACAAGCGCATGTTCAAGCACATACGCGAACAGGCCGATGCCGCCTCCCGCCTTCTCGCCGAAGAGCGCGGCGCCTGCCCGGATGCCGCCGATTACGGCGTGATGGAGCGGTTCTCCAACAAGATGGCGATCGCGCCTACCGCTAGCATCTCGATCATTGCCGGCAACGCCAGCCCAGGCATCGAGCCGATCGCCGCAAACGTGTTCCTGCAAAAGACGCTGTCCGGCAGCTTCACCGTGCGCAACAGGCACCTGCAGCAATTGCTGGAAGCGCGCGGCCTGGACACCGACGAGGTGTGGTCCTCCATCACGCTGCGCGCCGGCAGCGTGCAGCATCTGGACTTCCTCACCGAGCAGGAAAAGGCGGTGTACAAGACCGCGTTCGAGCTGGACCAGCGCTGGATCATCGAGCACGCCGCCGACCGCACGCCGTTCATCTGCCAGAGCCAGTCGGTCAACGTGTTCCTGCCCGCAAACGTGCACAAGCGGGACCTGCACGAGATACACATGCTGGCCTGGAAGCGCGGCGTGAAGTCGCTGTATTACTGCAGGTCGCTGTCGATCCAGCGCGCGGACACGGTAAGCGACATGCCGGTATCGTCGCTGATCGATATCGGGCCGGTGGCGAACGATCCTATTCCGCTGCCGATGGTGGCGGCTGCGACGAACTATGAGGAGTGCCTTAGCTGCCAGTAAGGCGAGCCAACGCCTTGTTCGAAACCTAGCACAACTTTCCACTTCCGCGCGTTGGTGGCGACTGGGCCGGGTTTCGGAAAGCGGGATCAGGAGTGGTCCCGTCTCTCCCTGGTTGGACGAGACCGCACACCGCGAACTTACTTACGCAGCGCGACGTTGTGCCGCTGTCGAGAAAAGGATCAGCACATGCGTCTCCCTTTGGTGCTCGTTGTGGCAGCACTTCCGCTCGGCGTGCCAGGAACGGCCGGCGCGGTGGGCTGCATCTCCGGCGCGGTCGCTGGAGGCGTGGCGGGGCACTACGCCGGACACCATGGCTTGATCGGCGCTGCAGCCGGATGCGCCGTCGGGCACCACCTGCACAAGGAAGAAAAAGAGCGGGAGCGGCAGGAGGCCATCAGGCAGCACGCCTATGACAGTCCTGGCTACCAAGGAAACCGCACCGATACCAACGATCAGGCGGCACCTCCGCGCTGAGCGACAGCCGTCCGTGCAGCGACCCTAAGCCACATTCGACCGCAAGTTGCTGAACTGCGTATCGGACAAAAGCTCACCGAACCATGTCGGCGCCGCTACAAAACGGCAGCCTGCTGCTTTTCCGCTGCCTGCTTTGCTTCGATCGCACCCGCCCGCACAAACCCATGCGCCAGCGCGTGGTAAACCCCCTCCTCGCACACCAGCCTTGAGACGCCATAGCCGATCAAAGACGCCAGCATCAGTGGCACCACCAGCGCGTGATCGTTCGTCATCTCCGTCACGATCACGAACGCCGTAATAGGCGCCTGCACCACGCCGGCGAAATACGCCACCATCCCCAGCACGATCAGCGCCTGCGCCGGCGCACCGGGCAGCAGCGCCGCCACGTCCGCGCCCAGCCCCGCGCCCACCGCCAGCGAGGGCGCGAAGATGCCGCCCGGTATGCCGCTCACGGAGGACGCCAGCGTCGCCACCCACTTGGCCGCGCCGAACCACAATCCGGGCGCCGCCTGCCCGCCCTGCACCAGCGCACGCGCCTGGGCGTAGCCGGTGCCGAACGCGTCGCCATGCGAGGCGATGCCGCTGCCCGCCACCACCAGGCCGCACACCAGCGCAAACAGGGTGGGTTGCGCCGCAATAGCCCGCCCCACGAACCCCGGCAGCCCGCGCCCGAACACCACAAGCAGCCGGCTGAAGATGCCGCCGCCCAACCCGCCCAGCACGCCCAGCAGCGGCACCGCGGCCCAGCCTTCCAAATTGGTCAGCGTGGCGTGCGTGGTGCCGAAATACGTGTAGTCGCCCTGCAGCGCCAAACTCGTGATACCGGCGGCGATCACCGCGCCGATCACCACGCCGCTGGTCCGCGCCTCGAAGGACCGGCTCATCTCCTCGATGCCGAACACGATGCCGGCCAGCGGGGTGTTGAACGCCGCCGACACGCCGGCAGCAGCCCCCGCCAGGATCAGCCCCGGTTGCCGCCTCGGCGAGATGCGTCCGGCGGTGAACATGATGCTGGCGCCCACCTGCACGGTAGGCCCCTCGCGGCCGATGGAGGCGCCGCACAGCAGGCCCGCCAGAAGCAGGATCACCTTGCCCACCGCCACGCGCAGGGACACGAGCGCGGCGCGGCCCGGGCCGTCCGGCAATTGGCGGGCGGCGATGGCCTGCGGAATGCCGCTGCCGCCGGAGTTTGGGAAGAACCGGCGGGAGACGAAGCTGGCCACCACGAACCCGGCCGGCGTTATCGCCAGCGCCAGCAGTGGCCGGCCGGCTGTCATGGCGCGGAAGCCGGCGCCGGCGCGGTCGGCAACAAGGGCGAGCGCCACGGCCACGGCACCAACCACGATGCCGCCGGAGACGAACACCGCGCGGCGCTGCCAGGTGAGGCGGGCGATGCGCAGGCGGCGTATCTGGCGGCGGTTTAG
>CAXTVW010000199.1:0-5478 GCA_964247675.1 uncultured Acetobacteraceae bacterium
GGAAGGAAGAAAGGCCTTCTTTTTTGAAAAAAAGAAGCAAAAAACTTTTGCTCCTGACGCCTTTGAAACGCCTTGCCTTTCAAGAGGTATCCGCTCGTTTCAAATGCGGGGTAGTAAAAGTTTTTTGGTTCTTTTCTTCAAAAAAGAACTGCTTCCTTGCCTGTTATAAAAAGTCTCTAAGCAGCGGAACCAGCGGCTTGTCAGCAGCGGGCATCTCATACTCGCCGAGCTTGCCCGGTTTCACCCAGGCCAGCGCCTGGCCTTCGAGCGGCTGCACGAACCCCTGCCAGCGCCGGCAGAGATACAGCGGCATCAGCAGGTGGAACTTCTCGTAGGCGTGGCTGGCAAAGGCGAACGGCGCCAGGCAGGCCGCCGTGACGTCGATGCCCAGCTCCTCGCGCAGTTCGCGTATCAGGGCCACTTCCGGTGTCTCGCCGGGGTTCAGCTTGCCGCCGGGGAACTCCCACAAGCCGGCCATTTTCTTGCCCTCCGGACGGCGGGCGAGCAGCACGCGGCTGTCCGTATCCACCAGCGCGCAGGCGGCCACCAGGAGCAGCTTGCGGCCGTCCGGCGCTACCGTGGCCTCGGACTCCGCCGAACCGAACACGTCGTCGCGCAACACTTCAAACACGGCGACTTCCTCCTCGGCGTCGCGCGCCAGGAAATGCTGCTTGGCGCGGCCGGTCTCGCGGAAGCCGAGGCGGGCCAGCACGGCGGCCGAGGCGGGGTTATCCAGCGAGACCTGGGCCACAACGCGGTCGATCGGCAGGTTGGCCAGCGCCCAGCGCACCACGCGACCGGCGGCTTCCTGGGCCACGCCGTGGCCCCAGAAGCGCTGGCCGACCCAGTAGCCCAGGCTGCCCGTGCGCGGGGCCACGTCCAGGCGCAGGCCGACGCAGCCTATCACCATCTCGGCGCCGTCCTCGTGGCCGGTGATGACCAGGTGGTAGGCGCGGCCGTCCAGGCGCTGGGCGGTGGTGGAGGCGATCCACTCGTCGGTGAGCGCGCGCGGGTAGGGATAGGGGAAGCGGGAGAGCATGCGCACCACGGGCCAGGTGTTGACCAGACGGTGTATGGCGGGCGCGTCCTGCGCCTGTGGCGGGCGCAGGGTCAGGCGCTCGGTGGTCAGGGGCTCGAAGGCGTCGGCGTCCGGCAGCGCCGGGCTAGCTTCTGTAACTGCCATTGATGTCGATGTAGCCGTGCGTGAGGTCGCAGGTCCAGGCGCGGCCGGCACCGCCGCCCAGGCCCAGATCGATCTGGATGTCTATCTCGTGGCCGCGCATATGGGCCACCACGGGCGCTTCGTCGTAGCCTGGCACCACGGTGCCGTTGCGGGCCATCCACACGCCGCCGATTGCGATGCTGAGGCGGTCGCGGTCGGCCGGTTCGCCGGCGCGCCCCACGGCCATGACGATGCGGCCCCAATTGGCGTCCTCGCCGGCGATGGCGGTCTTCACCAGCGGCGAGTTGGCGACTGCGAGCGCCACGCGGTGGGCGCTGGGGTGGTCGGTGGCACCGGTGACGTCGATGCGAATGAGCTTGCGGGCGCCTTCGCCGTCGCGCACGACCATGATGGCAAGGTCGCGCAACACGTCTTCAAGCGCCTGCGCGAATGCTGGCGAGGGCTCCGGCTTGTTGCCGGCCTGACCCGTGGCGAACAGCAGAACAGTGTCGCTGGTGGAAGTGTCCGCGTCCACGGTGATGCAGTTGAAGGTTGGTTTTACAGCGTCGGCGAGTAGCGTCTGCAGGCTGTCGGCCGGCAGCGCCGCGTCGGTGAACACGAAGCACAGCATCGTCGCCATGTCCGGCGCGATCATGCCGCTGCCCTTGGCGATGCCGGTGATGCGCACGGGCACGCCGTTGATGTCTGCCATTCGGGTGGCGGCTTTGGGGAACGTGTCGGTCGTCATCATGCCTCGGGCGGCATCCGCCAGGCTGTCCTCGCGCAGCGACGCATGCAGGGCGGGCAGGGCGGCAGTGATCCGCTCGTGAGGCAAGGTCTGGCCGATCACGCCGGTGGACGCGAGGAACACCTCGGACGCGGCACAGCTCACCAGGGCGGCCGCGGCATCAGCCGTGGCCTGCGTGGCGTCCCGGCCTGCCTGGCCGGTGAAGACGTTGGCGTTTCCGGCGTTGACCACCAGCGCCCGTGCGGTGCCGCCCGCCAGCGCGGCACGGCACCAGTCGATCGGCGCGCCGGGGCATTTGTTCCGGGTGAACACGCCAGCGACCGTGGTGCCCGGCGCGAACTCCGCCAGGAACAAATCCGTGCGGCCCTGGTAGCGTATGCCGGCCGCCACGGCGCCGAGACGTACGCCGGCGACCGGCGCCAGATCGGGCAACGGAAGCGCCAGCGGCGACACGGCAGGCGCGGCCGCCATGCGGACTACTTCTTGGCCGGCGCCGGGCTGGACGCCGCGGGAACCGGCGTGGTGGCCGGCTTCACCGGCTTGCCGTCCGGGCCGTAGGAGACGATCTTCACCGCGTCGCGTGCCTTGGCCGCCAGCGTCTGGGCATCCTGGCGCAGCAGCGTCTGGCGTATCTCGTCATGCACGGTGTCATAGGCCGGGGGCGTGGAGACGCTGGTGTCAATCACCTGGATCACGTGCCAGCCGTAGCGGGTGTGCACCGGCGTGGTGGTGTACTCGCCCTTCTTCAGCTTGAACGCGGCGTCCGAGAACTCCGGCAGCATGTCCGCCTTCTTGAAGGTGCCGAGGTCGCCGCCCTGCGCGCTGGCCGGGTCCTTCGGATCGCTGTACTTCTTGGCCAGATCCTCGAACTTGGCGCCGGCCTGCAGCTGCTTGATGATGTCCTTCGCCTTGGCCTCGCTGTCGACCAGGATGTGGCGGGCGTGGACCTCGGGCTCGCCGGGCTTGCCGGCGTACTGCTTATCGTATTGCGCTTTGATCGCCTCCTCGGAGACCATCGGCAACACGGTCTTTACCAGAAGCGCGCGCTGCAGAACCTCGTCGGCGGCGGTCTGCATCTGGTGGGCTACCGTCGGGTCGCGGTCCAGGCCCTGCTTGCGGGCCATGATCTGCAGCGCCTTGCCTGTGGCAAGCTCGTTGACGGCGGCGCTGAACAGCTTGTCCTGGCCGATCGACTGGCGCTGCTCCGGCGTCACGTGCGTGTCCACCCAGCCCAGCACGTCCGACACCCGCACCGGATCACCGTTGACGGTGACGATGACGGCGTTCTGCGGCGGGGCACCTGGCGTGGCAGGTGTGGATGCCGCCGGGGCCGGTGCTGCGCCGGCGCGCAACGTCTGTGCCATGGCGGGGGCGGTCGCAAGTACAGCCGCGGTCAGAGCCGTGGTCAGGGTCAGCAGGCGCATGGAAAACCTCAGGTAGGGGCGGCGGCCTTATGGGGCATTGGGCGGTGGGCGGCAACGGGCTGGGGGTGAAATTAAGGCAAGGCCAGGGGCACCGTGCGCAGCACGCTCTCGCGCGACGCTTCTGCACCCTGCTTAGGACAGTCACCCTGAGAACCTGTTCGGTTCGCGGGGCCGCTCGCGTTCTTGCCAAAGCCTGCGTGGCCACTCTCTCCACATCGCGAGGGGCAAAGCCCGGGGTCTGGGGCCGACTGGCCCCAGCGGGGGTCCAGGGGCGTCACGCGAGAGCGTGTTGCGCACGACGCCCTGGCCTTGCCTTCAGTTGACCCCACACCCCGCGCCGCCTATCTGCCCGATATGTTCTCCTCTCTCGCCCGCGCTGTTTTTGGCACGTCCAACGACCGTTCCCTGAAGTCCTATCAGCAGCGCGTGCCACGGGTGGGGGCGCACGAGGCGGCGGTATCAGGCCTGTCCGACGAGGCATTGGCGGGCAAGACAGTGGAGTTCCGCGGCCGCATCGCGGCGGGCGAGACGTTGGACGGGCTGCTGCCGGAGGCGTTCGCGGTGGTGCGCGAGGCGAGCCGGCGCGTGTTGGGGATGCGGCATTTCGACGTGCAGCTGGTGGGCGGCATGGTGCTGCATGACGGCAAGATCGCCGAGATGAAGACGGGCGAGGGCAAGACGCTGGTGGCGACGCTGCCGGTATATCTGAATGCGCTGTCCGGACGCGGCGTGCACGTGGTGACGGTGAACGATTACCTGGCGCGGCGCGACAGCGAGGAGATGGGGCAGCTCTATACCTTCCTCGGGCTGAGCACAGGCGTGATCGTGCACGGGCTTATGGATGAGGAGCGGCGCGCGGCTTATGCGTGCGACGTGACGTATGGGACAAATAACGAGTTCGGCTTCGACTATCTGCGCGACAACATGAAGTATCGGCTGGAGGACATGGTCCAGCGGCCGTTCAACTACGCGATCGTCGACGAGGTGGACAGCATCCTGATCGACGAGGCGCGCACGCCGCTGATCATTTCCGGACCGGCGGAAGATTCATCCGATCTGTATCGGTCGGTGAACCTGGTGATCCTGGAACTGGTCAAGGACCCCGCAACGTTCGAGAAGGACGAGAAAGCGAAGTCCGTGCATCTGACGGAGGCCGGCAACGAGCGCGTGGAGGACATGCTGCGCGAAGCCGGGATCATCACCGAAGGCAACATGTATGACATCTTCAACGTCAGCGTGGTGCATCACGTGCAGCAATCCTTGCGGGCGCACACGTTGTTCGCGCGTGACGTGGACTACATCGTACGCGACGACAAGGTGATCATCATCGACGAGTTTACCGGCCGCATGATGGAAGGGCGCCGGTTCTCCGAGGGGCTTCACCAGGCGCTGGAGGCCAAGGAATACGTCACAGTCCAGCAGGAAAACCAGACGCTGGCGTCGATCACCTTCCAGAACTACTTCCGCCTGTTCCCGAAGCTGTCCGGCATGACGGGCACGGCGATGACGGAAGCCGACGAGTTCGCCGAAATATACAAGCTGAGCGTGGTCGAGATACCGACGAACGTGCCTGTCGTGCGCAAGGACGGCGACGACGAGGTGTATCGGTCGGCGGGCGAGAAATACACCGCCGTGGCCACGCTGATCGAGGAGGCGCGCGCGCGCGAGCAGCCGGTGCTGGTGGGCACGGTGAGCATCGAAAAGAGCGAGGTTCTTAGCGAGATACTCAAGGCGCGCAAGATCCCGCACGCGGTGCTGAACGCGCGCTTCCACGAGCAGGAAGCGACGATCATCGCGCAGGCGGGCGCACCTGGGCGGGTGACGATCGCCACCAACATGGCGGGCCGCGGTACGGACATAAAGCTCGGCGGCAACATGGACATGCGGTTGCGCCAGGAAGCGCACAGCCTGGCCGAGGAGGCCGAGCGTGCAGCACGCGAGGCGGAAATACGGGCGGAGATCCCGGGCTTCCATGACCGCGTGAAGACGGGCGGCGGCTTGCTTGTAATCGGCACGGAACGCCACGAAAGCCGGCGTATCGACAACCAGCTACGCGGACGTTCCGGCCGTCAGGGCGATCCTGGCGCGAGCCGGTTCTTCCTGTCCTTGGAAGACGATTTGATGCGCATTTTCGGCAGCGACCG
>CAXTVW010000200.1:0-2865 GCA_964247675.1 uncultured Acetobacteraceae bacterium
GGTTCTGCTGGTTCCACAGCGTGCGGTAGACCGAGCAGCGGTCCAGCAGCACGTCATGCGGCGCGATGTCGACCACGGCGCCGCGGTCGAGCACCATGATCAGGTCGCAGTTTACCAGGCTGGACAGACGATGCGACACGATGACCATCGTGCGGCCCTTGCCGATACGGGTGAGGTTGGCGTTCACCAGCGCCTCGCTCTCCGGGTCGAGCGCGGAGGTCGCCTCGTCCAGGATCATGATGCGCGGGTTGGTGATCAGCGCACGCGCAATGGCCAGGCGCTGGCGCTGGCCGCCGGAGATGTTGGCCGAGCCTTCCTCGATCCAGGTGTCGTAGCCCTGCGGCATGCGCTCGATGAACTCTTCCGCGCCCGCCAGCCGGGCGGCGCGCACCGCGTCCTCCAGCGTGAGCCCGGCGCGACCGGCGGTGATGTTGTCGCGTATGGTGCCGCGGAACAGGAAGTTGTCCTGCAACACCACGCCGAAGCTGCGGCGCAAGTGGCTGAGGTTGATCTCGCGCAGCTCGTCGCCGTCAATCCGGATGGCGCCGCTATACTCGCGGTTGATGCCCTGCAGCAGACGGGTGATGGTGGATTTGCCGGAACCCGAGCGGCCCACCAGGCCGAGCATGGTGCCGGGCGGGATGGAAAAGCTCACCTTGTTCAGCGCAGGGCGCTGGCCGAGCGGGTAGGTGAAGGTCAGGTCCTCGAAGGTCACCTGGCCCTGGAATTTCGGCCGCATGCCGTCATTGTGGGCACGCGTCTCCGTCGGGTTGTTCAGCACCCTGGCGATCTGGCCCACTGCGGTGCGCACCTCGTGGAAATCCTCCATCAGGCGGGCGAAGCCGATCAGCGGGGAGGCCACGCGGCCGGACAGGATCATGAAGGCGATCAGGCCGCCCTTGTCGATCGTGGTGTCATTCTCCAGGGCCAGATAGGTGCCGAACAGCACCACGCCGCGCGACATGAAGGTCTGCAACGGGTCGATCATCGTCTGCGGCCAGTTGCCCAGGCGGCCGGCCGCCAGGCGCCAGCGCCCGGCATCGGCCACGCGCTCGTCCCAGATCACCTTCTGCTGCGGCTCGAGCGCCAGCGACTTCACGGTGCGTATGCCATACACCGTCTCGGACATCACCGCGCCCTTCTTGTGCTCGGCCTGGATGGCCCGGCCGATCAGCTGGCCCACGGGACGCAGGAACACCATGATGATGGTGGCGATCAGGCCGGCCACCGCCATCGACACCCAGGCCAGCGTCGGCTCCATGTAGAACATGAACGGCAGCATGACGATCAGGGTGAAGCCGTCCAGGAAGGTGTACAGCAGCTTGCCGGTCAGGAACTCGCGCACCCGGAAGACTTCGCGCAGACGCGAAATCGTCTCACCGGCCTGGCTGCGTTCGAAGAAATCCAGCGGCAGCGCCAGCAGCCGGCCGAACACCTGCAGGTTCAGCTTCACGTCCAGCCTGGCGGACATCACCAGGATAAGCTCCCGCCTCGCCCAGCCGAGCACCATCTCGAAGAACATCATTACACCCATCAGGCTGACCAGCAGCACGAAGGTGGAGATCGAGTTATATTCGAGCACCCGGTCGATCACAGCCATGACCATCAGCGCCGGAAGGATGGTAAGCGCGGAGAGGATGACCGAGGCGTAGCTGATCTGGCGTATGAAGGTCTTCTCCTCCAGCACCTTGCCGAAGATCCAGCCCAGCGTGAACGGCGCCTCGCCCTCGGTCTGGCCATACGGGCGCTTGACGAGGATGATATCGCCGCTCCACGCCTGCTCCAGGCGCAGCCGGTCGACCGCCACGGGCGGCTCGGCATCGCGCGAGTTCGGGCTCTTCAGCCACACCACGTCCCGTGCCGGATCGGCGCCCACGACGAGGCCGGCCGTGCCGTCCTTCAGCAGCAGCACGACAGGGGCGGCATCCTTGAAGCGGAACAGGTCCCGCCAGGCGAGCTTCAGCGCGCGCGCAACCAGGCCCTGGTCCCGCAGCCAGGTGACCAGGGAGGCCGGCGAAGGGTAGGGCTCGCTGGTAGGGCCGCGGAAATCGGCCATGTCCAGATCGACGCCGTGGAACCGCGCCGCGGCTACAACCGCCCGCAGGCGAAGCTCGGTCGGCGTCAGCGCCTCGTTGGCTTCTGACTCGATCTGTAGCGGTTCGCCTTCTGGGTTCAGGCTGGTCTCTGACACGATCGCGCTATTCCCTCTGGATGGTCAATTCGGCCCGAAAAACAGGCTGAAACACGGCATTTTCGACCGCTCTGGCCCGGAAAACCGGGGATTGTGCGGCCTGGCTCACCACCTCCTTACCACGTGTTCGTTCAGAGAGGCATAATTTTCGGCGCTTCGGCTGGCCTGTTCCGCGTGCGTGTCGTTAACTCGCCGGCTTGCGGGAGACCATTCGTGCCGATCCACACCGCCGAACACGCCGACCTACCGGAAATCCAGGCCATCTATGCCCACCACGTTCTGGCCGGCACCGGCACGTTCGAGGAGATACCGCCCAGCATCGAGGCGATGACCGAACGCCACGCGGCGGGCTTGCGCGCCGGCTATGCCTGGGTGGTGGCCCGCGATGCCACCGGCGTGCTGGGGTTCGGCTATTACGGCGCGTTCCGCCACCGCAGCGCCTATGACTGGACGGTGGAGGACAGCGTATACGTGCGCGAGGACGTGCGCGGCATGGGCGTGGGCAAGGGCATCGTGGCCGAACTGCTCAGCCGGGCGGAGGCGGCCGGCTTCCGCCAGATGCTGGCGCTGATCGGCGACAGCGACAACATCGGCTCCATCGGGATGCACTCCAGCCTGGGGTTCCAGCGGGCGGGCGTGATGCGGGCGTGCGGGGTGAAGTTCGGGCGGTGGCT
>CAXTVW010000200.1:2965-5466 GCA_964247675.1 uncultured Acetobacteraceae bacterium
GGTTCCAGCGGGCGGGCGTGATGCGGGCGTGCGGGGTGAAGTTCGGGCGGTGGCTCGATGTGGTGATCATGCAGCGGGCTTTGGGCGTGGGGGACGCGGATGTGCCGGGAAGGAAGTAAGCAAGCAGTCCTTTTTTGAAAAAAAGGACCAAAAAACTTCTGGTCCCTGTCGGCGGATGCTGAAACGTTCGCCGACAGGGAGCAAAAGTTTTTGCTTCTTTTTTGCAAAAAAGAAGGCCTTGCCTACTCCTCCAGCCGGAAACACGCACTAACGACAGGATCGCTTCGAAGCGCCTCCAGCACCATCGCCCGCCCGGCCGCCGAACGCGTGACGGCAACCACGCTTCGGAAAAAGCCAACCGTGCCGCGCGCGCGGTTCTGCAGCAGCAACGCCAGTGCGATCCCGGCCGGATTGCGGGCCGCGCAACAGGCACAGCCTACCGGATGTGCCTGGACAGGGACGAAATCCTCGCCTTCCCGGAACGCTGCCTGACCATCGGCAACGCTATCCGCCTCCGCGAAGCGGAGAGGCACCCGCATGTCCAGCGTCGTCATACTTGCTATAAAGCTAGCCTTATATATTTATGCAAGCACGATGGAGCAGCTTCTTCCCATTCTCGGCGCGCTGGCCGACCCGACACGGCTGCGTCTGCTGGCGCTGGCGGCGCGCGGGACGTTCTGCGTCAACGATTTCTGCGAGGTGCTTGGGCAAAGCCAGCCGCGGCTGTCGCGCCACTTGCGGGTGCTGTGCGAGGCGGGGCTGCTGGAGCGTGCGCGCGAGGGTGCGAATGCCTGGTTCACGCTGGCGCAGGGCGAGCCGGGCGGGCTGGCGCGCGACGTGCTCCGCCGGCTGCCACAGGACGACCCCCTGGTGGCCGCCGACCGCCGCGGTGCCGCGCGCGTGCTGTCCGAGCGTGCGCGCATAGCCTCCGACACCTTCCGCAAGCAGGGTGCGGATTGGGACGAGATGCGTGCGCTCGGCCTGCCGGCCGCCGAGGTGGAAGCGCGGCTGGTGGCGTTATTGCCGGAAGGCCGGCTCGGGCGGGTTCTGGACGTGGGCACCGGCACGGGACGCTTGCTGGAATTGCTGGCGCCCAGGATGGGTGCGGGCCTTGGGGTGGATGCAAGCCGCGCGATGCTGGCGCTGGCGCGCGTCAGGCTGGCGGACGCCGCCTTCTCGCATTGCCAGTTCCGCCTGGCCGACATGTGCGCGCTGCCGTTGGCGGATGCGTGCTTCGACCTGGTGGTGCTGCAGATGGTGCTGCACTACGCCGAGGCGCCGGCGCTTGTTGTGGCCGAAGCCGCGCGCGTGCTGGCGCCCGGCGGGCGGCTGGTGGTGGTGGACCTGGCGCCGCATGGCGAGCGCGCATTACTGGCGCAGATGGGCCATACCGTGGCCGGGTTTTCCGATGACGCGATGCAGGACATGCTGGCGGGCGCTGGGCTATCGGCCAGCGCGCCGGTTTCAGTGGGCGGCGAAGGCGCGTTGCGGGTCAGGATCTGGCAAGGCGAGGCGAGCAAGCAGTCCTTTTTCGAAGAAAAGGACCAAAAAACTCCTGCTCCGTTCGCTGCCGCCGGCGCGGATGCTCGCCGGACAGAACCCGCTGTTTGAACAGCGTCAGTAGTAAAAGTTTTTTGCTTCTTTTTTTCAAAAAAGAAGGCCTTCCTTCCTTTTCCGAGGTTTGCAAGTGACCCGACCCCATCTGCTAGACGCTCTACGCGACCAGGTCCTCCTATGCGACGGCGGCACAGGTAGCCGCGTGCAAAGCATGGATCTCGACACCGAGCGCGACTACTGGGGGCAGGAGAACTGCACCGACGTGCTGAGCCTTTCGCGACCCGACCTCGTGCGCGAGATAGCGCGCGGCTACTACGCGGCCGGCGCGGACATGGTGGAGACGAACACATTCGGCGCGTCGCCGATCACGCTCGGGGAGTTCGGTCTGGAGGCGCGGGCGCGCGAGATAAACCGCATCGCGGCAGAGCTGGCACGGGAAGTTGCTGACGAGTTTGCCGACGGGCGGCACCGTTGGGTGCTGGGCGGCGTGGGGCCTGGGACGAAACTGCCGTCGCTCGGCAACATCGATTACGACACGCTGGAAGCCGGGCTCGCCGAGCAGTGCCGCGGGCTGATGGATGGCGGCGTGGACGCGTTCCTGATCGAGACGTGCCAGGACACGCTGCAGATAAAGGCGGCGGTGAACGGGGCGAAGATCGCGCGCGCCGAGTGTGGCCGTGACACGCCGATATTCGTGCAGGTGACGGTGGAGACCACGGGCACGTTGCTGGTGGGGCCTGACATCGCGACCGCAGCCACCGTTGTGCACGCGCTGGATGTGCCGCTGATCGGGCTGAATTGCGCCACGGGTCCGCAGGAGATGGCCGAGCACGTGCGCTGGCTGTCGGCGAACTGGCCTGGACTGATCAGCGTGCAGCCGAATGCGGGGTTGCCGGAGCTGGTGGATGGCGCCACGCGCTATCCGCTCGGGGCGGCCGAGATGG
>CAXTVW010000201.1:0-5449 GCA_964247675.1 uncultured Acetobacteraceae bacterium
CGCCGCGGCACCGCAAGCGCCCGCCGTGACGCCGGCCGCACCCGACGCCCCGGCCGCCGCGGCGCCGGCTTCCAGGAGCAGCGTGCCGTCCGTGACGGACAGCGCGGCGCCGCCGGCCCCTACCGCCCCCGACGCAGGCGCGCCTGCTGCCGCCAAGCCACGCGCAACCAGGCACGCCAGCCACGCGCACAGGCGGAATGCCGCGCCGGCGGCGGCGGCGGAGTCAGGCGCGGGCGCCACGGTGGCGCTGACCACCCAGCCGGGCAGCGAGCTGGAGACCACGGCGACGCGGCTCGTCTCCAGCGACCTCAAGCAATCCCGCAGCGCCGGCGATCCGCCGGTGATGCTGGTGGGATCCGCCAAGCTGAGCGTGAAGCCGGCACCCTCGGCGCTGTTCGTGCAGGTGCAGTCAGCCGATTTCTGCGGCTCGGCGGGGTGTTCGACCTCGGCCTACCTGAAGAGCGGCGACGCCTGGACGAAGGTGCTGGATTCGATCAGCGGTCCGATCAAGGTCTCGGGCCGGGCGCATCGCGGGATGTATGACCTGCTGATACACGGCAAGGACCGTTGGGTGTGGAACGGTTCGGTGTATGCGGACACCTTGCCCTCGCCGGATGTGGACCTGCTGCATTCGGTGAAGAAGTAGGGCTGGGCTGGCGGGCCTCTTGCGACCGGCTTTGACATGCGGGGGCGGACACCCCTTCTACGGTGGCTGTGCCCGATCCCCTCGCCCTCTACATCCACTGGCCGTTCTGCCTGCAGAAATGCCCGTATTGTGACTTTAACAGCCATGTGCGCGACGCCATCCCGCAGGCGCGGTTCGCGGCGGCGCTGCGGGCCGAGCTTGCCTGGGAAGCGGCCAGGCTGGGGCGGCGACCGCTCGCCTCGATCTTTTTCGGGGGCGGCACGCCGAGCTTGATGGCGCCGGAGACGGTGGCGGCGCTGATCGAGGATGCGCGGCGGCTGTTCGACGCGGCGCCGGATCTGGAGATTACGCTGGAGGCCAACCCGACCAGCGTGGAGGTGGGCCGGCTGGCGGCGTTCCGCCTGGCGGGGGTGAACCGGCTCTCACTGGGCGTGCAGGCGCTGGACGATGCGGCGCTGGCGGGACTGGGACGGGCGCATAGCGCGGCGCAGGCGATGGCGGCGCTGGAGCAGGCGCGGGCGATCTTCCCGCGGCTGTCGTTCGACCTGATCTACGCGCGGCCCGGGCAGAGCCTGGCCGCGTGGCGGAACGAGCTGGACCGGGCGCTGGCGCTGGCGGCCGACCACCTCTCTCTCTACCAGCTCACGATCGAGCCGGGCACCGCCTATGCGGGCGCGCACCGGCGCGGCGAGCTGGTGCTGCCCGAGGACGATGTGGCGGAGGCGATGTACGACGCGACCGCAGCGGCGGCGGCACGGCACGGTCTTGGGGCCTACGAGGTGTCCAACTACGCGGCCCCGGGGGCGGAGAGCCGGCACAACCTGGCCTACTGGCGCTACGGCGAGTATGCCGGGATCGGGCCGGGCGCGCATGGGCGGCTGCGTCTGGGGGCGTCCGGGGCGGCGCAGGTGGTGGCCACGCGGCGGCACCGTGCGCCGGAGGTGTGGGCCGGGCGGGTGGAACGGGACGGCCATGGCAGCACGGCAGAGGAGGTAGTGGCGCCGCGCGACAGGGGGCGCGAGGCGTTGCTGATGGGGTTGCGGCTGGCAGAGGGGATCGACGCGGCGGCTTTCGCCAGGCGCACCGGGACGGCGCTGGCGGACGCGCTCGATCCGGCGATCCTGGCGGCGAGCCAGGAGGCGGGGTATCTGGCCTGGGACGGGGTGCGGCTGGTGGCGAGCGCTGCCGGGCGGCGGCTGCTGGACGCGCTGCTGCCCAGGTTGGCGGTCTAGCCAGAGTGGTTGGCGCGGCGCGCATATGGCCCGACCGCAAGGCTTGCTGCTTCTGAGACGGCCGTCGTTGGTTGAGCACGCCAGGAGCGGACGGCTCGCTGGCCGGGTGAACTCCCTGCCGGATGCGCCTGGTGGTTCATCGGCTTGCTTCGCGACAGACGATTTAAGCGCGCGGTGGGCAGCCTAAGCTCCCGACGCGCACGAAGACCCGCCAGGTCCTGCCGACATAAACGTCGGCAGAACCTGAACGGGCCAAGGTGCAAGCGGGAGAAGCAAAAGTTTTTTGCTTCTTTTTTTCAAAAAAGAAGGCCTTGCTTTCTCCTTACGGCTTGGCGGCGTTCGGATTATTGACCAGCCCGTACCACGCCGAAATCTCCTGCACGAAGATCGACCAGCCTTCCGGCTTTCCGTCGTTCTCCACGGTGGCGTTGGCACCCTGCAGCCAGGCCGGGATCGCCTGGTTGCCGATGATGATGTGCATCGCCTGCACCTTGGTGTTGCCGTTGGCGTCCGTGTAGGTGGGCGCCTGGGCGTATTCCATGTAGCTGGCGACGATCAGCTTGCCGTCGATGAACTCGTAGATGGTGTTGGCATTGCCGTCCCAGGACAGCACCAGGTCATGGAAGCCGCTGGTCAGGTTCTGCGGCGTCACGTTCACCGCCGGGCCGGCGTTGGGATAGAAGGCGAAGCCGGCCGAGTTGGCGCCGTAGATCTGGTAGGGCGGCGTGGTCCACTGCACGCCGTAGATGTCCGGCGTGAGGAAATCGACCTGCTGGCCTACGGGGACGGAGGGGTTGTCGTTCCAGCGCGGGTAGTTGTCGTTGGCGTCGATCTCGAAGGAGTGACCGCCCACCGGTTCCTGCACCAATGAGCTGGGGCTGCCGAAGCCACTCCAGGGATTGCCGCCCGGGCCGGGCGAGACCTGCGAGCCGGAGAACAACCAGATCGGGCACCAGGAATACGGCCCCGTCGGGCTCCTGTAGCGCACCTTGATCGTCATCCCCGGGCGTATCTCGTAGGGCACGCGGACCATCGCGCCATAGACGTTGCCCTGGCTGCAATTGGTGTGGTTGTTCGAGCAGATCGCCCGCAGCTGCATGCTGTGCGGCATCATCACATGCAGGTCGTTCGGGTCGCCCACGTTGTAGTGCCGCGCCACCGCGTAGAACGGCGCCTGGCCGGACTGCCCGGTGTCCATCGGCTCGCCGACGGCGCTGTAGAGGTCGCCGGAGAGGTAATTCATGAAAAACGTGTCGCGTATCGACTGGCCGGTGGTGAGGTTGGCGCCTGGGGTTTCGGTGCCCATCAGCAGGGAGAACGCGTTGCTGGCGCCCGGCGTGAGCTTCAGGCCGTAGCCGAGCACCGCATTGGAGCGCACCGGCAGCGGCGTGGTCAGCGGATAGTTCTGGCCCCAGAGGAAGGTCTGGGTGGCGTCGGCGGCGTCGGCTGCGTGAGCCGTGACGATGAGCATCGCGGCGGCCAGGGCGGCGTGTCGGATCATGAAATGCACTCATCTAAATGTGATGTGTGCTCACGATATTGTGATGACTTTTCGGGCGCAAGCAAAATTATGCGTGATACGTAATGAATCTATCTTGCCTCGTTGCGCGATCGTGGCTCCTGCCCGGGCGCGCGTCGGTAAGTTGCTGATAAGGCAGGGTGAAAGCGGGCGTGCCGGTGCGGTTGGGGGTGACAGGCGTCGATCTTGGGTCAGATCGCGGCGGGCTATCGCCGCCGCCGGCCGCTCGCTAGCGGCCGAACAGGCGTTCCAGCTCGGTCCTAGTCAGCTTCAGGTAGGTGGGCCGGCCGTGGCTGCAGGTGGCGGCGCGCGGGGTGGCCTCCATCTGGCGCAGCAGGGCGTCCATCTCGGCCAGGCCGAGCCGGCGGCCGGCGCGTATGCTGCCGTGGCAGGCCAGCCGGGCGATCACCGCGTCCAGGATTTGCGCCAGAGCGGTACTCTCGCCGTGCTGGGCCAGTTCGTCGGCGATGTCTGCCACCAGGCGCTGCGGGTCGGCGGCGCCGAGCACCGCCGGCAGCGCGCGCACCAGCACCGCACCCGGGCCGAAGCCTTCCAGCTCCAGGCCGAGCTGCGCCAGGGCCGGTGCTGCCTCGGCAAGGCGGCCGGCCTGGGCGGGCCCGCAATCGACCACGGCGGGCAGCAGCAGCGCCTGGCTGCGCACGCCGCCATCCAGCATCTGGCTGCGCAGGGCCTCGTGGGTCAGGCGTTCGTGGGCGGCGTGCTGGTCCACCAGGATGACCGCGTGGTCCGACGTGGCGGCGACGATGTAGGTGTCGAGCAGCTGGGCCACCGGTGCGCCGAGCGGGTGGGTGGCGGCGTCCGGCACCGGCGCGGCCGGCCAGGCGCGGGCGCTTGGCTGGGAGAACGGCGAGGCCAGCCCGGGCTGGGCCTCGGCGAAGCCCATCTGGCGCACGCCGTCCTGGTTGGCGAAAGCGGGGGCGGGGGAGACGAGATGCAAGGCGGGGCGCAAGGCGGGGCGCGGGGCCGACACGCCGGCGCCGCCGGCGAGCGTGCGCTGCAGGGTGGAGATCACCAGGCCGCGCACCTGGTCGGCCTGGCGGAAGCGCAGTTCGGTCTTGGCCGGGTGCACGTTCACGTCCAGCTCGTCGGACGGCACGTCCAGCCAGAGGGCGACCACGCCGTGGCGGCCCTGGGCCAGCACGTCCCGGTAGGCGACGCGGACGGCGACGCGCAGCACCGGGTCGGTGACCGGGCGGCCGTTGACCACCAGGGACTGGCCGGACGGGGTGGCGCGGCTGACCAGCGGGGCGCAGGCGAAGCCGGCCAAGACGAGGCCGTCACGCCCGGCGGCGACCGGCAGCAGGCAGGCGGCGGCGTCCTGGCCGAGCAGGCTGGCCACCCGGGCGGCGCGGTCCTGGGACGGCAGGTCGAAGACGATGCGGCCCTCGGTGGTGAGGCGGAAGGCAGTGGCGGGGGCGGCCAGCGCCAGGCGGGACAGGGCGGCTTCGGCGTGGTCGGCTTCGGTGCGGGGGGATTTGAGGAATTTGCGCCGGGCTGGGGTGGCGAAGAACAGATCGTCCACGGTGACGCGGGTGCCTGGCGGGCCGGGGGCAGGTGCGATCGGCGTGACGACGCCGCCGGCCACCGCGATGCGGTGGGCGTGGGCGGCGCCCGGCTGGCGGGAGACGATGGCCAGCCGGGCGGCCGCCCCTATGCTGGGCAGCGCCTCGCCGCGGAAGCCCAGCGTGGCGATGCGCACCAGGTCGCCGTCCGGCAGCTTGCTGGTGCAGTGGCGCTGCACGGCGAGGGTGAGGCAGTCCGGCGACATGCCGTGGCCGTCATCGGTGACCTCGATGCGTTCGATGCCGCCGCCGGTGAGTGCCACGGCGATGCGGGTGGCGCCGGCATCCAGCGCGTTCTCCACCAGCTCCTTCACCGCGGCGGCGGGGCGCTCGATCACCTCGCCGGCGGCGATGCGGTTGACCAGCGCTTCCGGGAGCTGCCGGATGCGGGCGGGCGCCTGGGCGAGGGTGGGGCCGGGACTCGTCATGCTTGGGGGGAGTTTAGCGGGTTTTGCCGGCGGGGGGTTAA
>CAXTVW010000202.1:0-2307 GCA_964247675.1 uncultured Acetobacteraceae bacterium
AAATGGACGATTGCCCGATCATCATAGGCGCAGGTCTCGCCGGCCTGATGGCGGCGCTGCATCTGGCGCCGGAGCCGGTGCTGGTTTTGTCGGCGGCGCCGCTGGGGGAAGAGGCGGCGAGCGCGTGGGCGCAGGGTGGGCTGGCGGCGGCGATCGGGGCGGATGATTCCACCGAGCTGCATCTGGCGGACACGCTGGCGGCGGGGGCGGGGCTTTGCGACGCGGCGGTGGCCCGGCGGATCGTGGAGGCGGGGCCGGCGCTGGTCGAGGAGCTGGCAGGGCTGGGGGCGCGGTTCGATCGGGATGCGCAGGGGCGGATCGGGCTGGGGCTGGAGGCGGGGCATGGGCGGCGGCGGATCGTGCACGCGGCCGGGGATGCGAGCGGGCGGGAGATGCTGCGGGCGGTGATTGCCGCGGTGCGGCGGACGCCTTCGGTTACGGTTTGGGAGGGGGTGCGGGCGACGCGGCTGATCATGCGCGATGGTGCGGTGGCCGGCGTGTTGGCGCTGCCGGCGGAGGGGGGGAGCGCGCGGGTGCTGCGTAGCAGCCGGGTGGTGGTGGCGACTGGCGGGTTGGGCGGGTTGTACCAGCATTCCACCAATCCGGCGGGGGCGCTGGGGGGTGGGTTGATGCTGGCGGCTCGCGCCGGGGCGGCTTTGGCGGATCTGGAGTTCGTGCAGTTCCACCCTACGGCTTTGGATGTGGGGCCCGCCGGGGACCGGCAGAAGGCGCACGTTCCTATGCCGCTGGTTAGCGAGGCGGTGCGGGGTGAGGGGGCGGTGCTCGTCGATGAGGCGGGGGTGCGGTTCATGGCGGGCGACGCGCGGTGGCCGCGGGCGGAGCTGGAGCCGCGCGACATCGTGAGCCGGGCGGTTTGGGCGCGTATGGAGGCTGGGCATCGGGTGTTCCTGGACGCCCGCGAGGCGCTTGGGGCGCGGTTTGGGACGCGTTTCCCGGGGATCACCGCGGCTTGTCTGGCGGCTGGGGTGGACCCGGCGGTGATGCCGATCCCGATACGGCCGGCGGCGCATTACCACATGGGCGGGATTGCGGTGGATGCGGATTGCCGAAGCACGCTGCCCGGGCTCTGGGCGGCGGGCGAGGCGGCTTGCACGGGGCTGCATGGGGCCAACAGGCTGGCGAGTAACTCGCTGCTGGAGGCGGCGGTGACGGGGCGGATCGTGGCGGAGAGCGTGGCTGGGGTGCCGGCCGGGCGGGCGGCGCCGGTGGCGGTTGTGGGCGATGCGGCGGTGGGGGATGCGGCGCCGGTGCGGGCGATACTGTCGCGGTACGCGGGGGTGTTGCGGGATGCGGATGGTCTGGCGGCGGCGGTGGCGGAACTGTCGGCTTTGCCGGCGGGGTCCGATCCGGCGGCGCTTGGGCTGATGATGGCGGTGGCGATGCAGCGGCGGGAGGAGAGCCGGGGCGGGCATACGCGTACGGATTATCCTGAGACGCAAGCGGGGCTGGCGCGGCGGATGACGCTGACTTTGGACGAGGCGCGGGGGCTTGCGCGGCCGGTGCCGACGGGCGTGTTGGCGCGGCCGGCGCTGTGATGGCGCTGCCGGCGGTTCTGGTGGAGCCGCTGGTAAGGGCGGCGCTGGTGGAGGACCTTGGGCGGGCTGGGGACATCACGACGGACGCGCTGGTGCCGGCCGAGGCGCAGGCGCGTGGGGCGTTCGTGGCGCGGCAGGCGGGGACGCTGGCGGGGCTCGATCTGGCGGCGCTGGCGTTTCGGCTGGTGGATCCGGCGGTGGTGATGACGCCTGAGCGTCGGGATGGCGACCGGTTGCAGCCGGGCGACGTGATTGCCCGGTTGGCGGGGCCGGCGCGCGGGATACTGACCGGCGAGCGGGTGGCGCTGAATTTCATGGGGCATCTGAGCGGGATCGCCACGGCTACTTCGGCAATTGTGGATGCGATTGCGCATACGCGGGCGCGGATTACTTGCACGCGCAAGACTACGCCTTTGCTGCGCTCGGTTGAAAAGTATGCGGTGCGGTGCGGTGGGGGGGCTAATCACCGGTTCGGGCTGGATGATGCGATACTGATCAAGGACAATCATATCGCGATCGCGGGCGGGGTCGGGCCGGCTTTGGCGCGGGCTCGGGCGGCGGCGGGGCACCTGGTGAAGATCGAGATCGAGGTGGATACGCTGGCGCAACTGGAAGAGGTGTTGGCGATCGGGGCGGCGGATGCGGTGCTGCTGGATAACATGGGGTTGGCGGCACTGCGTGAGGCGGTGGGCATGGTTGGCGGTCGGGCGGTTGTGGAGGCTTCCGGGGGGATCGATCTGGGGAGTGCGGC
>CAXTVW010000202.1:2407-5439 GCA_964247675.1 uncultured Acetobacteraceae bacterium
CGCGTGCCCATCGCCGGATCGCGCCACAGCATCACTACCGTGACCAGCAGGCCGGCGTGCAGGAACAGGGCGCCGAGTTTTACGTGGGCCATGCTCCAGATCAGGCCGGGGCCGGCGGCCATGGCGGCGCAGGCGAGCGCGTAGGCGGCGAGGCGGGGGGCGGAGGCGGGTAGGGCCAGGCGCCAGAGGACGGTCCAGCAGAGGGCGGCGGCGGCGAGCGTCTTCATCGCGGCCATGGCGCGCAGCAGGCGTGTGAGGTCGGCGCCGGCATCGGTGATCGCGTGGGTTGCGGCAGGCGCGCTGGTGGCGAGCGCGCCGGCGGCGGCGGCGGCGAGCGTGATGCCGACCAGCAGGGTGCGGCGGCGGGCGGCCGAGCCTGGCCGTGCGGGTGCGCGGGCGGTCTGGAGTCCGGCGTGGCTGGTAAGGCTCAGGTCGCTCATGGGCACTCCGATCGCTTTGGCTGATAGCGCTAGCTTTGGCCGGCGCGCCCAGGCGGCAATGGCCGAGCGGAAAACTTTAGCTCTCGTCGCCCGCATTGCGCCTGTGCCAGAACACCCCGCACCCCCGCCCCATCGCCAGGAGCAAAAGTTTTTTGCTTCTTTTTTTCAAAAAGAAGGCCTTGCTTCCTTGCGTTATCCGAGCGTGGCGGCCCTGGCGTTCATCCTCCTGGTCACGGGCGCGCTCTGGCGGGGCCAGCCGGTCCGTTCGCTGAACGCGTTCGACCAGCCGTTCTATCTCGGCATCGCGGATGACCTGGTGCAGCACCAGCGCTTCACGGACGGGTTCATGTTCGCCAAGCCGGATGCCAGCGGCCTGCGCTCGTCCGGGATGCGCTTCGCGCCGCTCTATCCCGCACTGATCGCAGCGGCCGCGAGCCTGGATGGCCGGCTGCGGGCGGGGATGGATTGCGTGGTGGCCGGGGCGGACCAGGACCCGGCTTGTCCGCATGCGGCGCCGCTGATGCGGTGGGTGCAGTTCGGCGAGCTGGCAGGGTTCTTCTGGCTGCTGTGGTGGATGGCGCGGCGGACCGGCGGGGCGGGGGTGGGATGGGTGGCGCTGGGACTGGCGCTGTTCACCGCGCCGTTGCTGATGCGGTCGGTGAACTATCTCATGACGGAGATGACGACCCTGGTGCTTTCGGCGGCCGCCATGGCGGCGGGGCTGGAGGCGGTGGCGCAAGCGGGGCGCCGGCGGCTGGCCTGGGCGGCCGGGGCTGGGGCGTTGCTGGCTCTGGCCGCGCTTACCCGGCCGGCGTTCCTCTATCTCGTCCCGGCGGCCTTGTTTGCCGTGGCCGCGCTTGGGCGCCGGCGGGCATGGCCGGCGCTGGCTGCCATGGCGGGGGCGGCCGGGCTCACCATCGCGCCCTGGGTGGTGCGTAACGCCGTGGTGCTCGGGCGGCCGGCGCTGACTTACGGGTATGACAGCCACACGCTGGTGCAGCGCATCGCCTTCGACGCGATGACCTGGCGGGAATACAGGCAGTCCTTCGTCTGCTGGCTGCCGGACGGCACGTCGCTCGGCCGGCGCTGGTTTCCGCCCACGGGCTGCGACCGCTTCGGCTGGGACGACCACCCGACATCGTTCTACGCGCTGGGCCTGAACCATCTGCTGCCGGAGACGCTGGCGGCGGCCGGCGGCTACGACCACCATCTCGGCTACCTGCTGACCCACTACATCCTGCGCATGCCGGTCTGGCACGCGATGGTCAGCATCCCGTTGGCTTTGCGCGGCGCGTATGTGGCGCATTGGTGGGGTTTCGTGCTGTTCTGGGCGGCGCTTGGCCTTACTTGGGCGGCGCGGCCCTGGAGGGCGCAGAATGAGGGTTCGATGTGGCGCCCCGGCGTTCTTCTGCTGGCCTGGCCGGCCTGGTTCATGCTGGCGTTCAACGCATCCGTGGCGGTGAACCAGGTGCGCTATAATCTGCTGTTGATCCCGCTTTATGCGGTGGCGGGCGCCTGGCTGGTGGTGGCCGGCGTGGCCCGGCTGCGCCGCCGCACGATCGCGCCATGAGCGGCGCGCCGTTGCCGTTCGTGCTGGACGGTGTGACCGCGCGGCTGTTTCCCGGGCTGTGCCGGTCCCTGGCGCGGGGGCCGGGGCAGATGGGCCGCGGCGGGGCGGCCGGGCTGGCGGTTTGGGACGCAGGCGGCGGTCTGGCGGGGTTGGACCTGCTGGCCCAGTTCTGGGAGTACGATGCCGGCCAGATCGACTGGCTGACGGGGTTCCTGTGCGACCCGGTGACGATCGCCTGGTTTGCGGCGCTGGCCGATCCGCCGGAGGCCGAGGAAGAGGCGGAAGAGCTGTTCGCCCGGGCTTCGATGAACACGCTGGAGAGCACGGTGAACGAAGACATACGCTAGCCGAGGGAGCACCAGCTTTCGCGCGCGTCAGAAAAACGCGGCACTCGCAAATGCGGGGAGGAAAAGTTTTTTGGTCCTTTTTTTCAAAAAAGGACTGCTTGCTTCCTCAAGGGCCCGCCGAAGCCGAGCCCGAAACACCAGGCGGCACATCCAGCCCAGGCGGGGTGGTGGCCGTTGTGGTGGGCCGCCCGGTGCTGGTGCTGACGGGGTCACCGCCGCACCCGGACAGCGCGGCGGCGCCGGCGAGCAGCGCGGCCATGGTTGCAGCCCTGAGCCCGGCCGTCATGCCCGCGCGCTCAGTTGGGCACGGCGGAGGTGGTGGTCGTCGTGCTGCTGGAGGTTGTGGTGGTCATCGGCGGCGGGGGCGGGGGCGCCACGCTGGTGGTGGTGACGGTGCTGTCGTGGGTGGTCTGCGCGCCGTTGCTGTAGCTGGTGGCTTTTGAATCGACACGGTTGCCGTATGCGTCCACGGCGTGGGTCTCGCGCGAGGTGGCGAGCGTGCCGGGGACGGGGGCCATCGGGGCTGTGGTGGTCTGCGTGGTGGTGGTCTCCGACGCGGTCTGCGCGCTGGCGGCGCCGGCGGCTAGCGCCAGTATTGTGGCCAGGATCAGGGTTTTCATGGGGCTGGTCTCGTTTGGGGTTGGGAAGGAAGCAAGGCCTTCTTTTTTGAAAAAA
>CAXTVW010000203.1:0-5411 GCA_964247675.1 uncultured Acetobacteraceae bacterium
TCTTTTTTGAAAAAAAGAAGCAAAAAACTTTTGCTCCCTGTCGGCGAGTGCTGAAGCAGGCGCGCCAGGATCGGTTCGGAAAGCTGTGGTCAGGAGCCAGGCGACGCCGATGAAATGAACGACGCGGAACCGGCAGCATCAACGCGAAGCGAGATCCTAATTCTGGCCGAACGCAAGCCCGGCCGCCGCCGGCGCCAGCCGGATCAGGCGTGAATCCGCAACCGCCGCCTGCCTGTGCTTCACGGCTTCGCGGTACGCCGGATCGCGCACCATCTCCAGGAACGCTGCCGCCCCGGGATATTCCGCGATGAACACTGCATCCCATCGCTCTTCCGCAGGGCCGATCAGCATGTGCTCGAACCGGCCGAGCCATATCTGGCGGCCTCCGACACGCGCAAACACCGGACTGCTGGCCTTCGCATAGGCGTGATACGCCGCCTGCCCTGTCGCTTGCCGGCCATCGGGATAGAGGGCGTTCGCCCGGAAACGCACCAGGTTGAGCATCTGGATGGGGCCGGCACGGTCGATCGCCTGGAAGGCCGCGAACTGCTCGCGGGTCGGGTCGATATGCTCGGTCATTACCTGATCCTGTTGGCTTGCCTGAAACGGACGCGCCTGGGCAGTCTACGCCGGCTTGCGGGCAGGTGTTACAGCCTCGTAGGCGAGTATGCGATCCAGCAGGGAAGCGCCGAGCGGAACCGGCCGGCGCGTTGCCCGGTCGGCGACAACAAAGGTCGCCTGGCCGTCGAACAACACGTCCGCCTGCCTGCGTATCTCGAAGCAGAAACGCAGGCTTGTCTTGCCCAGATACTCCGTTCGCAGCGCCACATCGAGCAGGTCATCGTAGCGAGCGGCATCGAGGAACCGCTGGCTGGCGGCAGCCATGAAGATGTCGTTTCCCTCTGCCGCCAGGGCGTCGGGGTAGGGCAGACCGATATCACGCCAGTATTCGGTCAGGGCCACGTCTATGAAGGCCATGTAGTGGGGGTTGAACACGATGCCCTGCATGTCGCATTCGCCCCAGCGGACGCGCAGGCGGTGGATAAAGCGGTAGGGATCGGTCATCGGAAAAAATTGGCATTTTGCAGAGAGAGGAAGCAAGCAGTCCTTTTTTAAAAAAAAGGACCAGAAAACTTTTACTTCCGCGCATTTGCAACAGCCGTTCATTCAAGAACAAGACCGGGCGCCTGAGCAGCAAACAAAGTAAAAGTTTTTTGCTTCTTTTTTTCAAAAAAGAAGGCCTTCCTTTCTTGCCCGAACCGGCCTCAAGCAGCCTCCTCCCGGCTGCGCGCGAGCGGTTTATCAAGCAGCGGAAAGATCTCGCCATCGGTAACAAGGCGCTCGAAAGCCGGCCGCGCGAAGTAGAAACCCTGGATGTAGCGCACGCCGAGGGCGCGCAACGCCGCCACCTCGGCCGCCCGCTCCACACCCTCCACCACCAGCTTCATGCCAACTTCTCTGGCCAGTTCCACCATGTTGCGCACGATAGCCAACCGGGTCTGATCGCGGTCACAATCGCGCACCACCGCACGGTCCAGTTTCACGATGTCCGGGCGCAGGTCCGCCAGACGGGCGAGGCCCGAATGGCCGGTGCCGAAATCGTCCAACGCGATCTGGAAGCCTTGCCTGCGATACTCGGCGATGATGCGCAGGAGATGCGGAGTGTCGGCGACGTCCTCGGTCTCGACGATCTCGAACGTCAGTTGGTGCGGATCAAACCCGGTGCGTGCGGCGGCATCCAGCGTGGCGCGGATGCAGGCGCGCGGTTCATAGACGGCGTTCGGCAGGAAGTTGATGCTGAGCCGCCGTTTCATGCCCAGCCGGGCCGCCTGCTCGATGGCGCGCACGCGGCAGGCCTGGTCGAAAGCATAGAGGTTCTGGGCATTGAGCTGCGAAAGAATGGTGCCGGCGCCCTCCTCGTTCGGGCCGCGCACCAGCGCCTCGTACGTATCGATGCAGAATTCCTGGACGTCGACGATTGGCTGAAACGCCATGCTGAACTGGGGAAGCGCCACGGATACGCGGCAGCTCTCACACTTCGAATGCCCGCCTGTCATACCCTGTGCCTGTGGTTGCCTCGCAGGGGAGTGTACGAGACTGGGCATAAGCAAGGGTTAAGGCAAGCAGTCCTTTTTTGAAGAAGACTGAAAAACTTTGCTCCCTGCCGGCGGCTGCCTTATGCGGCTTCACGTTCCTTTTCGCTGCCGTCGCCGAACAGGAAGTCGATGTCGCCGGCGTCCAGGCCGCCCAGATCGCCGCCCTCCTGCGCCTCGCCGTCGCCCTCGCTGAACGCCAGCGACGCCAGCTCCGCCTTGCGCGCCTGCAGTTCCAGGATGCGCTCCTCCACCGTGTCGGCGGCGATCAGCTTATAGACGAACACGGATTTCGTCTGGCCGATGCGATGTGCGCGGTCGGAGGCCTGGTCTTCCACCGCCGGGTTCCACCACGGGTCATAATGGATGACCGTGTCCGCGGAGATCAGGTTCAGGCCGCGTCCGCCGGCCTTCAGGCTGATCAGGAACAGTGGCACTTCGCCTGCCTCGAAGCTGCGCACCGGCTCGCCGCGGTCCATGGTGTCGCCGCGCAATTCCACGAACGGGATGTCGGCCTCGCGCAGTCTCGGCTTTATCAGGTCCAGCATGGAGGTGAACTGGCTGAACAGCAGGATGCGCCGGCCCTCCGGGATCATCTCCGAGATCATCTCGAGCAGGTCGTCCAGCTTGCTGGAGCTCTCTATCTCGCGGGCGGAACGCAACTTCACCAGGCGTGGGTCGCAGCAGGCCTGGCGCAGCTTGAGCAGCGCATCCAGCACCACGATGCGGCTCTGCGCCAGGCTGCGCTCGGCCACCTGCTCGCGTACTTTCTCGTACATCGTCACGCGTATGGTTTCGTACAGCTCGCGCTGATCCGGCGCCAAGGTGATACGGCGCAGGATCGTGTGCTTCGGCGGCAGTTCGGTCGCCACGTCGCTCTTCTTGCGCCGCATGATGAACGGCTTGATGCGGCGGACAAGCTGCACGCGGCGCAACTGGTCACCGTTCTTCTCGATCGGCGTGCGGAAGCGCTTGGCGAAGCCGCGCCTGTCGCCGAGCAGCCCCGGCATCAGGAAAGCAAATTGCGACCACAGCTCCTCGAGGTTGTTCTCGATCGGCGTGCCCGACAGGCATATGCGCTGGCGCGCGTCGAGCTGGCACACCGCCTTCGTCGCCTTGGCGTCCGGCGTCTTTATCGCCTGCGCCTCGTCGAGCACGATGATGTGCCAGTCGCGCTCCTTCATCTCCAGCACGTCGCGCGTCAGCACCGTATACGTGGTGACCACCACGTCGTAGCGCTCCAGCGTGTCGCGCTTGCGGTGGCGGTCCAGCCCATGCAGCACGACAACCCTCAGGCTGGGCGCGAACTTCTCCAGCTCGGACGTCCAGTTGGCGATCAGGCTCGTCGGTACCACGATCAGCGCGGGGTGCTTCATGCGGCCGCTGGCGTGCTCCACGGTGATGTGGGCGATCGTCTGCGCCGTCTTGCCCAGCCCCATGTCGTCGGCCAGGAACGCGCCCAGCTGGCTGGCCATCAGATGCTGCAGCCAGTCCACGCCTTGCGTCTGGTAGGGGCGCAGATCGCCATGGAAGGCGGACGGCACCGGCGTGTGCGGTATCTCGGTCTCGCCGCGGAAGCGTTCGGTATAGGCGTGTATCTTGCCGGCATCCTGCCAGCGGGTCAGCAGGAGCTGCTCCAGCTCGACCACCGTGGCCGCTTCGGCGTCCGGCAGCACGATCGTGTCCTCGCGTATCTCGGCCGCCTCGATCAGGTCGCCCATGATCGCCAGCATCCGCCGTATGCGCTCGGCCGGCAGCTTCACCACGCGGCCGTCTTCCAGCGTGGTGATCAGGTCCTCGCCCACCACCTGCGCGGTCTCCATGCCGCCGCGCGCCAGCAGGTTGGAGAGCACGGGCAGCAGCGGGATACGCACGCCGTCGATCTCGATGCCGAAATCCAGCGAGAAATTGCCCGGCGTCTCGGCACTCACCGCCACGTCGCGTATCTTGAGGTCCCATTCGCCCACGCGCTCCACCATGCGCGGGCCGAAATCCTTGTCGATCAGGCTGCGGAAGCCGAGCGACTCCAGGGCCGGCACGCGCTCGGAGACGAAATGGTGCCAGCGCTCGCCGGCATCCTGGCCGCGATAGACGAACACCCGCCGGCCGCGCGCGGACTTGCCGTCGCCCACCCGCATCATCGTGAAGCCGTCCTGGCGCAGCGACTCCACCGCGGCGGCCTCCGCCTCCACGTTGCGCCTGACGAAGCTGGGGCCGCCCGGGCCTTCGACGCGGACGAACTGCCGCTCGTCGTCGCCGTCGCTCAGCGTGCCGCCGTAGTCGAAATCCAGTATCAGCGCGTCCATCAGAACCAGCCGGCCGAAATCGTCCGGCGCGCGCATGCGCTGCATGCGCATCACCGGGGTCACCGGCCGTTCCACGATCGCGCGCTCGCTTTCGGTGGCCACCAGCGTGGAGACGCCGCGCTGCCGCCCAAGCCGCGGCCGTATGGTGATCGGCGGCGGCGGCGCGGGCCGTTTCTGCCGCAGCTTCACCCGGCCGACGGCGCCGGTGGCCGCATCCACGTACCACGGCCCCGTATCGCCAAGCAGGATCGCCGAGCGGGCGGGCAGGCGCGGCGGCGAGTCCGCCTCGAACACGCGTTCCTCGCCGTGCATCAGCTTCTTGCCTGTCGCTGCCCAGCGCGCGTTCTCCACACGCAGCAATGCCGCCACCAGCGGCGCCACGGACGGCGCCGGCACGCCGGTGCGCGCGGCGTCGCCGCCGCCCAGCAGATGCGCCAAAGCGAGCGCCGCCTCGCTTGCCGTGCCCTCGCGCAGGATGCGCGCGGGGTTGGTGGGCTCCACACGGGCGGTGCGCTCACCCACCAGGCTGAAACTGACGAAGCATGAATCCGGCGGCATGCCCGGTTCCAAACTCACCAGCAGGCGCTGCTTCTCCGGCGCCGGCGCCTCGCTCATGCGCTCCAGGAACGTCGCCTGTTCGGCGCGGCGCAGCGCCGGGAAGCGGTCCAGCGCCAGGAAGGCGGTGGCGGCCAGATGCGGGCAGTTCACCAGGCGGCATGTGCAGCGGTTCTCGAACACCACGCGCCGGCCCATGGCAGCCGGCGTCACCCGCGCGGTGCGGCGGACGCCCTTGTCCTCCACCGTGCCGATGATGGTCTCGCCGTCCAGCTTCACTTCCACGGCACCGATCAGCACGAGGCTGCGGCCGCGGGTGAGCGCGCGGACTTCAAAGATTCGGCCGAGGTCTTCCGAGGAGAACGGGACGGGCAAGTGCGTCGGCTCTGTATGCAGTGGGCCGGGTGTTCTGACGCGCTGGCGGGTTTACTGCAACTGCGAAGGAAGGAAGCAAGGC
>CAXTVW010000204.1:0-5395 GCA_964247675.1 uncultured Acetobacteraceae bacterium
CCCACCACCCGCAAATCCGGCACAGCAGCCGGCCGAAGCTGCCGGCTACGCCGCCCATCCACGGAAACCGGCACATCCCCCTGTATCGTCACCCGCCGCACAACGCGATGCTGAGACCCATAATCGTCGATCGCGTAATGCTGCGTCGCCCGGTTGTCCCATATCGCCACGTCGCCAGCGCGCCATCCCCAGCGCACCGTGTTCTCGGCACGCGTGATGTGGCCTTGCAGGATCTCGAACAGCTTGCGCGAGTCCGACGAGTTGAAACCCACGAACTGCTTGAAAAAACTCCCCAGCACGATGGCGCGCTCGCCGCTCACCGGATGCACGCGCACCACCGGATGCTCGGCCTCAAACACGGTGGAGATGAACTCCGCCTGGTAGGCGTCCAGGTCGCCGTCCTGCTCGGTCATGTTCACCGCGTAGTCATAATCGTTGCTATGCACGGCCCACAGCGCGTCGGCCAGCGCCTGCAGCGGCCGCGGCAGGCGCTCATAGGCGGCCACCGTGTTCGCCCACATCGTGTCTCCACCGGCCGGCGGGATCGCCACCGCGCGCAGTATCGAGGCCGAGGGATATGCCGCCATGAACGTGACATCAGTGTGCCAGACGTTCGCCTTGCCGCCGTGGCGCGAATCGAGTTCGAGCAGGAAGTCGCCTTTCTGGTCAGGCGCGGTCGGGTGCGTCACCGGCATGCCCCAGCGCTTGCCGAACGCCTGGTGCCCGGCATCGTCCAGGTGCGTCTGGTCGCGGAAGAACAGCACCTTGTGGCGCACCAGCGCCGCGCCGAGCGCCGCCATCGCCGCATCGTCCAGCCCGGCGCCGAGCTTCACGCCGCGTATCTCGGCGCCGATCCGGCCGGCCACGGCCACCACATCCAGGCCGGAAGCCGGATCGGGCAGGTTGGGGTACGGCTTGCTGGCTTGGGTCATGCGGCGCTCCGTTCTGTAGGGGTGAAGGCAGGCGTGTCCTGGCTCTGCCTAGGGGCAAGAAGCCAGTTCTTCAGCGTCTCGGCATTCGCCGAATACGGCCGGTCGATATGCTCGGCCACGAAGTAGCCGCGCTGGCTGCGCAGCGGCTCGGCGGTCAGGCGCACCAGCGCGCCGCCGTCCACCAGGTCGTCGATCAACGGCTGCCAGCCGATACTGACTCCCTGGCCGAGCAGCGTCGCCTGCAATACGAGCTGCGCGTTGTCGAAGGCGAATTCCTGCCGCCCGGGCGACAGTGCCATCCCGTGTGCCGCAAACCAGTCTGCCCAGCCGAACCAGCGCCGGTCGCCGGTCGCGCGAAGATGCAGCAGCCTGAGCTGCGCGATCTGCGCCGGCGCCAGTCTCAGCGTCGCGTGCTGCCGCAACAGGCCGTGCGCCTCCAGGTAGCCCGGCGTGCAGACGGGAAACACCGCCTCGCGGAACAGCAACGTGGTGCGGAACCCGGACCAGTCGCCAGAGCCGAACATGATGGAAAGGTCGAATGCGGCATCGGTCTCTTCGAGCGCCGCCTGCGTGGTGGCCACGCAGATCTCCACGCCGGGCAGCAGCGCGCTGAGCGCGCCCAGCCGGCCCATCAGCCAGCCGCCCGCAAAACCGTGGTCGGTGAGTATCTGGATCGTCTTGCCGCCAGCGTGCCGGCGTGCGGCGGCCACGCCGTCGGCCAGGGCCTTGAGCCCAAGCTGCACGCTCGGCAGGAACGCCGCCCCGCCTGGAGTGAGCTGCACCCCGCGATGGCGCCGGCTGAACAGGCTCACGCCGAGTTCGGCTTCCAGCAACGCCACCTGCTGGCTCACCGCCGCCTGAGTCATCTGCAGCTCGTCCGCGGCCGCGGTGAACCGCTCATGGCGCGCCGCCGCCTCAAAGACGACCAGAGCGCGCATCGGCAGCCTGTTGAACCGCGCTGACATTAGCCTGCCTTATCCGAAACACCAGGAATACAGGGCAAAAAGCTTGTTTCGATAGAAAAGCCTGATATTACGGAGGTGTCAAGAAAAGGCGGACCTCCTGTGGAAGCCCACCAAGCGGCACTTCTGGAACAGGCCGGCAGCGCGCCGCCCGCAGACTCCAAGCGCCTCCTGATCGCCATCGGCGCATCCACCGCCGCCGCGCATATCGGCAACAATTTCAATACGTTCCTGATCGGCGGGCTGATGAACCGGTTCGGCTTCACGCCGGTGGCGATGGGCGCCTGGACCATGGTCGAGACGCTCTCCTATGCGGGTGCGATGTTCCTGGTGGCACCGCGCGCGGCCAGCCTCAGCCCGCGTCTGCTGCTGCTGGCCGCCGGCGTGCTTGTGGTGGCGGCGCAATCGGCCTCCGCCGTCTCGTCCAGCCTGCCGCCGCTGTTCGCCGGCAGGCTCGCCTGCGGCATCGGCTTCGGCCTGGCCAACACCGCGCTGAACCTGGCCGCCGGGCGCACCACGCACCCGGCCCGTTCCATCTCCATCGGCATCGCCTGCCAGACGATGCTCTACGTCCTCATAAACATCCTGCTTCCCATGATCGGCGAGCGGTTCGGCGTGGCCGGCGAGTTCATCGCGCTCGCGGCACTCTCGGCGGTGTTCACGTCCGCGGCGTTCTGGCTGCCAAACGCGCCGCCACAGGCCGGCCGTCCGCTGGCAACCACGCCGCGCGGCGCCGTCGGCGCCGACGGCTGGCGGGTGCTCGCCGCTGTCTCCTGCTTCACCTTCGGCAGCCTGGCGATCTGGCAGTTCATCCAGCCGGCGGCGCAGGTCATCGGCATCTCCGCCGTGGTGTTCGGCCGCGACCAGAGCGTGGCCACCCTGGCCAGCGCGATCGGCAACCTGACCCTGGCCGGCGTGGCCGTCCGGCTCCGCCGCCGCCTGCCACTGACGCTGGCCCTGCTCACCTGCGGCCTCTCGGTCGCGGCCATCACCACGGTCGCCAGCCACACTCTGTTCGCCGCCGCCCTGGTGCTGCTGAACACCAGTTGGTTCATCACCTACCCGCTGCTGCTCGGCATCGCCTACGCCGTGGACCCGAGCGGCCGGCTGGCCGTGCTCAGCACGGCGGCCTGGTTTCTCATGGAGTCATTCGGGTCGCTGGTGACCGGGGTCATCGCCCAGACGCTCGGCAGCTACGAGCCGGTCGGGCCGCTCGGCATGGTGATCTGCTTCAGCGCCATCGTCATCATCTCGCCACTCGCGCGCCGGCTGGATTTGGCGCGGTATCCGGGTGCGGCGGCTTAGGAAAGCGAGCAAGCAATTCTTTTCGCGCATCGGGCGAAGCTCGTTTGGGCTAGGGAAGCGCGAGGCTGAATCGTCCATTCGTGGCAACCCACCCCCGCGCCTTCAAGTTAGACTGACCTCAGATTGAAGGAGGTGGCAGGCCGATGGGGTTTGAGACCCAGACCGTGTTTGCGGATACCCGCGCCGCCGTCCTCCGCAGCGCGCAATCCCGCCTGCAGGCCGAACAAGCCCGTCTGGCGTCGCAGGCGGTGATCGCAGAATCACGTGCGGCACGTGCGGCGCGGGCCGCCCAGCAGAGGGAACCCGCGGACAGACGCGCCACCTGCTGGTTCTTGACCAAGCGCCCGTTCACGCCCGACGCCACCCGATCCGTATGCTTCTGCCCACGGATCAGGGCACTGATCCCGCGTTGCTGATGCAGCGTGAGACCTACACGTGAAAATTGGCGGCCGACAGGCTTCCGGTGTGCAGGAAGGTGATCGTGCCCGAGCCGTCAGGCAGCACCAAGCTGTAACGACCGTTGCCCGTGGAATGCAAGTCGCTCACCACTTGCGCTGCACTGGTAAAGCCGCCTCGGCCACCCTCAAAGCTGATCACGCCTTTGGCGTCGAAGTCGGTAATCTGCAGGTTGCCGTTAGAAGGTGGATTTCCTGGGATGTGATCAGTAGCCTCAAGGAAAATGTGCAGCCCCGAGGATTGATCCGTCACGGTAGAAACCGGATACCCGGCATAGTTCGTTTCGCCGCTTAGATACAGAGCGTTTCCGGAACCGTGAAAGGTCATCGTGGCAAGCCCGCCATCGACGGAGACAGTGTCAGAACCGGTCCCCGGCGTAATGGTGGATTGCGCTGTGCTCGTCAAGGAGATCGAATTCCCGATGCCGCCCTCGTATATCTTGAAAGCGGCTTCATAGTTACCTGTCAGGTTTATAGTATCATGACCTGCACCACCCACTATGGTCGAGGATCCTCCTTCACCGAAGACATCGTTGTGCTCGCCGGCAAGGGTGATTTTTGCTCCCCCGCCAAAGAAACCGGCGCCGCCGCTGATCTCCACTGTGTCGTGACCGCTCCCTGCAACGATTCTCGCACCTTCGCTGCCGGCAAAAATGAAATTGTGTGCACCCTGGGTCACCACCGTGCCACTCGCCGTGCCCATGTTGAAGCTTCCGTAGCCGGAGCCGCCATGAATGTTCACTGTCCCGTCGGCCGGGTAAGGGCCATAACCAAGGCTGTTCTCGACAGTGTTGTGCGCTCCGCTGACGACCACATCATCGACGTAACCCGACGCCGACTGCCCGGTCACCAACACCGTGGCGTGGCCATCGAGGACGCTGATGTGGTTTTGCCCGCCGATCACGGACACGGTGTCGCCGGCGCCATTGAGCGATATCGTATTGTTTCCGCGCCCGAGATCGATTTTGCTGTCGCTGACATAACCGCTGATGCGGAAATTTTCGTCACCGCCCGATACCGAGTCAAACCTGCCATCCAACCGTATGATCTCGTTCAGGGCTGTTAAACCATCCGAGGCCGAGCCTTCGAAGATCTGGTTGCGCGATGATCCCGAAATGGCTGAGATGGTGTCGTCGCCGCCCCCACCAGTGATGGTGTTTAGGTTGCCGAAAGCCAGAATGAGATCGTCAGCCGATGACCCTGTCAGATCAGCATGCCCGTTCAACGGTCCACGTATGTGCGCCACAACGGTTCTTTCTATCTTGTTCGAATCAGACTATCGCGGGCGAACTCCATCTGAACACACGATTGCGTCAGGCACATCTACCGCTTGTGGACTGATGCAAATTAGCTTCTAATTTCGTCATCTCCCCAGACGTGGCCGTCCCCGCAACACGCGCCCTAGCCGCTTGTGCAACGAGAATTGGTAGCGATGGTGAACGTCTGCAGCACCTCGCCAGCCGGATCCCGCCAGCCTTCCCACACCCCGCGCGGGCCAGGGGCGTCCCCTTCGGTCCGCGCGAGCGCGCAAGGCTGCGTCCCGTCCGCCACGGCTTTTCCATTCGTAAATGACGGCACGGTTGGAAATGCCGCGATTTCACTCCTCATGCAGTTTCCGTCGAGAAATCATTGCGTGTTCTCTATGCGAATGCTCCCTGCCTATCAGACTGGAAGAATACAGACGCTGAATGTGCAGGTGGTGGCCACGAACCTGAGCGGTGAGAACGGAACGTTCGGCCTG
>CAXTVW010000205.1:0-5361 GCA_964247675.1 uncultured Acetobacteraceae bacterium
GAGCTCTGGCGCCGCGACGGGCTGTACGACGTGGTAGGCGTGCTCGGCTGGAATGATCGTCCGGTAGAGCGTGCCCGTGGCTCGGCCATCTTCCTGCATGTAGCGTCGCTAGATTACGCGCCGACCGAGGGGTGCGTGGCCTTAGCGCTCGCCGACCTGCGAGGATTGCTCGACAGGGGCCTGACCGGCATCGAAGTCGGCTGAGCAGGACTTTTGAGGAGTCTTCGCGCGCACTGGCATTCTGCCGGATGTAGACCGGGCCGTGCGTTACGGTGTTCAATCGATACGGGACGACCTTAATCGCTCGCCAGGTCCGGTAGAAGCACCCAGGTGGTGAAACTGCTGCTTCTTTGGAGGGGAGCAAGCAAGGCCTTCTTTTTTGAAAAAAAGAAGCAAAAAACTTTTACTTCTCCGCATCTGCGGCCTTCCGCGTGCCCGAGAACAAACACGCACGCTGGGAATGCGGGGGGATCAAAAGTTTTTTGCTTCTTTTTTTCAAAAAAGAAGGCCTTGCTTGCTTCCCTCTAAACCGCCGAGCGGGACCCCCTCATTTGAACCCCAACATCGCGTAAACTCGCCCAGAAGCAGGCCAGGCTCGCTCAACAGCCCCCCGCCACACCAGAAACCCCCACCCCATAGCCACCAGCACAACCAGGCTGAAGACCCATCCCGCCACCACGGTCGGCCGTAGCCGCGGCCGTGCGACCGGCGCCTCCACTGCCGCGGGTGGAACAAGCCGCTCGACCGGCGCCGGCGCCGGCAATACCGGTGCAGGGCCGAAATCGGGTGCAGCATCGGCGGTGGCCAAGGCAGGCGCGCTTGCGGCCGGCATCGCCGGCGCCTCGGGTGTGAAATCGGCGCCGCAGCGGGCGCAGCGCAGCGTGCGGCCAGCCGCCAGCACGGCGGCCGGCACGTCGTAGGCGGCCTGGCAGGACGGGCAGACGGTGCGCATGTCTGTTGCCAGTCTGTATCGGCCCGCCATACTTGGCAATCCGCGCCGGCGCGCGGCACAACAGCGCCTGCATCGAACAGAGGATTCGGCCGAGTGGACGGTGCCGGCGATATGGTCAGGCTGGACGGGGTGGGGCTGCGTTACGGCGCCGGTGCCGCCATGCCCGGCACACCGGTCCTGCATGACCTTACCTTCGCCCTGCCCGACGGTGCGTTCCGCTGGCTTGTGGGCCCGTCCGGCGCAGGCAAGACCAGCCTGCTGCGCCTGCTCACCCTCGCGGTGCGCCCCACCGCCGGCCGCCTCTGCGTGCTCGGCAGCCGGATCGACACCGCGCGCCGGCAGGACCTGCCGCCCCTGCGGCGCCGGATCGGCATGGTGTTTCAGGATTTCCGCCTGCTGCCCCACCTTTCCGCGTTCGACAACGTGGCGTTGCCGCTGCGCCTCGACCGCCGCCCGGAGACCCAACTACGCGCGGACGTGACCGAGATGCTGCGCTGGGTCGGGCTGGAACATCGCGCGTCGGCGCGGCCCAGCGCGCTGTCCGGCGGCGAGCAGCAGCGCGTGGCGATCGCCCGTGCGGTGATTGCCAGGCCGGCGCTACTGCTGGCCGACGAGCCCACCGGCAATCTGGATGACGTGCAGGCCGGACGGCTGATGCAGTTGCTGGCGGAGCTGAACACGCTGGGCACTACGGTTGTGGTTGCGACTCACAATGCGTCCTTGACGGAGCGGCATCCGGCGCCTGCCTTGCGGCTCAGCGAGGGGTCATTCTGTGAGTAAGGCAGGAAGGAAGCGGTTCTTCTTCGAAGAAGAGAACCAGACAAGTTTTTCTCCCCTGCTGGCGGCGGCGCACGCGGTGTTTGCCGCCAGAAGCGGCGGCATTGACGGCGTTTCTTCCTGATGCCCTTGCTTCCTCACGACCGCCTGCTGCCTTTGCTCGTTGCCGCCATGGCGTTCCTGGCCGCGCTGGCAGGCGCGGGCAGCCTGGCCGCCGCCAGCCTGGCGAACCATTGGCGGGCCGCCGTCGTAGGCACCACGGTCGAGGTGCCGGAAACAACCGCAGCCGCAGCCGCTTCACTGCTCGGCCCCGCCGCGCATCGCCTCTCGCAGGCCGAGATGGCCGCAATGCTGCAGCCATGGCTGGGCGAGGATGCCGGCCGGCTGGCGATCTCCCTTCCGGCCGTCTTCACGCTGCCTGCAAACCCGCCGCCCGGCCTGGAACAGGCGCTCATCCGGGTGGCGCCTGACGCGCTCGTCTCGCGCGACTCGCTGTGGCAGGACCGGGCTGCTTCTCTCGCGGGCAGCCTGCAGGCCTGCGGCGCGCTGGCTTTGGGCGTGGTGGCGTTCGTGGCGGCCGGTGTCGTGGCCGTCGCCACCGGCGCCGGCCTGTCGGCGCGTCATGAGGCAATCGAGATCATCCACCAGCTTGGCGCCACGGACGGCCAAATCGCCGCCGGGTTTGCCGGCCGGGCGTCCGCGCTGGCCCTGGCTGGCGCGGTTGCTGGCACCGTAGCCGCCATCCCGGTCCTGCTGGCGCTGGCCCGCATGACGGCGCCGTTCCGGATGCCTCTGCCGGCCGCTCCAGCCTCCAGGCTGGCCGTCCTTGCCACCAGCCTGCCCGCTGCCGTCTGGGCGCAGCTTGCAGCGTTGCCCCTGCTCGCGGCTGTGATTGGCTGGCTGGCGGCGCAGGCCACGGTGCGGTCCCGGCTGCGCTCTCTCCCATGAGACGCCTGGCCAGCATCCTGTGCATCACCATGCTGAGCCTGGCGCTGGCCTGGCTGGCCGGCTTCGCCTGGTTCGTCCGCGGCGCGGTCCGGGCGGAAGCCGGCGGGTCGGTCGCCGACGGGATCGTCGTGCTGACCGGCGGCGCGGACCGTATCGTCACCGGCGCCAAACTGCTGCAGGGCGGGCGCGGCCGCGTGCTGCTGATCAGCGGCGTGGGCCACGGCGCGGTCCTGACCGACCTGCTGCGCGGCACGGGCATCGATCCGGCGCCGCTGGCCGCCCGCGTGACGCTGGGCCGCACCGCCACCACCACCACGGGAAACGCCGACGAGACAGCCGGCTGGGTGCATGCCCAGCACCTGCACTCGCTGCTGGTGGTGACCGCCAGCTATCACATGCCGCGCGCGCTGACCGAGCTGGCGCGCAGCGTGCCGGAGGTGCAGCTGATCCCGGAGCCGGTGCTGCCGCCGGCGCTGCGCCGCGCGGACCTGGCCACCATGCGGCTGCTCGCCGGCGAATACACCAAATGGCTGGCGGCCGAATTGTGGCTGGCGCGGCTGGGCGGTGAAGGCGACCGTGGACAGGGCGGGCGCGCATGATCGGCAAGCTGCGTGCGGCCGCGTTCGTCGTGTGGTTCTACGGCGTCACCCTGGCATTCTGCCTGCTTGGCGTCCCGGTGCGCATCTTCGCGCGGCACCGCGCCCTCTGGGTGGCCCGCACCTGGGTAAAAACCGTGCTGGCCGGGATGCCGGCGGTTCTCGGCGTGCGCGTGGTGGTGACGGGGCTGCACCACGTGCCCGCCTCCGGCGCCGCGCTGATCGCCAGCCAGCACCAATCCGAGTTCGACACGCTGATCTGGCTCAAGCTGTTGGTGCTGCCGAGTTACGTCATGAAGCAGGAGCTGCTGCGCATTCCGCTGTTTGGCGCCCTGCTAAAACCGGCGGGCATGATCCCGGTGGATCGCCAGGGCGGTGCCGCCGCCATGCGGCTTCTGCTTACGGAGACCGCGGCCGCAGCCGCTGTCGGCAGGCAGATCGTAATCTTCCCGGAGGGCACGCGCCTGCCGCCCGGCCAGCGGGTCGATCTCCAGCCGGGCATCGCCGCGATCGCCGCCCGCACCGGTCTGCCGGTCATACCGGTGGCTACAGACTCCGGTTCCATCTGGACCAGGCAGTTGATGTCGCGCCGGAGCGGTGACCTGCACGTGGCGATCGGCCCGCCGATCCCAGCCTCCACCCCGCGCCGGGCCATGCTCACGGCAATCGAGGCGTTCTGGCGGGAAATGGAGCGGACCGGCTTTCAGCAGGCGGAACAGATCGCCTCGAAGCCTGTGGACAACCCTGTGGATGACATGTCGCGGAAGCCGACCGCAGGTCCCCCGGCCCAAAGGTAAGACTCTCGTAAACAACGCTTTTCAGGGCCGGAGAACGGCACGGCGTCTGTGCCCAAGGCAGGGAAGCGCCGTGGATAACAGGATGTAAACCATTGTTTTCCAAACGGTTTTGAAAGCTGCACGGTTCTGTGAGAAGATTTTGCGACCGGCTCGTGCGCGTGCACGTCCATCACTTCGGCGCAAGCGGTTTCACGATGTGGATGAGTTTGACGTCCTGCGCCTGCGGCAAGTCTCTGGCATGACGCGTAAGTGGCTGATCGGTTTGTCCGTGGTGGCTGCGCTGGCGGTGCTGGACAGCCTGGCCTGGCGGATCGCCGTGGCCCAGCTCGCGACCGGTGCGGACCGCTGGACGGCCGATGCCCGCAGGCAGGGCTGGGTGGTCACCGAGCAGGGCCGCACATCTGGCGGCTGGCCGTTCGCGGCAACGCTGGCCATCGCCGGGCCGGAGATCACGGGCGGCGATGCCCTCCTGCCGGGCGGCCTGCGCTGGTCGTCGCAGCGATTGGTGCTCGCAGTCGCGATGTTCCATCCGACGCGGCTGGTGCTGGCAGCCGCCGGGCCGCAGCGCCTCCATTTGTCCGGTCTGCCGGAGCTGGCCTTCACCGCCAGCGAGCTTGCCGCCTCGATCAAGCTATGGGGCAGCGCGCCGGAGCTGGCGCGGATAAACGCGCGTGCCCTTGCAGGCGGCATCGCCGGATCCCGCCACCCGCAGGACGTCCAGGTGGAAAACCTGGCCCTGCGCGTGTCCGCGGTGGGCGATCCCAAAACCGGCAATGCCTGGCCCTCGGCCACGCTGGAGATACAAGCCGCCGGCATCGGCCTGCCGGACATCGTGCAGTGGCCGCTGGGCGCGCTCGTCTCCGAGCTGAGCGGAACGCTGGACCTGAACTCCCCGGCCGCCGGCCCCACCGGACCCTCCGACATCGAGAGCCAGGCGCGGGCCTGGCGTGACGGCGGCGGCCGGCTGGACGCGCACGATTTCCGGCTCCGCTGGGGTCCGCTGGACCTGGGCGCCACCGCATCGCTCACGCTCGACGGCCGCCTGCAACCGACGGGATCGGGCAGCGCCGACCTGGCGGGGAGCGGGGCCACCCTGGCCGCGCTCTCCAGCGCAAGCGTGATCACGCCCGGCCTGGCCGCGACCGCAGGGGCGATGCTGGCGTTCATGCCGCGCGCGCCTGGCAACGCCGATGCCGTGCGGCTGCCTTTCCGGGTGCGTGACGACACCGTTTCGGTAGGGCAGATACCATTGTTCCAATTCAAGAACGTCAGGTGGAAATGACGTGAAAAA
>CAXTVW010000206.1:0-5251 GCA_964247675.1 uncultured Acetobacteraceae bacterium
CGAGCGCGCCAACGCTTGACGGTTCGACCGGGAACGCCTTCTGTCAGGTCTGTAGCGGTTCCCTGAACCGCGTTGTCATCACCCGTAATTCGAGCCGGGACAGAGTATAGAGAGGCGTTCTCGTGCGTGCTCACGTCGATAATCAGGGCGTCCGGGTAGCTATGTCGGTGCCCACCCTTGGCCATAGCGGCAAGGCTGGCCGGATCGGAGCCGCCTGTGCTCTGGCGATCAGCCTTGCCGCGCCTGCCTGGGCGCAGCAGGCGGCGCAGGGCGACACACCGGTCACGGTCACGCATGTGGTCGAGCAGGATCTGCCGGAATACACGCGCGGCATAGGCACCGTGCAGGCCTGGCGGCAAGTGCTCGTTCGTGCCCGCGTGGACGGCAACCTGGACACCATCGCCTTCCACGAAGGCCAGGAAGTCCATCCGGGCGAGTTGCTGGCCCAGATCGATCCGCGCCCTTACGCCGCTGTCCTCGCCCAGGCGCAGGCCAAGCGCGCCAGCGACCAGGCGACGATCGACAACGCCCAGCGCGACCTCGTACGCTACGCCAGCCTGGTGCGCACCAACGTCGCCAGCCGCCAGCAGGTGGACACGCAGCAGGCCCTCGTCGCCCAGGACCAGGCCAATTTGCAGGGCGACGACGCCGCCATCGCCGCGGCCGCGCTGAACCTCAACTACTGCCGCATCACCGCGCCGATCGAGGGCGTCGTGGGCTTCCGGCTTGTTGACGTGGGAAACCTGATACACGCGACGGATTCCACCGGCATCGTCGCCATTGCCCAGGTCCACCCGATCAGCTTGGTGTTCACCCTGCCGCAGGACCAGTTGCCCGCCATACGCGCCACGATGGCGGCCAGCGGAGGCACGCCGCCTGTAGCCGCCACCAGCCAGGATGGCAGCACCATCCTGTCCCAGGGCCACCTCGTCACCATCAACAACAGCATCGACACCACAACGGGCACCATCGCGCTGAAGGCCGAGTTCGCCAACACGGATAATCGTCTCTGGCCCGGCCAGTTTGTGACCGGACGTCTCCAGCTTCGAGTCGAGCGCGGCGCGCTGACCTTGCCGCCGCAAGCCGTCCAGCACGGACCGGACGGATTGTTCGTCTATACCGTCAAGCCGGACAGCACGATCGGGCGCTCGGACGTCAAGGTCGGCTATCAGGACGACGGCGCGGCGGTGATCACCTCGGGTGTGTCGGCGGGGGAAACCGTGGTGCTGTCCGGGCAATTGCGCGTGCAGCCTGGGATGAAGGTGGATGCGCGGCCTGCTAGTTAGGCGGGCAAGGCCTTTTCTCTTGAAAAGAGGCAAAAAACGTCCGCTCCGCTGTCGCGGACTCACCTGACGCAGCGTAAACTTCCGCAGTCGGCGACAGCGGCGCAAAGTTTTTTGGTTCTTTTGGTCAAAAAAAGAACGGCTTCCTCCTGCGGAACAGCACTTCATGAGCATCTCGACCCCGTTCATCCAGCGCCCGATCGCGACGTCGCTGATCATGGCCGCTATTTTTCTGGTGGGAATCGCAAGCTATCCCCTGCTGCCCGTGGCCCCGCTGCCCACGGTCGAGTTCCCCACAATCTCGGTGACAGCCAACTACCCGGGCGCCAGCCCGGACGTGATGGCCAGTTCAGTGGCCGAGCCGCTGGAGACGCAGTTCAGCCAGATCAACGGCCTGACCCAGATGACGTCCATCAACGTCCTGGGCACGTCCACCATCACCGTGCAATTCGACCTCAGCCGCAACATCGATGCCGCTGCCACCGACGTGCTCGAGGCGATCAACGGCGCCCAGGGGCAGCTGCCGAAGAACCTTCCCAGCCAGCCAACCTTCCGCAAGGTCAACCCGGCCGACAGCCCTATCTTCCTCTTGAGCGTGTGGTCCGAAGACCTGCCGCTGACCACGGTGGACGACTACGCAGAGAACGTGCTGAGCCAGCAGCTCAGCCAGATCAGTGGCATCAGCCAGGTGGCGATCGGCGGCCAGCAGAAGCCGGCGATACGCGTGCAAGTGGATCCCGCCCGCCTCGCCGCCATGGGCATGACGATGGAGGACGTGCGCCAGGTCCTCACCGACGCCACCGTCAACAGCCCGAAGGGGAGCATAGACGGCCTGCGCCAGTCCTTCACGTTGCAGGCAAACGACCAGCTCACGACGCCTGCTCCCTACGACAACCTCATCGTCGCCTACCGCAACGGCGCGCCTGTCCGCATCAAGGACATCGGCACGGCTGTGCGCGGCCCGCAGAATCGCGAGCTGGCCGCCTGGCAGGCAGTCGGCGGCCACTCCCGCCGCGGTATCCTGCTGATCGTCTACAAGCAGCCGGGCGCGAACGTGATCGCCACCGTGGAGCGGCTGCGCGCGGCGTTGCCGCATCTGGAAGTCAGCATCCCGCCGGCCATACACGTGCAGACCATCGTGGACCGCACGCAGACCATACGCGCCTCGGTGGAGGATGTGGAGTTCACGCTGCTGCTGTCCATAGCACTCGTGGTGATGGTGATCTTCCTGTTCCTGCGCAGCCTGTGGGCCACCATCATCCCCAGCGTCACCGTGCCGCTCGCCCTCGTCGGCACCTTCGCCGCCATGTACATACTGGGCTACAGCCTCGACAACCTCTCGCTGATGGGCCTGACCATTGCGGTCGGTTTCGTGGTGGATGACGCCATCGTCATGCTCGAGAACATCTACCGCCACATCGAGGACGGCATGGCGCCGCTGGAGGCCGCGCTGAAAGGGGCGGGCGAGATCGGCTTCACCATCGTCTCCATCAGCGTCTCGCTGATTGCCGTGTTCATCCCGCTTCTGCTGATGGGCGGCATCGTCGGCCGGCTGTTCCGCGAGTTCGCCATCGTCGTCTCGCTGACCGTCATCATCTCCGCCTTCGTCTCGCTGACGCTCACGCCGATGATGTGCGCCCGCTTCCTTAAGGCCGAGGACCACAGGCATGGCCGCCTCTACCGCGCCATCGAGAGCGTGTTCGACGCCATGCTCGACTTCTATCGCCGCACACTCGAAGTGGCCCTGCGTTTCCGCTTCATCACGCTGATGGTGTTCTTCGCCACGCTCGGCGTCACGGTCTTCCTCTTCATCATCATCCCAAAAGGCTTTTTCCCGCAGCAGGATATCGGCCTGGTCATCTCCATAACCGAAGCCAACCAGGACATCTCCTATGACGAGATGTACAAGAAGCAGGAGCAGGTGAACGCAATCGTCGCCGCTGACCCGGCGGTCGACAGCTTTGCCTCGCTGGTGGGCGCCGGTAATGCGGGCCAGACCGCCAATAACGGCCGCCTCTTCATCAACCTGAAGCCGTGGGGCCAACGCGAACCTGTCATGAAGGTCATCGCTCGCCTCACGGAAAAGGTGAAGTCTGTCGAGGGCTTCCGCCTCTACATGCAGCCGGGCCAGGACATCACAGTGGGCGGCCGGCTCTCGCGCACCCTGTACCAGTACACCTTGCAGGATGCCGATCCGAACGAGCTGAACAAATGGGCGCCCAAGCTGCTCGACAAGCTGAAGACCGTGCCCATCCTGCGCGACGTCACGTCCGACCAGCAGGTCGCCGGCACTACCGCCACGCTGGTCATCGACCGCGACGCCGCCTCGCGCTTCGGCATCCTGCCGCAGCAGATCGACGACACGCTGTACGACGCGTTCGGCCAGCGCGAGGTCACGCAATACTTCACCCAGCTCAACTCGTACTACGTGATCGAGGAAGTCCCGCCGGACCTCGAGGGCCGCGTGCACACGTTGGACACCCTGTATGTGAAAGGCACCTCGGGCACCGCGGTGCCGCTATCGGCTGTCGTGCACCGCAGCACCGTGCCCATCTCGCCTTTGGCGGTGAACCATCAGAGCCAGTTCCCCGCCGTCACCATAAGCTTCAATCTCTCGCCGGGCGCCTCGCTCGGCGACGCGGTCAAGCAGGTCGATGGCGCGCGCGCGCAGATCGGCGCGCCGCCAAGCGTGCAGGGCTCGTTCCAGGGCAACGCGGCCGCGTTCCAATCCTCGCTCAGCAGCGAGCCCTATCTGATCGCCGCCGCCCTGATCAGCGTGTACATCATCCTCGGCATCCTGTATGAGAGCTACATCCTGCCGCTCACCATTCTCTCGACCCTGCCGTCGGCCGGCGTGGGCGCGCTGCTGATGCTGATGATCTTCGGCTTCGACCTTTCGGTCATCGCCATTGTCGGCATCATCCTGCTGATCGGCATCGTGAAGAAGAACGGCATCATGATGGTCGATTTCGCCATACATGCCGAACGCGAGGGCGGCATGGAACCGCTGGACGCTATACGCCAGGCGTGCCTGATGCGGTTCCGGCCGATCATGATGACCACGATGGCCGCGCTGCTGTCCGGCCTGCCGCTCATGCTCGGCCACGGTGCCGGCTCTGAACTGCGCCAGCCTTTAGGTTATGCGATGGTCGGCGGGCTGATCCTGAGCCAGGCGCTGACGCTATACACCACGCCGGTGATCTATCTGTATCTGGATCAGCTCTCGCATTGGCTGTCGCCAGCGACGGCGCGACGCATGCCGCGGCTGGCGGCCGGTATGGCTGAAGCGGCTGGAGATTGAGGGCCGGGAAACAGGCAGGGGCAGCGCGGCTCGGTTAGCTCATCCAGCCTATCCAGCACCGTCCGCAAATAGCCGGGCAATCGGATTCCAACTGTAAGCCACCTGCGCCAGGGCCACGCCGGCAAGCCGCGTTTGCCCTTCTGCCGCCGCGTGCCCCCCCATGTGCTGGTAGAACCAGCGGCTGGGGTTATCCCGCAGCACCCAAACGAAGACCGAATCGAATCCTCGCGCGGCTAACTGGCTCGCCGCCCCCTGCATCATCTGCCGCCCCACGCCGCGGTCACGCCAGTCATCGAGCACATAGAGCGTCTCGATTTCGCAGGCACCCAGCCCGGGGGTCCGCGGAGGACCGGCTGTGGTAAACCCGACGATGCGCGGTCCCCGGCCACTGGCCGCGGCCACCATCACCGTCGCTCCGGACGCGATCGTCGCCCGGTAATGCAGTGCCATGCGGGTGGGTGAAAGCCGCGCCAGGTAGTCGTCCGGCAATATGCCGGGGTAGGTGCTTCGCCAAGCGGCGACATGCACTGCGCCGATCGCTGTCGCGTCCGTCAACTCAGCCCGGCGAACGTTGATCATCGGCGATCCTTGCAGCACTCGCGCGCACCCTTGTTGGAAGGCAAGGAAGGCCTTCTTTTTTGAAAAAAAGAAGCAAAAAACTTTTACT
>CAXTVW010000207.1:0-5248 GCA_964247675.1 uncultured Acetobacteraceae bacterium
TGCCGATGTTGCCGGGGTTGATGCGCAGGCAGGCGGCGCCGGCCTGGGCGGCCTCTATGGCGCGTTTGTAGTGGAAGTGGATGTCCGCCACGATCGGCACGTTCACTTCGCGCACGATCTCGGCCAGGGCGGCGGTGCTCTCCACGTCCGGACAGGAGACGCGCACGATGTCCACGCCGGCGATTTCCGACAGGCGTATCTGGGCAATAGTGGCGGCGGCGTCCGAGGTGAGCGTGTTGGTCATCGTCTGCACGCTGATCGGTGCGTCGCCGCCCACCGGCACGCGGCCGACGTGGATCTGCCTGGATTTGCGGCGTTCGATCTTCTGGTAAGGGCGGTAGTTCATTTGCGTGGATTCCCGTGTGGGGGCGGCTCGCTTCACTGTGGATATAGGGTTGCGGGTGGGGTGGGTCAAAGTGCTGGCGACGAATGGAGACCCGTTGGACCGGCTGCTGGTAGCGGAGGCGCGCGCGCTGCCGGCCAGGCTGCTGACGCGGACAGGCTGCTTGTGCCGTATTCGGAACTTGTCTGATAGGGTCCAAGCACGCAGGCGTAACGATTTCTTAATCTTTTCGCTTCAGTCTGGCCGCGTTCTTCCGAGGCAGGCCATGCCATACTCCCACGCCAGCATCGTCGTCTGCACGCCCTGTTACGGCGGGGTCGTGACGCAGGGCTACATGCTGTCCACAACGAACCTGATGATGCAGGGCATCCAGTCTGGTCTGGCCGTCACCGTGGACCTGCACGGGTTCGATTCGCTGATCACGCGCAGCCGCAACACGCTGGTGGCCCGCTTCATGGACAGGCCGACCGCCACGCATCTGCTGTTCGTGGACGCGGACATCACCTATTTGCCGGCCTCGGTGTTGCGCATGATCGCCTTCGGGGAGGATGTGGTCGCCGGTATGTACCCGCTGAAGACGCGGGACTGGTCGCCCGAGGCGATCACGCGGGTGCGGCAGGGCGAAGGTCTGGAGACAGCCGCCTTGCGCTACGTGGGCCTGCCGTGCGCGGACGGCGCGCGCGAGGAGAAGGACGGCTTCGTCACCGGCGAATATGCGGGCACCGGCTTCATGATGATACGGCGCGAGGCCATCGCGCGCATGATGGAAGGCTACCCGGAACTGCGTTTCGAGGCGGCGCATGACAGCGCGACGCAATGCGCCAGCAAGCACCAGTTCGCGTTGTTCGACTGCATGATCGAGCCGGAAACGCGGCATTACCTCAGCGAGGATTACACGTTCTGCCGGCGGTGGCGCATGCTTGGCGGCAAGATCTGGCTCGATACGAAGGGCGCGCTGGTGCACACCGGGGCGCATGATTTCGTGGGCAATCCGGCGCTGCGGCATGCTGCCTGAGTCGCTCGCGCTGCCGCTGGCCGTTCACCCCGCCTTTTTTGAAGCATGCGGCGGATACTGCAGGATGAGCGAGTGCGAGGAATATGAAATCCAGATGTGAACGGCACGCACGAAATCCGCGCCGAGCAGCATCTCCACTTCGTCGCCGGGGCGGTCGTCGAGCACATCCAGCCGCATGTTGCTGAATTCCAGGTCACCGATGCTGACGGGCTCTATCGCGTGCCGCACCGCACGCACGCGTTCGGAACCTACGCCGTGCACCGTGAAGCTCTGGTCCGCTTTGAGGTCGGCCAGGCGCAGCCCGATGCGCTCGGCCGGGCCGCGGAAGATGGCCGAGTGCGCCGCTCCGGTATCAACGAGGGCCACAAGGGATGTGCTGCCGATCTGGACGCGTATGCGCGGGCGCCTGTCCAGCCCGGTGGGGCGTAGCGGCACCACGTAGAGCGGCTGGGACAGGAAGGCGGCCGGCGCGCTGCAGTCGCCCTTCGGCCGAAACAGCCGGATCTCGTTCTCGGACAGGTCGAAATCGATGTCGAACTGCGCGATCAGGCTCAGGCTGAGCAGCCCATCGACCGGGGGCTTGAGGAAGTCTGCCACGGTGAAGTCGAAGTCCCGGGCTTTGATGCCGCCCAACTCTACGCTGCGCGCCGTCATCTCCAGTGCGCTGCGTGAACCGCCGATGCCGCTCGCGAGGGTTGGGCTCGCATCGTATTCCTCACGCCGCATCACGCGTAACCCGACGCGTGTGGCCGCGGCTTCGGTGATCAGGCTGTAATACGCGCCGCTGTCGAAGATCATCTGCGCCGGCTTGCCGTTCAGCGACATCGGCACCAGCAGGTCCGAACCGTATGCCTGGACGGGCAATTTGGAGGCGAGGGCCATTTCACACGCGTGCGCGGGTGCGGCGAATGCCAGTGCCAAGGCGAGATAGGCGGGCAGGCGCATTTCGATTCGGCTCCGGACGGGGCGGGAGGAAGAAAGGCCTTCTTTTTTGGAAAAAAGAAGCAAAAAACTTTTGCTCCCCGCATTTGCCCCAGCCGTGTGCTCCAGAAGAAGCCGATGCGCGGCAGCGTCGGGGAAGCAAAAGTTTTTTGCTTCTTTTTTTCAAAAAAGAAGGCCTTGCTTGCCTTACTCCGGCGGCACCGGCGAACAAGCCACGGTCGCCGCGCGAGCCAGCACCACCATGCGCCGCGCCGCGACGCCCGCGCCCGCCATCTCGCCCGCCACGTGCTGCAGCAGCGGGCTGGAGAGCAGCGCGTGCGTTGCCGTGTTCACCGCCACCTCCGTGCCCACCACCGCGCCGGCGGACAGCGCCGTGCGGCGCAGCAGGCCAAGCGTGGCGAGCAGGCCGGGCCGCAGGCCGTGCAGGGCGGCGACCTGGCGTATCAGCCGGAGGCCGCGCCAGGCCACGAACAAGGCGGCCAGGCCGGGCGAGGGCATGGCGGCGACCCCGGCGAGCGATTGCAGGGCGGCGGTGCGGCCCAGCGCCTCGGCCTGGGTGCGCAGGGAGACCGCAGGACCGGCGCGCAGGAGCGCGAGTATGGCGTCGGGGTCGTTGACGGCGTCGATCGCCGGCAGCAAGGCCGGGCCTTCGGGGAGTTCGCGCAGCCATTCGCGGGCGGCTTGGGCGCGGGCGACCGGGTCCTGCCCGCCGAGGGCGATGCGCAGCCGGTCCACGCCGCGCAGGGCGGAGAGGGCCGACCACTCGCGCCAGAAGCCCAGGCCGATCATGCCGAAGCCGGTGGCGGCGATGCCGGCGGCGGCGCCGCCGAGGAAGGCGCTGCGGGCGAAGGTCTCGGCAACCAGGTTGCCGGCTTCCAGCGCCGCGCTGCCGAGCACGAGGATGCTGGCGCCGCCGAGCACAAGCGCCGGCATCGCCCAGGGGCGGCGGGCCAGCGCCGGCAGCTCGACGGCGGCCAGTGCTATCGTTGGCTCCAATCGGGGTGCGGGGAGTTCTTCGGTCTCGATGCGCGGGGCGGGGTAGGAGCTCATGAGACGTCGTCCAGCAGGAAGGCGAGCAGGGCGTCCAGGCCGACATTGGGGACGCCGAGGCGGCCGCTTTCCGGCAGGCGCATGGGTTCGAACTGCGGCAAGGCGAGGAAGGGGTGAGACCAGAAATCGCCTTCCGGCGGGCGGTCGGGCACTTCGCCCGGGTAGGAGCGCGTCATCGCCTGCTGGCCGAGCACGCGGCCGCGTACGGCGCTGACCGGGCGGCCTTCCAGGGTCCAGACGAAATCCTCCGTGCAGCGGACGGAGGCGATGGCGAAATGGCCGCTGCGCACGCCTTCGGCGCCGGGGGGCATGGGGGTCAGCGCGCGCATCAGGGCGGCCAGGTTGCCGCGCTGGCGCTCGGCCACGTGGTCCGCCTTGGTGGCGGCGAAGGCCACGCGGGAGATGATGCGTGGCGGCAGCTGCAGGGTGGCGAGCGCACCCATAGCCTCCAGCCAGGAGAACTCCCAGCGCAGCGAGCCGGAGGCGGCCGACAGCGCGGCCTGCATGTCCGCGAACGCAGCCTGGCCGGCGTGCAGCGCGGTCAGCACGTCAGCCAGGATGACCAGGCGGTCCACGTTGGCGAACAGCGGCGAGGCGAGTTCGCGGCGGACGGCGGCGAGGTAGGCCTCGTAGCGTTCGGCGAGCAGGGCGGTGAGGCCACCCTGGCCGGCGGCCGGGAAGAAGGAGAGCCAGGGTGCTTCCGGGCCGGGCGCGGGCATGAGGTGGCGACCGGGCTGCAGGAAGGCGAGGCCCTGGTCGCGCAGGCGGCCGAGCATCTCGCGATACAGGCGGGTGCCGGCATGGGCCAGTGCTTCGTCGGCGGCGGCGCGGGCGGACAGCGCGCGGGTGAAGGCCAGGAACGGCGCGGTGGTGGCGGCGATGCCGGGCGCTTCGAGGCGGCGCAGCGTGGCGGCGGACCATTGGGCGTAGGTCTGTGTCAGCATCGGCAGGTCGATCAGCCACTCGCCGGGGTAATCCAGGAACTCCAGCCGGACCTGGCGCGCGGGGAGCACGCCGCGCTTCAGGCTGGTGGTGAGCGCCAGCAGGGAGACGGCGTCCGTGCGCTCCGGCCAGGCAGGCGGGTCGGCGGCCAGGCGGGCAAGGTGGCGCGCCTGGTCGAAACGCGGCACGCCGCCGGCGCCCAGCGGGGCCAAGGCCCAGCGGCGGGCCAGGAGGTTGGCCGCCGCCGAGGTGAGGAACGCCGTCTTGCCGGCACGCGACAGGCCGGTGACGCCGATGCGCAGCGTAATGGAGGCGAACGGCCACGCCTGCACGCCGGCATAGGCGGCCTGCTGCAGCGCGCCGCCGAGGCCGCCGAGCAGGCTCACTTGCGCTCGATGAGCTCGATCTTGTAGCGGTCCGGGTCTTCCACGAAGGCGATCACCGTGGTGCCGTGCTTCACCGGTCCGGCTTCGCGCACCACGGCGCCGCCGCCGGCGCGCACCGCCTCGCAGGCGGCGGCGACGTCAGGCACGCCGACGGCTAGGTGGCCGAACGCGCTGCCCAGATCGTAGGGGCCTTGCTGGTCCCAGTTGTAGGTGAGCTCCAGTTCGGCCTGGCCTTCGGCGTTGGTGGCGTAGCCCATGAACACCAGGGTGTAGCGGCCGGCGGTGACTTCGTTCCGGCGGAGCTCCTTCATGCCGAGGAGGTTGCGGTAGAAGGTGATGCTGGCGTTCAGGTCGGTGACGCGCAGCATGGTGTGCAGGAAGGTGCTCATGGGGGAGATCCTAAGAAGAAAGGAAGGCCTTCTTTTTTGAAAAAAAGAAGTAAAAAACTTTTACTACTCCGCATTTGCACCAGCCGGGCAGGGCCGGAAACACCGAAGCGCCGCAGCGTCGGGGGCGTAAAAGTTTTTTGCTTCTTTTTTTCAAAAAAGAAGGCCTTGCTTACTTACTTAG
>CAXTVW010000208.1:0-5188 GCA_964247675.1 uncultured Acetobacteraceae bacterium
TCACCTACGAACACCGCCTGATCGACGACATGGTGGCCAGCGCGCTGAAATGGTCCGGCGGCTATCTGTGGGCCTGCAAAAACTACGACGGCGACGTGCAGAGCGACATCGTGGCGCAGGGTTTCGGCTCGCTCGGCCTGATGACGAGCGTGCTGATGAGCCCTGACGGCAGCATCATCGAAAGCGAAGCCGCCCACGGCACGGTGACGCGCCACTACCGCGAGCACCAGCGCGGCCGCGAGACCAGCACCAACCCGATCGCCAGCATCTTCGCCTGGACGCGCGGGCTGATCTACCGCGGCCGTTTCGACGATACGCCCGATGTCACCGCGTTCGCCGAGACGCTGGAGCGCGTGTGCGTGGAAACGGTGGAGAGCGGTGCCATGACGAAGGATCTGGCGATTCTGATCGGGCCTGAGCAGCCCTGGATGAACACGCAGAACTTCCTGGCAAAAATAGATGAGAATCTACAGAAGGCGATGCGGTGAAAGCGCCTCCTGAAGTCATTGGAAACGCGCAGGCATGACAGCCGACCAATGCTTGCTCACATCTGCGCGTTATTCCGCAACAGGGGGGCTTGAGTGCCCCTTGGCTTGCGGAACTGCGGATCGGTGATGCTGGCGTTCCTGCGCAACCTGGCAAGGCAGAAATCTGACGAGCCTGCAGATCCTTCGGTAACAGGCGATGCCGTTGCCGTTGCAGGAGGAAGCGGCTGGCACCGCCCTTCTTTCTCGATGTATTCCTGTGCCGGGCGAGACCAGGTTGCCCGCATTGCGGGTTCGCAGGGGTGGTCTGAGTTCGAACACCCGACGCCGCAACTCTTCTGTCGCGCAATAGAGGCCGCTGGACGCGGCCTTGTCGTGGATGTCGGCGCGAATACCGGGTTCTACACTCTTCTGGCGCTCTCCATCTCGAACAGGGTGACTGTGGCCGCTTATGAGCCGATGGCCTCTGTTCGCGGCATCCTCCTGGCGAACCTGAAACTGAACGAATTGCGACGTAGGGTGAGAGTGTTTCCGCAAGCCGTCAGCGATCGCGACGGTGAGCAGACGCTCTACATTCCTGATGACAGGCACGGTCTGGTCGAGACGAGCGCTTCGCTTTCTGCAGGCTTCAAGTCTGACGTGACGGCGACAGAAAAGGTGGCCACCCGGCGGCTGGATACGATGCATGTTCGCGGCCGGCGCGTGGCCGTCATCAAGATCGATGCCGAAAGCCACGATCTGGAAGTGCTTTGTGGCGCCAGAAACATCATGCGGTGCGATAGGCCCGTCGTGTTCCTCGAGGTTCTGCTGGGCGCCGATGAGGCTGCTTTAACCGAACTACTCACCAAATGCCGTTACAAGGACGTAGTGCTGTTTCCAGAAGGCCCGTCCGCTCACCGAAACTCGGTCGTTCACGAGACGCGTGCATGGAACCATATGTGGCTCCCCGAGGAACACGCCACCCGCCTGTCCTGATCCCGCAATGGCGCGCTCGGCAGCGCCTGCACGTGCCTCCATGCAGGCGGGGGAAGCAAAAGTTTTTTGGTCGTTTTTCCAAAAAAGGACTACTTGGCTTACTATCTCCCGGAGCCCCGCAGCATGCCAGTAGACCGCCGCACCCTGCTGATGACCACGCTGATGACCGGCTTCACCCTGGCCGTAGCGCGCGCGCAGGAAGCCCCGGTCCACACGGACGCCACCGGCCTGGACGCCGGCGAAGCGCAGGTCACCACGCCCAACGGCCCCATCCCCGCCTATTACGCCCGCCCGCAGGGCAACGGCCCATATCCGATCGTCCTGGTCATCGAGGAGATCTTCGGCGTCCACGAATACATCAAGGACGTCTGCCGCCGCTTCGCCAAGCTGGGCTACCTGGCCGTCGCCCCAGAGCTCTACGCCCGCATCGCGGACCTATCGAAAATGACGGACCCGCATGAGATCGTCGCCCGCGTGATCTCCAAGGCGCCGGACGGCGTCATGCTCAGCGACCTGGACAGCACGGCCGCCTGGGCCGAGGCCAACCACGGCGACGCGAACCGCCTCGGCGTCATCGGCTTCTGCCGCGGCGGGCGCGACACGTGGCTGTATGCCGAGCACAACCCGCATCTGAAGGCGGCCGTCGCCTTCTACGGCCCGGTCAAGGGCGCCACCTCGCCGATCCAGCCGCGCACGCCCACGGACCTGGCCGCAGGCCTGCGCTGCCCGCTGCTGGGCCTGTATGGCGGCAAGGATGGCAGCATCCATCCCGCGGACGTGCAGGCCGCCGCCCAGGTGGCGCGCGATGCCGGGCACAGTGTCGAGATCAAGATGTTCCCGGACGCTGGCCACGGCTTCCACGCCGATTACCGCGCCACCTACAACAAGCCGGCCGCCGAGCAGGGCTGGGCGGACGCGCTGGCCTGGTTCAAGTCGTATGGGGTGGCATGAGCGCCAGCGAAGCCGCCGGACAGACCGAGGCACCCACCCAGGCCACGCCGGCCCAAATACGCCGGGCGATGGCCGGGCTGATGATGGTGCTCGCCCTCGCCTCGCTGGACGGCAACATCGTGGGCCCCGCGTTGCCGCGCATCGTCAGCGATCTCGGCGGGCTGGCGCACCTCTCCTGGGTGGTCACCGCGTTCGCCGTCGCGTCCACCGCAAGCACGCCGCTATATGGCAAGTTGTCGGACCAGTTCGGCAGGCGGGCGGCATTCTTCACTTCCATCGGCATCTTCCTGGGCGGCTCGCTGTTCTGCGGTGCCGCGCACAGCATGGGCATGCTGATCGGCGCCCGCGCGCTTCAGGGCGTGGGCGCCGGCGGGCTGATCACGCTCACGCAGACGTCGATCGCGGACCTCGTCTCGCCGCGGGAGCGCGGGCGCTACCAGGGGCTGATCGCCGGCGTGTTCGCGCTGTGCAGCGTAGCCGGGCCGCTGCTCGGCGGCGTGATCACGGACGCCGCGTCCTGGCCCTGGATCTTCTACCTCAACCTGCCGGTGGGCGCGGCGGCGGTCGCCATCCTGGCCATCAGCCTGCCGCGCCGCCAGCCCACCCGCTCCCGCAGCGTCGATTTCCTGGGCTTCGGCCTGCTGATTGCCGCCACCTGCACCGGCCTGCTGCTGCTGAGCTGGGGCGGCACCACCTACAATTGGGTCTCGCCGCAGATACTGGGCCTCGGCGCGCTGACGCTGGCCCTGCTGGCGCTGCTCGTCCCGGTGGAACGCCGCGCCCTCGAGCCGGCGCTCCCCGCGCGCCTGTTCGCGGACCGCGTCTATAGCTGTGGCGTCTCCTCCATCGCCCTGGTAACGGCGGCGCTGTTCGGCAGCCTGGTGTTCGTGCCGCTGTTCTTCCAGCTCGTGTTCTCCACCTCGGCCACCGAAGCCGGGCTGCGCATGGCGCCGCTGATGGGCGGGCTGATCATCAGCTCGGTCGTGGGCGGCCGCCTTGTCACCCGCACCGGCAAGCTGAAGCGCTTCCCTGTCAGCGGCCTGGCGATCGGCACGCTGGCCTATGCCGGCCTTACCGCCGCCTTGCTGGAAGGCGTCTCTGCCAACGGCTTCGACGCCTTGCTCGCGTTGCTCGGCCTGGGACTGGGCCTGGTTATGCCGAACATAACCACCGCGGTGCAGAGCGCCGTGGCGCCGGCCGATCTGGGCGTGGCCACCGCGACGATGGCGTTCTTCCGCTCACTGGGCGGCGCCTTCGGGGTCGCGATGTCCGGCACCATCCTGGCCACCACGCTGCACGCCTGGCTGCCCGGCGGCTCGCAACTTGGCGGCGGGCTGGAGCACCTGCGTGCGCTGCCGCCGGCGGCCCGGGCGCTGCTGGTGGAGGCGTACGGCCACGCACTGGCCTGGACATTTGCTTCGGCGGCCGTGGTGACGGGATGCGCGTTTGTTATTTTACTGTTTATGCCGGAGCGGCAGCTTCGGGGGTTTACGAAGTAAGGAAGCAAGGCCTTCTTTTTTGAAAAAAAGAAGCAAAAAACTTTTTCTTCCTCGCTGGCATTTAGGCCGCGCCAAGTTCTGCACGTATGCGCGTTGGCAGAACCAGCACGCACCGCCGTGCAAGCGGGGGAGCAAAAGTTTTTTGCTTCTTTTTTTCAAAAAAGAAGGCCTTGCTTCCTTCCTTAGGAATCCCCCATGCGCCTAGCGCTCGTCCTGCTCTGCCTATGCGTCCCCGCCCAGGCATCCACGCTCCTCCACTACACCGCCCGCCTCCGCGGCATCGCGTTCTTCGACGTGAACTACTGCCTCCGCCTGGACGCCACCTCGTATGACGCCGCCCTGAACGCGCGCACGCTCGGCCTGGCGGATTTCCTGGTGCATGGCCGCGTGGAAGGCCGCGCGCAGGGCGCGGTCGCGGGAAACACCCTTATACCGCACGGCTATACCGAGCACGGCCGTATCTCCGGCGAGGAATACAACCTGTCGCTCGCATACCCGGCCGGTGCGCCCGCGGTGCAGAAGATCACGCCGCCCGCCGAGAAATACCGTCAGCCGGTGCCCGCATCCGGCCTGGCCGGCGCCGTCGATGGCATGACGGCAATCGCACTTGAGACGCTGGTGGTGACACGGACGCATGCCTGCCAGGGATCGGCGCTGGTGTTCGACGGGCGGCAGTTGCGCCGGCTGACCACGCATACGGCGGACCAGGAAATGCTCGCGCATAGCGGACGCTCGGTGTTTGCCGGCCAGGCTTTGCGTTGCGACACCGAGTCGGTGATGCTGGCAGGATTCCTGAAGGACCAGTCAGAGGCGCGTCAGGCGCGCCCGCATTTCAGCAAGGCGTGGCTGGCGGCGGTGGCGCCTGGCGGACCGGCAGTGCCGGTGCGGTTTGCGTTCGACGCGGATTTTCTCGGGGATATACTGGTGGATTTGGATAAGGTTGCTGAGTGTAGCTGAAGGCAAGGCCTTCTTTTTTGAAAAAAAGAAGCAAAAAACTTTTTACTCCCCCGCCTGCATCAACGCGCGTCCTGATCCTGCCGAGCCGCTTGTTGGCAGAATCAGGACGCGTCTCGGTGCAGGCGGGGAAGTAAAAGTTTTTTGCTTCTTTTTTTTCAAAAAAGAAGGCCTTGCTTCCTCTCTACCACCCGTTCACCAAATTCGCCGCATTCACCGTCCCAAGACCGGTGGAGAAATCCCAGCCCTTATGCGTGGCGAATGCTCTAGCGTAGCGCGCGCTGGCAATGGAGAGCACGCCGTTCGTGCCGCTCGGCAGGTAGC
>CAXTVW010000209.1:0-5184 GCA_964247675.1 uncultured Acetobacteraceae bacterium
ATGATTGAAGCAAGCAAGGCTTCGTTTTGAGACCGACGTAAAAAACGTTTCTTCCGCCGAATCTTTAGCGAGCGTTTCTCTCCTGAAATGACCGGCTGTCGCGGATGCGGAGGACGAAAGTTCCCGAAGGGCAAATGGCAGGTGAACGGCAAACGCCTGGTATACCTCAATTTCAGCGGCATCAGCATGAACGTGCCGGGCAGCTTCTCTAAGCGCCAGAACCGCTTCAACGCCGAGAACCTCGGCGTGATGGCCGAACTGTGCGACCGCTACAGGCACCTCGTGCTGGCGAACAAATGGGAGGCGTTCAGCAAACCGCCCCACGGCTTCGGTTATTTCGCCGACGGCCGTCGTCTGGACGACACTATGCGCCATTGGCCTCCCGCGCCGTCGAGCAAAGCGACATCGATCCGGACACGCCGATCGCGCTCGGCTCGGATTTCTTCGACCGCCCTGACGAGGCCGCCGCCGCCCGCGGTGCCGTGCTGACCCGCTACATGCACCCCTGCTTCCTCCCCCTCGCCTGGACGCCCACCCCCATTGCACTAACCTCCGCCCCGCAAACAGCCCCAAGGCTTCTTACGTGAACCGTCTCCGCCTGGCCGCAGCCCTCCTCGCCACCACCGCGCTCGCAGCTTTTGCCCCTGGCGCCCGCGCCGCCATCCCGCGCTTCCCGCAGCCCACCGCATCCGGCGTGGTGTTCGTGGCGGACGGCAACATTTGGGAAGTGCCGCGCGCAGGTGGCCTGGCCGTGCGCCTCACCAGCGCACCCGGGCAAGACATGTTCCCCCGCGTCTCGCCGGACGGCAAGTGGATCGCCTACACGGAAGCCAGCAACGCCGGCACGGACGTCTGGGTGATCCCCGCCGCCGGCGGCCCCGCCAGGCGCCTCACCTACCACCCCACGGTAGAGGCCGGCACCGGCGGCCGCCACGCGCCGGACAACATGGTCGTCACCTGGACGCCGGACTCCAACGCCGTCGTCTATCTCTCGAAGGCCGACCAGTGGAACAGCTGGATCGCCGAGGCCGACGCCGTACCCGTGGCCGGCGGCGCCTCGGTGAAGCTGCCGATCGACGATGCCGTGGGCCTGCTCACCTACGGGCCGGACGGCCACAGCATCGCCTACAACCGCATCTTGCGGAACTTCCGCACCTGGAAACGCTACAACGGCGGCCTCGCCCAGCAGGTGTTCACCTATGATCTGAACAGCCGCAAGCTCACCCAGGTCACCAACTGGTCCGGCACCAACACTTCGCCGATGTGGGTAGGCCGCAAGATCTACTACCTCTCCGACCAGGACCAGGCTCGCCGCGCCAACATCTGGTGCTACGATCTCGACAGCAAGCAGACCCGCGAAGTCACCCACTTCACCGATTACGACATCGACTTTCCCGCTTACGGCAGCAACGCCATCGCCTTCCAGCAAGGTGGCAAGCTCTACACGCTGGATCTGCCGAGCGAGCAGATGCACGCGGTCACGTTCGCCCTGCCGGACGACAACCCCCGCATGCGTCCCCACGTGGCCGACGCGCGCGACATGCTGCGCGACAAGGACATGGCGCAGCAGGTGGATTACGCGCTCAGCCCGAACGGCAAGCGCGCGATCTTCTCCGCCCGCGGCGACATCTTCAGCGTTCCCGCCGAACACGGCGCCACCCGCAACCTCACCAGCACGCAGAACGCCGACGAGGACCATCCCGCCTATTCCCCGGACGGCCGCACCATCGCCTACACCACGGACATCAACGGCAACCAGCAGGTCGCCACGCGCCCGGCGGAGGGCGGCCCGGAAAAGCTGCTCACCAGCTTCACCAGCGGCTACCTCTACGGCCCTGTGTGGTCGCCGGACGGCAAGACCCTGGCCTTTTCGGACGGCGCCCACCGCCTGTGGACCGTGCCGGCCGCAGGCGGCGCGCCCCGCCAGGTCGCCCAGGACAAGCTCACCGAGATACACGACCAGGCGTTCTCGCCGGACAGCCGCTGGCTCGCCTTCAGCATGGCCTTCCGCGACCACCAGCGCCGGCGTGACCTCTATCTCTTCGAACTGGCGTCCGGAAAACTCACCCGCCTGGGCGCCGGTGACAGCACCGACGCCAGTCCCGTCTGGTCACCTGACGGCAGATACCTCTATTTCCAGTCAAGCCGTCACGAGAACACCGTGCTCTCCGACACCGAGTCCGATTTCGCGGTGCTGAAATCGACCGGCATCTACGCCATCCCGCTCGCCGCCAACACGCTTTCGCCGCTCGCCCCGCAATCCGACGAGAGCGCCGCCGCCGCTGACGATTCCGCAAAGCCCAAGGACAAGCCGGCGGCGAAACCCGCCACCGTCCCGCAGGTCCATGTCGATCTGGACCACATGATGGACCGTGCGGTCGAAATCCCCGTCGATCCGGCGAACATCGCCCAGATGGACGCCACGGGGCAGAAGATATTCTACCTCACCCAGCCGATCTCGCTTATCGAAGGCAACCTGAAGGGCGAGAAATCGGCGCTGCACGTCTATGACTTTGCCAAACGCCGCGATGAGACGGTCGCCGAGGACGTGGACAGCTACGCGCTCGCGCTGGATGGCGCACACGTGCTGGTACAGCACGAAAAAGACTACACCGTGCTCGCCGCCAAGCCGGATGCTGAGAAAGACCACGACGAGACACACAAGCTCGACCTGGCACATCTGCGCATGATCGTCGATCCGCGCGCGGAATGGACGGAAATGTTCAACAACGCCTGGCGCCTGGAACGCGACCTGTTCTACTCGCCGGTGATGAACGGCCAGAACTGGCAGGCGGTGCACGACAGTTACGCCAGGCTCGTCCCGCTCGCCGGCTCGCGCGAGGACCTCAACTACATCATCGGCCAGGTGCTTGGCGAGATCGGCAACTCCCACACCTATGTCGGCGGCGGCGATGACGGGGACACCACGCCGAAAATCCATCCCGCCTTGCTCGGCGTCGATTGGGCGCTGGACGCCGCCTCCGGCCGCTACAGGATCGCCACCATCTACCCCGGCGACAACACCCGCGAGGACTACCGCAGCCCGCTCGCCGAACCCGGCCTGACCGTCCACGCCGGCGACTACGTGCTGGCGATCAACGGCCAGACCCTGCACGCCCCCGCCGACCCGGACAGCCTCCTGCAGCTCTCCGCCCCCAAAGAGCCCATCGACCTCACCATCGCCGACACGCCGACCGGCACCCCGCGCGAGATCCGCGTGACGCCGGTGCAGAAGGAGCTGAGCCTGCGCGAACAGGCCCAGATCACCCATAACCGCGAGCTGGTGGACCGGCTCTCCGGCGGCCGCGTCGGCTACGTCTACATGTCGGACATGGAGCAGCTCGGCCTGCAGCAATTCGTCCGCCAGTTCTACAGCCAGATGGACAAGCAGGCGCTCATCATGGATGACCGCTGGAACGGCGGCGGCTTCGTGGCCCCCATGGCCCTGGAGCGCCTGCGCCGCGTTCTGGTGGCGCTCGGCGTCAACCGCGAAACAGCAACCACCACCGAGCCCGACGAAATGGTCGCGGGCCCCAAGATCACCCTGCTGAACCATTGGTCCGCCTCGGACGGCGACATCTTTCCGTTCCTGTTCAGGCGCTACCATCTGGGTAAGCTGCTCGGCACCCGCTCCTGGGGCGGCGTGCGCGGCATACGCGGCAACTGGAAGATGATGGACGGCGGCTACGTCACCATCCCGGAAGACGCGATGTACCTGCCCGACAGCACCTGGGCGGTGGAAAACCATGGCGTGGACCCGGACATCGAAATAGAGAACGAGCCCGCCGACCTGCTCGCCGGCCACGACAAGCAGCTCGAAACCGCGGTGCAGCTGATGGTGCAGGCGATCGGCAACACGCCGGCCGGTCTGCCGCCGCCGCCGCCTTTGCTGCCGGCTTATCCGGCTTCGGGGATCGTGAAGCCGCAGCCTCAGTAAGGAAGGAAGGAAGGCCTTCTTTTTTGAAAAAAAGAAGCAAAAAACTTTTGGTCTCTGTCGGCGGGTGTTGAAACAGCCGCCGGGCGTGCGAGAGCACGGTTGCGCTCGACAGCGAGCGACAGTTTTTGGTCTTCAGAAAAGGACCGCTTGCTTTCTTTGAAGTAGCCTGTAGCGCGGCCCGACACTGGATCGAGTTGAGCAGGCACACGCAGTTAAACGTGCCATCCTGTTACGCTACATGGACGCCGTTCTTGCCAGCCCGAGTGCACCGCACCAGACCCGCAGCCCGACCTCACACGGTCGTATCGCCGAATCTCGCGGAAAGATCACCAGCGCCCGATGGGTGGCGGACGGACGACCATCACCAGATGCCCAGGTCGCAGCCAGACCGGCGACCGCCCAACCGGGCGCTGTTTCTTGTCAAGCTAACCCGTTGGTCTGATTGGTCGGAGTGAGAGGATTCGAACCTCCGGCCCCTGCGTCCCGAACACAGTGCTCTACCAGGCTGAGCTACACTCCGGCCAAGGCGCGGCTATAGCGGGGTGGACTGACTGGCGCAAGGCACCGGGTTGGGCAAGGAAGGCAGGGGCTTTTCCAAAAAGAAGCAAAAGCTTCTGCTCCCTCCGCCGGGACGAGGCCTTTGGTGTCTTGCAGACACCGATTAGGGGCGGCGGTGCGGCTGGCCTTGTTTTTCCTCTTGACGGCGCGGCGCGCAATCCCCTCGTATGTGACTGCAACAACCGAAAGGAGGTGATCCAGTGTCTCATTGTGTCATGAAGCCGAGCGCCGTCGCGACGTGGAGCAACACTGCCGAGGTCACCTCAGCGGGTTAACTCCCACTGGCGAGGCGGCCGCAGAGGCCGTCACACAATGCGAAGGCTTCGGGGCACTGTCCCGGAGCCTTCGTTGTTTTGAGCGCAAGAGAGATGCTTCGGGTGTAGGCGGCATTCAGCCGGGCCGACATCCTTTAAGTGCTACTCTCAGCCGCTACGTTCCGTTATCAAAACGGTACGCGCTCGTGGAGCAAGCCCAGGAGCAAAAGTTTTTTGCTTCTTTTTTTCAAAAAAGAAGGCCTTGCTTCCTTCGATCTCACAAACGTCCAGCACCCCCCACCGGCGCCGGCGCCAACGCCCGCAGACGCGCCATCACCGCGTCCACATCTGCCACCACCTCATACAGCCCGTGTGCGCTCTCCGACGCGAATCCGTCCTCCACCGAAGCCTTGAACGCGCCCAGCAACCCGTCTG
>CAXTVW010000210.1:0-5145 GCA_964247675.1 uncultured Acetobacteraceae bacterium
CCTTCCTCCTTCACTCCCCAAAATAAGCAGCATGCCGCGTCAGCGCCTCCTGCAGCGCCAGCAACGCAGCCCGCAACGGTCGCATCTCGGCCGACTGCCCAAGCGCCCGGTCCGCCTCCAGCAACGCCCGCCGCGCCTCGCCCAATCTGCCGGCGCCAACTGCCGCCAGCAGAGCCTGCAACGCCGGCACGCGGCCGAACGCCGCGGACCACGCCCGCAGCCGCAGCACCGCGCCGCCCACGAACAGCGCCGCCGTGATCTCCGCATGCGCCAGCGGAGAACTCCCGTCAGGCAGCGCCGCCAGCCGTCCATACATCAGCCCCTCCCAGCCGAGCAGGCTGGGCGGCCTGCGCCGTGTCGCCAGCAGCCGGAGGTCACGCAACGTGAGCAGGCGCAGCCGCTCCGCGCGGCGCGCCGGCGAGAGCTGCGGCAGCAGCGCGATCGCCAACGCCCCCACCGCCACGCCCACCACGATCGCCACCGTGGCGTTATAGAAGCTGGCGGTGTCGTAAGCCGGCTGGTTTGCCGGTGCCAGCAGCGGCGTGAAGTTGGTGGACGCCGCCACGAAGAACGATTGCTTCCAGCTCCCCGCGCTCAGCGCGGCAAGCGGGATCAGCACCACGCCCAGCACCAGCGCCAGGCTGACGAACCCCTCCCGGTTGGGCAGCACCGCGAAATTGACGAAGCCCGCCAGCATCGCGGTCATCAGCGTGCCGCCCAGGAACAGCCAGGCGCTGCGCACCGCGCTCTCCCCGCGCGGTGAGAGCAGCAGCACCACGATCGCGGCAAACAGCAGCGCGCTGGTGCCGCTGGGCCAGGCGGTAACGATCCACCACAGCGCGGTGACCAGGATGATCAGGAACGCGCGCAGCCCGTTCAGCAGCGCCGGCAGCAGGTCCGGCAGGCGCAGCGCAGCGCTGTCGGGCATGTCCTCGGCCCGCTCGGGTTCCACCAGCAAAGCCACGCCGTTCAGCGCGGCCGCAAGGCCACGCAGCGCGTCGGTCACCCCCACCTGCACCAGCTCGCCGCCGCGCGTCTGCACCGGCACGCCGCCCAGCGCGTCCGCAGCGTCCCGGCAGCGGTCCCGCGTCTCCGCCGGCAGGCTGCGCGAGGTCATCACGATCGCGGGCCCGGGCGGCAGCGCGGCCAGCAACGGCGCCACGTCCTCGACCGCCTGTGCCGGCGCTGTGTTCTCCAGATGCGTCGCCACCATGCGCCAGCCGGACAGCGCGGCGAACAACCCGTCAACCGCCCCGGTCAGCGCGCGGGAATGCACGCGCAAATCAGGGCTCTCGCCCACCGTTTCGTCCAGCAGGGCGGCCAGCCCGCTGGTCCGGGTGATCAGCGCGCGCCTCGCGTCCACGCTACTGCCGCCTGGATGCTCGCAACTGCCGCGCAGCCCCAGCCCGGTCTGCCGTGCAATGTCCGCGATCGTCGTGGCAGCCTGCTCGCGCGCTCTGCCGCGCCCGGTCAGCACTAGCACCACGCCCGCGCACACGATGCCCAGCGAAATCTCCGTCCCACGGGCCACCGCCAGCAGGAACACGTCGTTCGGATTGCTTATCGCATCGGCTGCGATGATCACCGCGGTATAACCGGCCAAAGCGGCCGCATAACTGGCGTAATTCTGCAGCACGGTAGCCGCGAACCCGCACAGCCCGCACCAGATCGCCAAAACCAGGAAAAACCCGATGCGGCTCTGCGGAAACCCCGCCATCAGCACCACGACGAACACGGCGCCAAGCAGCGTGCCGATGAGCCGGAAATTCGCCTTACGCAGCGAGGCGCCAAGGCTCGGCTGGCACACGATGGCAGCCGACGTCCCCGCCCAGAACGGGTTCTCCAGTTGCAGCCAGTAAGCGATGAAAAGCGCCAGGCAGACCGACACCCAGACGCGCACGCCATAAACGAGGCGTCCGGTCACCGGCATCAACCGTGACCGTTCCGAAAGCAAACAACGCCTTCTTTTTCGAAAAAAAGAAGCAAAAACTTTTACTCCCCAGCATCGTCAGCGCGCGTATCATTCCGGAAAAGCGCGCGTGCTAGGAAGTAAAAGTTTTCTGTCCCCTTTCGAAAAAGGACTGCTTCTTTACGCTTAGGTGCCGGAAGCCGTCTTGCCGGCAGGCTTCACGTCCTGCGCCATCGTCAGATGCTTCTGGATCACCGGCTGCGTGGTCTCGGCGAAGGACTTCAGGTCGGTGTCCTTGCCGCTCGTCGCCTCATGCTCGAACAGCTTCAGCATCGTCTGGTGGGACTTCACCTGGCCGGCGATGTAGGCATGGTCGAAGCTCGCGCCGTTCATCGCCTGCAGCTTGGTCATCATCTTCTGCTGCGCCGGGCTGGGATCGGTCGGCGCGGTCATGCCCTTCGCCGTGGCGATCTCGGCCAGCTTCGCGTTTGCCGGCGTGTGATCGTCGATCATCGCCTGCGCGAACTGCTTCACGCTCGCATCCTGGGTCTTCTGCTGCGCCAGTTGCGCCATCTGGACCTCGGCGGCACCACCCTGGGCGGCCTTTGTCACGAACATCATGTCCGCCTTGGAAAGCTTCTCCGTGTTGGACGGGATGGGCGTGCTCGGCGCCATCGTGGCGGCAGGTGCCGCGGGGCTTGCCGCCGGCGCGCCGGCGGGCGCCATCTGCGCGAACGCGCCGGTGGCGAACAGCAGCGGCAGGGTAAGTGCCGCGGATAACGTAAGTTTGGATCTCAAAATACGGGCTCCTTGAAAGAAGGCGAGCCGGTTACGGCCTGGCCTATACCCTCGCAACGCCCGATCCCCCTTTGTGTTGCCGAACCCCGCGATCAGGCGCGATGACGGAACCGTTCCACCGCGGCCACCAGCGCCCGCCGCACGCCCGGCTCCAGCGCCGAGTGCCCGGCATCCGGAATGATCGTCAGCCGCGCCGCCGGCCAGTGCGCCGCCAGGTCGAACGCGGTCACGGCCGGACACACCATGTCGTAGCGCCCCTGCACGATCTCGCCCGGGATATGCCCGATCGACGCCATCTGCCCGAGCAGCCCGCCCGGCGGCAGGAACAGGTCATGGGCAAAGTAATGCGCCTCGATGCGCGCCAGCCCCAGCGCCGTCCGGTCGCCGGCAAACGAGCTGACCGTATCCGGGCTGGGCAGCAGCGTGCTGCACGAGCCCTCGAAGATCGACCAAGCGCGCGCCGCCGCCATGTGCACCAGCGGATCGGGGTCGGTCAGCCGCTTCAGGTAGCTGCCCAGCAGATCCCCGCGCTCCTGCGGCGGCAGGAAGCCCGCAAAAGCGGCATGCGCGTCCGGGAACACCTGGTGCAAACCGTGCAGGAACCACTCCACCTCCGCCCGCCGCCCCAGGAACACCCCGCGCAGCACCAGCCCCACCACATGGGAGGGCTGCGCCTGCGCATAGGCCAGCGCCAGCGTGGAGCCCCAGGACCCGCCGAACAGCAGCCACCGGTCGATCCCCAGATACAGCCGCAGCCGGTCGATGTCGCCCACCAGGTGCCCGGTAGTGTTGGCTTCCAGGCTGCCCAGCGGACGGGACCGCCCCGCGCCGCGCTGGTCGAAGATCACGATCCGCCAGTGCCCGGGATCGAAGAACCGCCGGTGCACCGCCCCCGCACCCGCCCCCGGCCCGCCATGCAGGAACAGCACCGGCCGGCCGCGCGGGTTGCCCACCTGCTCCCAATACATCACGTGCCCGTCGGTGAGCGGCAGGTAGCCGGTCTCGAAAGGCCCGATTTCGGGAAACAGGTCGCCGCGTGGCATGGTGGCAGTCTATCGCCTGAGGGTTGACGCGAGAAGAAGCTCTTGTGCTGCAAGTAGGTGTGCAGCGCATCATTTTGCGAAAGGTTTATCGGCGATGGGGCGTATCTTGATGGCTTTGGGCGCGCTGGCCGGCGCCGGCGCCGTGGGCATGGCCGCCGCCGCCGCGCACGCCTTGGCCACGCGGCTGGACGCACGCGCCATGACGGCCATGCAGTCCGCCATCCAGCTGCAAGGCTGGCACGCGCTGGCCCTGGTCGCCACCGGCCTGTGGCTGATGCGCGCCCCCCCGCTGGCCCACACGTTGGGCTCCCTGGCCGGCATAGGCTTCGCGCTCGGCATGCTGCTGTTCTGCGGCGCCATCTACGCCAACCACCTGGGCGGCATCCATGCCGGCCCCACCGCCCCCACCGGCGGCATCCTCCTCATCGTCGCCTGGCTGCTGCTCGCCGCCTCCGCCCTCGCCGCCGGACCAACCCTCTGACCGACGCGCCCGACCACGCCTGGGTGCAAAGCGCCTACCAGGCCGCCGACGGCTTTGCGGACGTGCTGGCCGAGGAACTCGACCGCCGCCACGTGGAAGTCCGCGCCTGGCACGGCCTGCTCGCCCTCTCGCCCGACCCGCCCGCGCCAGCCGCCTGGGCGCTCAACGTCTGGACGGCGCCGCGCGAAATGCCCGTCCCCTCGGTAGGCATGGCGGCCGACTCCCTGCGCGCCATCCAGCGCAACTGGGGCTACCTCCCCTTCGACCACAACAGCCGCGCCGCCCTGATCACCGCCAAGCTCCCCCCGCTCCGCCCCAAGCCCCTACGCTTCCCCACCGCCGCCCCCACCAGCCACCTCGGCGCCTGGACGCTGCTCGGCTACGACCGCATGCTCGTCACCCCCACCCAGACCAGCCCCTTCGTCAACGGCGAAGTCGCCTTCGAGGAAGACCGCATAGGACCCCCCAGCCGCGCCTACCTCAAGCTATGGGAAGCCTGCACCCTTTGGCGCGCCTGGCCGCAACCAGGCGAGACCTGCCTGGACCTCGGCGCCGCCCCCGGCGGCTGGACCTGGGCGCTGGCCAAGCTGGGCGCCCGTGTCACCGCCATAGACAAGGCCGCCCTCGACCCGGCGATCGCCGCCATGCCAGGCGTCAGCGTCCGCCAGGAAAGCGCCTTCGCCCTCGATCCCGCCAGCGAACCGGCGATCGACTGGCTGTTCTCCGACGTGATCGCCTATCCCTCACGCCTGCTCACACTGGTGCAGGCCTGGATCGCCAGCGGACGCGTGGGCCGCATCCTGTGCACGCTGAAGTTCCAGGGCGCGACGGACCACGCGGCCGCGGAGGCGTTCGCTGCCATTCCAGGGGGGCGGGTGGTGCACCTGTTTCACAACAAGCACGAGCTGATGTTT
>CAXTVW010000211.1:0-5140 GCA_964247675.1 uncultured Acetobacteraceae bacterium
CGCATCCCGTCCGGCGTGCGCATCTGCACCAGGGTGGAGCGTATCACCACGCTGACCACGTCCGCCCCGCCCAGCAGCGCCAGCGCCGCGGCCGACAAAGGCAGCGAGGTGGACAGGCCGAAGGCGATGGTGGCCACGCCGAACACCGCCACCGCGGTGAACATCGCCGGCCCCAGATGGCGCGTCATCGGGCGGCGCGCGAGCCAGAGCGACACGCAGAGCGCCCCCAGGCCGGGCGCGGCGCGCAGCACGCCCAGGCCGATCGGGCCGGCACGCAGGATGTCGCCGGCGAACAGCGGCAGCAGGGCGGTGGCGCCGCCCAGCAGCACGGCGAAAAGGTCCAGCGAGATCGCGCCCAGTATCTCCGGCCGCTGGCGTACGAAGCCGATGCCGGCGAAGAAGCTGGCCAGCGTGGCCGGCGGCTGGGCAGGCACCTTGATGCGGCGCGGCAGCCGCGCGCTGCCGCTGGCGGCCAGCAGGAAGGAGCCGGCGCAGGCGGCATAGGCGAAGCCCGGGCCTAGGCCGTAGAGCAACCCGCCGAGGGACGGGCCGGCGATGTTGGCAAGCTGGAACAGCGAGGAGGAGGCGGCCGCCGCGCGCGGGTAAGTCGCCTGCGGCACCAGGCTGGGCAGCAGCGCCTGCAGGCTGGGCGCCTCGAACGCACGCGCGCTCCCGGTGGCGGCCGCCAGCGCATACAGCATCACTGGCGTGGCGCCATGTGTCAGCGTGACGGCGGCCAGCGTCAGCGCCGAGACGCATTCCGCGCCCTGGCAGATGGTGGCGATGCGCCGGCGGTCCGAACGGTCCACCACCGTGCCCGCCACGAAGACCAGCGCCATGAACGGCAGGAACTGCGCCAGCCCGATCAGCCCGAGCGCCCAGGCGCTGTGGGTGAGCGCATACATCTGCCAGCCGAGTATGACCGCCTGCATTTGGTAGCCGAGTGAGGAGAGCGCCCGCGCGCAGAGCAGGGCCACGAAGCCGGGGTTGCTTAACAGCTTGGTTTGGGGAGCGGATGACACGCGCGGGGGAGGAGTCCGGTGCTGGTTAGAGAGGAAGCAAGGCCTTCTTTTTTGAAAAAAAGAAGCAAAAAACTTTTGCTCCTCCGCTGCTGAAGCGCCTGGATCTGGCCCGAAGCAGCCGGCTGCTGCAAATGCGAGGTAGTAAAAGTTTTTTGGTCCTTTTTTTCAAAAAAGGACTGCTTGCTTCCTTGCGGCCCCAGCCAAGCGAAATACGCCATGTGGTCGGCGGAACGGTCAGTCAGGTAGTTCGTTGACGTGCCGCCGCTTGGCAAAGGGACTGGGATGCGCGTGTCGCGTCCATGCGTCTCGCCCACCATAAATCCGGGGACACCCACTTGCCGAACGTCAAAACCAGCGTGCGTCTTCGCGAAGGCCGCCCCACGCCGCGTGGCGCCACCTGGACCGGCACCGGCGTGAACTTCGCCGTGTTCTCGGCCAACGCCACACGCATGGAACTCTGCCTGTTCGATGATGCGGGCGAGAAGGAGGTCGATCGTATAGACCTGCCGGAATACACCAACGAGGTGTTCCACGGCTTCCTGCCCGATGCGCGCCCGGGCCAGATCTACGGCTACCGCGCGCACGGCCCGTACGAGCCCACCGCGGGCCACCGCTTCAACCCGAACAAGCTGCTGCTGGACCCCTACGCGAAGTCCCTGGTGGGCCACGTCGAGTGGAACCCTGCTCTGTTCGGCTACAAGATGGAGACCGCCGACGACCTGACGTTCGACGACCGCGACAGCGCACCCTTCATGATGAAGTCACGGGTGATCGACGGCGCCTTCACCTGGGGCCCGGATCGCAGGCCGCAAACCGGCCTCGACCGCACGATGATCTACGAGGCCCATGTACGCGGCCTGACGCAACGCCACCCCGACGTGCCGGAAGCCTTGCGCGGCACCTTCCGCGGCCTGACCGATCCGGCCGTGCTGCGTCACCTGAAGTCGATCGGCGCCACCGCGATCGAGCTGCTGCCGATCCATACGTTCCTCGACGACGACTACCTGCTCGACAAGAATCTGAAGAACTACTGGGGCTACAACACCATCGGCTTCTTCGCGCCGGCGCGGCGCTACGCCAGCGTGCCGGATTTCGCATTTTCCGAGTTCAAGGAAATGGTCGCGCGCCTGCACGAGGCCAACCTCGAGGTGATACTCGACGTGGTGTACAACCACACCGCAGAGGGCAACGAGCGCGGCGCCACGCTGTGCTTCAAGGGGCTGGACAACGCCAGCTACTACCGCCTGATGCCGGACGACAAGCGCTATTACATCAACGACACCGGCACCGGGAACACCGTCAATCTCAGCCATCCGCGGGTGATCCAGATGGTCACCGACAGCCTGCGCTACTGGACGAAGGAGATGCATGTCGACGGCTTCCGTTTCGACCTCGGCACCATCCTGGCGCGCGAACCCTACGGCTTCGATCAGCAGAGCGGCTTCCTGCGCGCGGTCGGCCAGGACCCTGTGCTCAGCCAGGTCAAGCTGATCGCCGAGCCATGGGATTGCGGCCCTGGCGGCTACCAGGTCGGCGCCTTCCCGCCCGGCTGGGCCGAGTGGAACGACCGCTACCGCGACGTGGTGCGCTCCTACTGGAAGGGTGACGACGCCATGCTGCCGGAGATGGCAACACGCCTGACCGGCTCCGCGGACAAGTTCAACTGGGGCGGCCGCCGTCCGTCGTCCAGCGTAAATTTCCTCACCGCGCATGACGGTTTCACGCTGCACGACACCGTCGCCTATAACGACAAGCACAACGAGGCCAACGGCGAAGAGAACCGCGACGGCACGGACAACAACCACAGCTGGAACCACGGCGCCGAAGGCCCGACGGACGACGCGGAGATCAACGCGCTGCGCTGGCGCCAGAAGCGCAACATGCTGGCGACACTGCTGCTGAGCCAGGGCATGCCGATGATCGTCGCCGGCGATGAGTTCGGCCGCAGCCAGGGCGGAAACAACAACGCCTATTGCCAGGACAACGAGATTTCCTGGCTCGACTGGGATCATGACGAGGATGCGAAGTCGCTGATCGCCTTTGTCGGCGACGTCATGCGCATACGCCGCACGTTTCCCATCCTGCGGCGCGAGCGGTTCCTGACCGGCACCTACAACGAGGCGCTGGACATCAAGGAGCTGACCTGGCTGACCGCGGCCGGCGTTGAAATGACGCAGGAAAACTGGGACGACGCGGGCGCGCGCTGTTTCGGCATGGTGCTGGACGGCCGCGCGCAACCGACCGGAATCCCGAAACGCGGGATTGACCGCACATTGCTGCTGATCCTCAACGCCTACCACGATTTGGTCGGCTTCACCTTGCCCACGGTGTCCGGTGGCACGGGATGGATGTTGCTGCTCGACACCAACCGTCCGGACGGCCACGAGACGTCGCGCTTCGATTTCGGGGCGCAATACGGCGTGACGGGACGGTCCCTGCTCCTCCTCGAACTGGAGCCGGATGCGGCGGCCGCCGCGGCCGGCGAGGCGGCTTGAAGGTAGCCGACATCATGAGCCGCGGCGTCGAGTTCATCGAGCCGTCGGCGACCGTGCAGGCCGCCGCCGAACTGATGGGCGAGATCGACGTGGGCGCGTTACCGGTCGGCGACGCGACTCACTTGGAGGGCGTCGTCACCGACCGCGACATCCTCTACCGCATCGTGGCCAAGGGGCTGGATCCTGCGGCCACGAAGATCCGCTCGATTGTCTCGCGTCCGGTGATCACCTGCCGCGCCGAGGATACGGTACAGACGGCTATGGACCTGATGGCGGCCAACCACATCAGGCGCCTACCGGTGACCGACCGGGACGGCAGTGTGGCGGGGTGGGTGACGCTCGCTGACCTGGCACGGCGCATGTTGGTGGAGAATACCGTGCTGCAGTCGGCGCTTCGGGAGCTTACGGAGAGGGAGGATGTGGCTAGAGTGTAGAGGAAAGAAGAAAGCAGTTCTTTTTTGAAAAAAAGAACCAAAAAACTTTTACTCCGGTCGGGTGCGCGGTGCAGAGACAAACGTCTTCAGCGCTCCGCGACAGCGCAGATAAAAGCTTTTTGCTTCTTTTTCTCGAAAAAGAAGGCCTTCCTTCTCCCCGATCCACCAACACGAAACTTTTTCGTGCCCCAACCGTATTGAGCCTGCGTAAGGACGCGGCTCTGCCGCCCTGATGGTCATTGGGGGATAACCGTCGATGCCGACATTTACCGACCTGCCGCAGGCGACCGGCTGGGCCGACTGGCACGTCAACCGGTTCCGCGTGGCCTTCCGCCTGCCGCAAGGTTCGAAACCGCGGACATGCGCCGACCTCGCCAACCAGTTCATGCGCGGCTTCCCGACTTATGTGAACAGCCCTGCCGCCACCGTTGCGTTCATCAAGCAAGGCAGCGAGGACCTCTACAAGTTCCACGGCGCCCTTCCCATCATCGGCATGGCGATGCCGCACTACGACTGGGTCAGGGTGATCTGGAAGCAGGCAGGTTCAGGCTTCACCGTGCAGACGCTGCATCGCGACTCGCCCGATACGGATGACGGTCAGATGGCAGGCATCGGGGCTGGTGCAGGCGGGATCATCGCCGGCGGAGTGGGCGCTGCCGTGCCGCCTTTGGAACCACTGGCGACGACCGCGGGGGCCACGATCGGCGGCGTCGCGGCCTACGAAGTCAACCGGTTTCACATTCTGGCCGGCCGGCGATCCTGGCTGTTGCGCCCGGCCAGTCCGCTGACCGGTCCGCATGACCCGACGCTGCCCGCCACGGACTTCCTGCTGGAGACCGCGGCGGTCGAACGCATCTCGATTCCGCCTTTCGTGCCGATGACACCGGTCATCGAGAATGCCTTGCCGGCAGTATGGCAGAACCTGCTCGCCAACTTCGTCGTCAGGAGCAGTCTAGAGCAGGTGAAATACGGCCCGGAACCCGGCTGGACGATCACGCCGATTACCGGCATCGACGTGCACTGGTACGCGCTGAATTTCCGCGCGGAAGCGGACATGTACAAATCGCCGTATGCGGTTGACGTGCTGAAAGATTTTAACAGCATACTCGATACGTCGCAGAGGCCGACTCACGAGCTTTCGCTGCTTCTCTACAAGATTGAACAGGCTGCACGGCGGATATTCTGATGC
>CAXTVW010000212.1:0-5127 GCA_964247675.1 uncultured Acetobacteraceae bacterium
AGGTTCAGCAGCGCGTTCTCGAGCTGGTTCGGATCGACCAGCGTGGTCCACAGCCCGCCCGCCGCCACCACCTCCACTTCCACCGCTGGGCCCATCGTGCGGCGGACCAGGTCGTCCATGCCGGCGACCAGCCGGTTCACGTCGGTGGGCCTGGGCTCCAGCGTCTGGCGCCGGGAGAAGGCGAGCAGCCGGTGGGTCAGCGCGGCGGCCCGCTTGGCCGCACCCTGGGCCGCGGTGATGTAGCGGTCCGCGTCGCGCAGCCGGCCCTGCGCCAAGCGGGCGGCCAGCAGTTCCAGGCTGCCGGCGATGCCGGTGAGCAGGTTGTTGAAATCATGCGCGAGCCCGCCGGTGAGCTGGCCGACCGCCTCCATCTTCTGCGATTGGCGAAGCTGCTCCTGCGCGCGCGCCAGTTCCGCCTCGGCAGTTTTCTCCGCGGTGATGTCACGCGCCGTACAGTAAAGACCGCCGGAATCCGGAACGGCGATCCAGGACAGCCAGCAGTAATCGCCCTGGCGGCGGCGGAAGCGGTTCTCGAACTTCCAGGTGGTTTGCCCGGCGGTCAGGCGTGCGGTCTCCAGGCGCGTTGCGGCGCGATCGTCTTCGTGTTCCAGCCATTCGGTGGTGCGGCCGAGCAGGTCCTGCTCCTCCCAGCCGAGCAGGGTCGTCCAGGCAGGATTGATGCTCGTCAGGCGGCCTTCGAGGTCGGCCACGCAGAGCAGGTCCTGGCTTACGCGCCAGATCCTGTCGCGCTCGCGGGTGCGCGCGGCCACCCGGCTCTCCAGGCTCTCGTTCAGTTCGCGCAGCCGGCTCTCGACCCGTTTGGCTTCGGTGATGTCATAGACCACCCCGCTGAAGCGTACGCCGCTTGTCTCCGCGTCACGCAGATACTCGCCGCGCCTGGTCAGCCAGCGTGGCTCGCGCGTGTCCGGACGCACGATGCGCAGATCCACGCGGCTGGTGGTGCCGGGCCGGTCGTCGCCGCCCGGCTCGATGAGCAGCGGGTCGCCGGGCAGCACCACGGCGTTGATCGTGCGCACCGGAAGGTCGGTGGCGGCGTGCAGGCCGAGGAGGGCGCAGAACTGGGCGGTGACGGAGACGGTGCCGAACCCGGCCACATGCTCGAAGGTGCCCACGCCGCCGGCGGTCTGGGCGATGCGAAGCTTCTCCTCCAGCCGCTTCTGCTCGGTGATGTCCACCAGTACGCCGGATAGCCGTGCCGGCCTGCCGTCCTCGCCCGCCGGCCCGTCCGGATGGGCCATGCCGCGGGCCTGCAGCCAGCGCACCGTGCTGTCCGTGGGGGTGATGCGGTATTGTTTGTTGAGCACTTCCGAGCCGCGCATCATGCCGCCGAACGCCAGCCGCATGCGGTCGCGGTCTTGCGGATGCATGCTGCCGAAGAAGCGCTGCGGCGAGATCCCCGCCGCGGCCTGTTCCGGCGGGATGGCCAGCAGGGTGGCGAACCCTGCATCCCCCGCGATGCGCCTGTCCGCCACGTGCCATTCCCAGGCGGCGGCTGCGCCCGAGACGGACAGGGTGGTGCGCAGGCGCTCGGCCAGGGCCGCGTCCGCCGGACTGCCGCTTACGCCTGGCAGGGCAGGGGACGCTTGGGCCTGGTCCGGCGCGTCCTGCCCAAGCGCGCCAGGAATTGGCGCGTCGGTCACGAAAGACGCGCGCGGTCAGGCGACATCGGCATCGTCGCTCATGACGCTCGCGATGAACTCGCCTACCAGCAGTTTCAGGGAGGCAAGCGACGGCATGTCCAGGATCATGGCGATATAGCCGCGTATGTCACGCCCGAGGACCGAGAAGTTTATGTAGAGGAACAGCACGGTGCCGCCGCCTGGGCCGCCCTCCGTCTCGTCGCCCCCCGCCTCGCCGGCCAGGGTGAACAGCGCCTCGCCGCGGGCATGGAACACCTGGGGCAGCGTCATGCTCAGCGACTGGCGCAGCATGTTGGCCATGCTGCCCAGGCAGTTGTTGAGAATGATGTTGCCGGTCTCCGCCAGCGCCTCCTCCTCCAGCTCGGCCGCCTCGGCATCCGACGCGCCGTCGCCGATCACGGCACGCGCCAGCTCCAGGCTGTTGGCCTGCGGAAAGACGAGCAGGGCGCGGCCGGAGAACGCGCCGGCGAAATCCTGCCGCACCGCCACCAGGTCACCGGCTTCGCGTTCCCTGATCAGGGCGGCGGCTTGCCGCGACCCGACGACCTCGATGGACGGCACCGAGAGCAGCACCTGGCGGCCGACCATGCTGCGCAGCGAGGCAGCGGCGCGGCTGACGCCTATGTTGACGATCTCGGTCAGCGCGTCCCGCTCCAGCTCGCTCAGCTCCACTTCGCGCGGCTCTGGGGCGGCGGACATGCCTAGTGCGCGGCGCGCAGTTGCAGCGCGGCGCCGGAGAGGAAGCCGCGCAGGCCGTCCTCGGTCAGCGGCTTGCTGACGAACGCGGCGCCCACCGCGCGGGCGCGCATCACCACCTCGTCCTGAACGTTGGCGGTGATCACGGCCAGCGGCATGCCAGGATGCAGCGCGCGTATCTCGGCGGCCAGCGCCAGCCCGTCGCGCCCCGGCATGTTGAAATCCAGCAGCGCCACATCGACGCCGCCCGACGCGATCGCGGCAAGCGCCTCCTCGGCGTTGGCGGCCTCGCGGCGCTGCCAGTCCGGCTGCAGGCTGCCGACCGCCTTGCCGGCGACGATGCGGGCTAGCTTGCTGTCGTCGACAATGAGAACGGTGATCGTCATGCGGGCTCCGGGGCGTTTCGATAGCGTGTTGTATGGGGCTGGGCAAACCAAGCTTGTGGGGCAGGGAAGGCAAGGCCTTCTTTTTTGAAAAAAAGAAGCAAAAAACTTTTGTTCCTCCGACGCTTGAGCGCTTTGATTCGTCCTGAGGCACCCGGCTGGTGCAAATGCGAGGCGGTGAAGTTCCTCTTTTCGAAGAAGGACTGCTTGCTTCCTTCGCTTACTTTCACTTCGGTTCTCTTAATGCCAGCGCCGGCATCACCCAGGTGCTCAGGAAATCATCGCCAGCGGTCCCCGCCACCTCCGGCCGGAACGCCAGCAGCACCTGCACCACCGCCGTGTGCAAAGCCCCGGCGGCCGCCAGGTCCACCAGGCAGAAGGGGTGGGCCTGCAGCAGCGCCACCAGCGCCTCGGCGTCCTCGATGCGGCCGGCGCCTGCCAGGCGTATCACGCCGTCCTCCAGCGCCACGCTCATCCGAGCAGCCCCGCCAGATCCAGCACGAGCAGCACGGCGCCGTCGCCGAGCAGCGCCGAGCCGCGCAGGCCGGGCGTGGCCGCCAGCAGCGCCGGGAGCGGGCGGAGTACCACCTCCAGGCGGGCGCCCAGGCCGTCCACCTCTATACCGACAAGCTGGCCGTCCAGGTTGGCGATCACCACGCGCGCGGACGACGCGAGGGCGGCGTCGTCGTGATCGGGGCGGCCGAGCAGACCGGCGAGACCTATGAGCGGGATCGTCCGGTCGCGCAGCACGAAAGCCTGGCCGGCCTGTATCGGCAGGATGGCGGCGCGTGCCACCCGCGCAGTCTCCTCGATGTCGCCGATCGGTATGGCGAACGTGTCGCCGCCGGCCTGCACGGCGACCACGCTCAGGATCGCGGCCGCTTGCGGCACGGCAAGCCGCACGACCGTGCCGCAGGATGGCGCCGGCGCGATGCCGACCTGGCCGCCCATCGCCTGGACTGCCGCGCGCACCGCATCCATGCCCACGCCGCGGCCGGAATTGTCGGTCACCTGTGCGGCCGTCGAGAAGCCGGGCAGGAAGATCAGGTCGTGCACCGCCGCGTCGTCCATCGCGTCCAGGGCGGCGGGTTCGGCCACACGGCGGGCGGCGGCCACGCGACGCAGGGCGGCGGTGTCCAGCCCGGCGCCGTCGTCGCTCAGCGTGATCACCACCTGCGCGCCCTCCAGCGCGGCCCGCAGCGCCACATGGCCCTGCGCGGGCTTGCCGGCGGCCACGCGCGCGGCCGGCGGCTCGATGCCGTGATCGACCGCGTTGCGCACCAGATGCAGCAGCGGCTCGAACAGCCCGTCCACCGTGGCCTTGTCCGCCTGCACGCCGGCGCCTTCCACGGTGAAGCGCACGTCGCGGCCGAGCGCCGAGGCCACCTCGCGCACGAGGCGCGGCAGACGGCGCAGGGTCTGGTCCAGCTTGACCAGGCGCATGCCGGTGACCGTGCGGTGCATCTGCCCGGCCAGGCGGCCCAGCTCGGCCTCGATCTCAGCCAGGGCACGCGCAAGGGCAGGGGTGCCGCCGCTGCCTGCCACGTAAGCGAGGCGGTTCTTCGCGGCGAACAGCTCGTCAACCAGGCCTGCCAGCGCATCCACCTGGCCGGACGGCACGCGCAACTGGCGCGCGGCGGCCTCGCCCGGCGCGGCCTCGGCCGGCTCGGGCTGCGCCGCGCCGGCCGCCAGCTCCACCACCTCCGCCTGATCCGGCACGAAACGGAACAGCCCGCGCAGCGTCGCTGCCGGCGCCGCGCTCAGGGCCAGGATCTCCAGGTTGCAGGCGAACGGGTCGTAGGCCGGCAGGGACCAAGGCGTGTGCGGCCGGAGGCGCAATGCCAGCAGCTCGGGGATCTGGCGCACCAACGCCAGCGGGTCGTCGCCCAGGAAGAAGCAGCCGGGTGCGGGCACGTAGCGTATCGCGCTGCGTGCCTCGCCCGCACTGTCCGCCAGCAGCCCCGGCAGCCAGGACTGGCCCTGACTGTCCAACGCGTCACCGGACGCCGAGGCGGCATTGCCGAGAGGCGCCCGCAGCGCAGCCGCCAGCGTGTGGCCGCGCACCGCCGCGTCCTGCGGCAGCCCGCCGTGCTGGGCCACCGACTCGATGCCGGCTTCCGCGTAATCCATGCAGGACAGCAGCGCGGCCATCGCCTCGCGCCCAGGTGCGGCGCCCGCCTCGCGCAGCCCGGCCATCAGGTCTTCCGCCGCGTGCAGGACGGCGCCGAGCGGCGCCATGTCGAACAGGCCGGCCGACCCCTTCAGCGTGTGTATGGCGCGAAACGCACTGCCGGTGCGCGCGGCGTCGTAGCCGGAACGTTCCATGGCAAGCAGGTCGTCGGTGGCCTGGGCTACCAGCTCGCGGCCTTCGATGACGAATTGTTCCA
>CAXTVW010000213.1:0-5079 GCA_964247675.1 uncultured Acetobacteraceae bacterium
AAAGTTTTTTGCTTCTTTTTTTCAAAAAAGAAGGCCTTGCTTGCTTCCTAAGCCTCCGTAACCCACCCCGACAGATCAAGCCCCGTCAGCAACGCCGTCGCCGCGATATCCGCGCGAAACACATCGAGCGGTATCTCCGGGAGAACCGCCGCCTTCGGCGCGTAATACCGCCGGGCGAGACGCCGCCGGAGCGAAGCCGGCAGCGCATGCAGGATCACGTCCCGCAAGCCGCTCTTGAACAGCACCTGGTTCAGCAGCGGGAAGCGCACGGCGCGGCTCTGGTTCTGCTGGGACAGGCTGAGGCCCGCGCCCTGGCCCGGATCCACGCCGAGATGCACGAATACCCTGCGCAACGTTTCGGCAGGGGCGCCGGCCAGGTCCTCGAAACGCAGGAACAGCACCTGCGACCTGTCGAAAACACGCAGATAGCGCTCGATCTGTGGCGCGTAGAGGCTCGCGGCGATGATCGCGGACAGGCTGATCGCGTCCTGGTCGTTGTAGCCGCCGATAGCGGCGCCATGCGGATCGGTGCTGCCGATTTTACGGCCCAGTTGCGCGTGCATCATGTATTCCGAGCGCGCCCTGTCCACCGGCTGACGCAGGACCACGATGATTTTCGCATCCGGCCGTCTGCGGGCGATCTCCTCGGCAGCGGTCTCCGACAGCAGGTAGGACGTGGACGCTTCGCCCACGGCATGCTCGCCAGCCCAGCCGTCAAACAGCTGCAGGTAGATGTCGAAATCGGGAGTCGTCGCCACGCGCGGCAGGACCTCCATCCCCGGCGACCCCGCGGTCAGCAGAGCGCCCCGGCGTAGCGCGCTGGCGATCACCGCCGGCCTGGCGTTCCGGTCGGTGGCGAAATGGTTCGGCTCCTTCACCGGGCAGCAGAACACGTCCGGATGGTGGCCCAGGGCGGAGAACAGGGACGTCGTTCCGCATCTCGGCGCGCCGACCATGAAGAAGTTCGGAACCACCCGGGCCGAAGCGCGGCGTGTGTCCCGTGCTGGCCGGATCGCCGTGCTTCGCTTGGACTTCTCCGAGCTGGGAAGCAGCATATGGGCGGCAACGAACCCGATCACCAGGATGCCTATCTCGTCCAGGTGTCCGACGAACGGGGTGCGGTCGGGGATCAGGTCGATGGGCACGAAAAGATAGGAGAAGCCGATGACCAAGGCCGCCTGGGACGGCAGGAAGCGCCAACCGCCCGTCGCGATGCGGCCCAGAAGCGTGCACTCCGACCCCAACCAGTAGAGGCCTCGAAGTATCCAGTCTCTCATCACTGTGTCTGGTAGCCCATAAAAAACCCGTAAAAAGCGGTCGCGCCCCTCTCATAGATCACAAACAAGTGTGCTGTCGCGCTGGATTCCGTGGCAAGGTTGGAGACCGCCGCGAACGGCCGGCTCACCCGTCCGGAGTGTATCGATCGGAGGAACTGCCCGGCGCCTGGCCGGGCAAGGCGGGCTAGTAGGCCGGAAAGCCACCAGGGCCGTAAGGTCCATTGGGATACAGGCCAAGGCCGGAGCTGTGCAGACGGACGCTACTGACGCCGATATAGGCGCTGATGTCTTCCGTCGGGTGCAAGGACAGCCCCACGCTATAGGCGTCGTACGTGGTCGTCGGCGTCTTGCCGGCAAAATTGGCAACCTTGTAGCCGCCGTTCTGGCCGGTGGTGGCCGACACCTCGAGCTCGGCCTTGCCCGGGATTAGCGGGATGCTCAGGCCGCCCTCGAACGCGTGGCCGCCAAGCGAGGACACACCCGCGGAGACGTAGCCATGCGTGTTGGCCAGTATGTCCTCGAAACTGTATTTCGCCGTCGGCGCCACGCTCGTCAGCGCCACCGTGCCAGGCGGCCCGTTCTGCGTGCCGGCGACATTGAGGTCGTACAGCCCGCCTTGCGGGTTCAGGCTGGGATAGATGTTGATGTCGGTCGGCTTGGCCGCCGGTGCCTGCGCACGGGCGGCGGACGTGGCGGCCAGGAAAGCGAGGCAGGCAACAAGACGCATAGAGGGGCTCCCGTGTAGCCGTATTCCACCACAGAGCGCGGTTTCGTTCCAGGTGCCGTTGCTAACGCTGTGTAACCGCACAGAAAAACGTGCTCCGCCCGGACTGCACGATGCGCGAGACGCCCTGGCATTCCGGCTTCCCAGGGCATCGCTCGCACGGCTCGCCTTCGCGCGCATACACGCGCCAGGCGTGCTGGAAATAGCCTAGCTCCCCGCTCGGTTGTACGTAGTCCCGCAAGGAAGACCCGCCGGCGGCGATCGCATCCGTCAGCGTGGCCACGATCTGCGGCACCAGCCGCGCCGCCCGCGCGCCGGCCACGCTGGCCGCCAGCCGCCGCGGCGAGATGCGGGCGCGGAACAGCGCCTCGCAGACGTAGATGTTGCCCAGCCCGGCCACCACGCCCTGGTCCAGCAGCGCGGCTTTGATCGGCGTGCGCCGCCCCGCCAGCGCGTCCGACAGGTAGCCCACGGTGAACCCCGGCTCCAGCGGCTCCTGCCCGAGCCCCGCCAGCAGCCGGTGCGTGTCCTCCAGCCGCGTCGGGATCAGGTCCAGGCTGCCGAACCGCCGCGGGTCCACAAAGGCGATGCGGCAGCCCTCCCCGGTCTCCAGCACCAGGTGCTCGTGCAGCACCGGCAGCGGCGGCGCGCCCGCCGGCCCCAGCGTGATGTTCATCCGCCCGGACATGCCGAGATGCAGCACCACGCTGTCCCCACCCGAAAGCCGCATCAGTATGTATTTGCCGCGCCGCCGGAACCCCGCCACGAGCGCGCCCGTCAGCCGCGCCGCGAACCCCTCGGGCACCGCCCAGCGCAGATCCGGCCGCCGCAGCTCCGCCCGCACGATCACGCGGCCCTCCAGCCGGGCCGCCAGGCCGCGCATCACGGTTTCAACTTCGGGGAGTTCCGGCATCCTGCGATCAGGCTATATACCGTCCGTGAGCAACAGCCAGCCTTCCCCCCCGCCGACCCCCGAGACCGATTTCGGCTTCCGCCGCGTGCCGGAAGCCGCCAAGAAACCGATGGTCCGCGCGGTGTTCGACAGCGTGGCGCCGAAATACGACGTGATGAACGACATCATGTCGCTCGGCATCCACCGTGTCTGGAAGCGCATCTTCGCCACCCGCATGCGCCCATCCCCCGGCAAGACCCTGCTGGACCTCGCCTCCGGCACAGGCGACATCGCCACCGCCTGGACCCGCCTGGGCGGCGGTCCGGTGTTCCTCACGGACATCAACGCCGCCATGCTGGGCGAAGGCCGCAACAGGGCCATCGCCCGCAGCCTGGTCGCCCCCTTCACCTACACGGTAGCCGACGCCGAGATGCTGCCCTTCCCGTCGGCCAGCGTGGACACCGTCAGCATCGCCTTCGGCCTGCGCAACTGCACGGACAAGCTCGCCGTCCTGCGCGAAGCCCGCCGCGTGCTGAAACCCGGCGGCCGCTTCTTCTGCCTGGAGTTCTCCCGCCTGCAGGTAGCCGTGCTGGAACGCGCCTACGACACCTGGTCCTTCGGCGTCCTCCCCCGCGTCGGCCGCGTCGTCGCCGGCGACAGCGAGAGCTACAAATACCTCGCCGAAAGCATACGCATCTTCCCGGACCAGGAAACATTGGCCGCCATGCTGGCCGAGGCGGGGCTGGACCAGGTGCGGTTCGAAAACCTGTCGGGCGGGATTGCGGCTATTCATTCCGGGTGGCGGCTTTGAAAGTAAGCAGGCAAGGCCTTCTTTTTTGAAAAGAAGAAGCAAAAAACTTTTACTACCGGCGTCGCTGCGATTTGCTTGCTGCTTCTGGTGGCGGACGGACTCTGATCGGCTGCCGCACGCAAATCGGAAACAGGCGGGTCACGCACAATGCGCATCCTGCTGATCGTCTCAGGCGGCATCGCAGCCTACAAATCGCTGGAGCTCGTACGCCTGTGCCGCAAAGCCGGCATGGATGTCACCGCCATACTGACCGAAGCCGGCGCCCGCTTCGTGACCGAAATGTCCCTGCAAGCCTTGACCGAAAACCGTGTCTACACCGATCTCTGGTCGCTCACCGACGAAAGCGAGATGGGTCACATCCAGCTCTCCCGCGCCGCGGACCTGATCGTGATCGCCCCCGCCTCGGCCGACCTGCTGGCCCGCGCCGCCGCGGGCCTGGCCGGCGACCTGGCCGGCACCGTTCTGCTCGCCACCGACAAGCCGGTCCTCGCCGCGCCCGCCATGAACGTGCGCATGTGGCAACACCCCGCCACGCTCGCCAACGTGGCCACCCTGACCGCCCGCGGCATGGCCTTCGTCGGCCCCGACGAAGGCGAGATGGCCTGCCACGAGTTCGGCCCCGGCCGCCTCGCCGAACCGCCCGCCATCCTCGCCGCCATCACCGCCTTCTTCGCCCGCAACACCGCGCTGGCCGGCCGCCACGTGCTGGTCACCGCCGGCCCCACCCACGAACCGATCGACGCCGTGCGCTACCTCGCCAACCGCAGCAGCGGCCGCCAGGGCTACGCCATCGCCGCCGCCTGCGCCGCCTTGGGCGCCCGCGTGACCCTGGTAAGCGGCCCCGTCGCCCTCCCGCCGCCGCCTGGCGTGGCGGTGCACCGGGTGGAAACCGCCGCGGCAATGCTCGCGGCATGCCAGTCCGCCCTGCCGGCCGACGCAGCCGTGTTCGCCGCCGCCGTGGCCGACTGGCACGTGGCCCAACCCACCGCCTCCAAGCTGAAGAAGTCGGACGGCGCCCCGGCGCTGGCGCTGGTCCCCAATCCGGACATACTGGCGACCCTCGCGCGCCCGGGTCCCGCGCGCCCAACGCTCGTCATAGGCTTCGCCGCCGAGACGGACGACGTGGTCCGCCACGCAACCGCCAAGCGCGTGACCAAAAGCTGCGACTGGATCGTCGCCAACGATGTGCGCGCGGAAACCGGCATCATGGGCGGCGCGCACAACCGGGTGCATCTTGTCACGGCCGGCGGCGTGGAAGACTGGCCGGAGATGCCGAAAGAGCGGGTGGCGGCTTTGCTTGCGGAGCGGATTGCGCGGGCGCTGCAATGACGTAAGCAAGGCCTTCTTTTTTGAAAAAAAGAAGCAAAAAACTTTT
>CAXTVW010000214.1:0-5044 GCA_964247675.1 uncultured Acetobacteraceae bacterium
TCACGCCCCCGCAACCGCTCCACCAACCCATGCAAATCCGAAATCGCCCTGTTCTGCTCAGCCAGGCTCAACGGCAGTAGCGCCGCATCCCGTAGGAACGGCATAACCGCGCGCTCGCACCCGAGTATCGTCTCCGCCAGGTCCAGCAACCGTGCGTCGAACGCCTCGCCCGCCGCCAGCAGCGCGTTGTAGAGCCGCGTGGCCACCGGTGCGACCGGATCGGCCACGCCGTCCGCATCGTGCCGCAGCCCGGCATCGACCACCCTGGTCAGCTCCGGCCGCGCCGGCAGCCCGACAAAACGCGCCAGCCGGTCCAGCGTGGCCACGGGATCGCGGAACCAGGTCTCGTAACCGATCACGCAGACCCGCGCGGCGCCCACGCCTTGCACCGCCTGCGCGTTATAGACCAGCCAGCGATACGCGGCCTGGTCGCCGGCAAGCTGGTCGCGTGCGCTGATGCTGCGCGCCACCTGGGCGGGGTCTCGGACGCAGAAAACGTAGGTGGGATCGAGCGAAAGCGCGTCGAGTATGTCCGGCCACAACGCCAGCAGTCGGGAGGTGCGCGGGTCCTTGAAGCCGAACGCGCGGCCATGCGCCATGCTGCGCTGGAGATAGGTGACCAGGCCGCGCCGCACCGGCTCGATGCGCGTGTCCGTCCACCAGGCATCCGGCAGCGCCAGATGGTGGGTCGGCGTGTTCCAGCCGCGGCCGAAGATGGCCAGGGCGGCATCGTGCAGGTCGTTGATACGCGGGCGTTCCCAATGGCCGCGCCGGTTGTTGGCGGACGGGCCGGCCGCGTCGGCGATGTCGACGCCCAGCTCGTGCAGCATGTTGGCGCAAAGCGAGGTGCCGCTGCGGTGCATGCCGAGCACGATGACGATCCGGCGCCGTTCTACCGGCGCCGGGGCGGCCTTCGCGCGGCGCGGCGGCCGGGTCAGGAGCGTTCCAGATCCCGGAAGGCGCGGCGAAGTGTATTCTCCTGCTGCAATGTGCTGGCTTCCATCGCGGCCAGCCTTGCGTCCAGCGCGCTGAAGCGGTCACGCACAGCGCTTGGCGGCGGCCCGTCCGGCATCGCCACGAATGCAGCCTTGCTTCCGCCGCACAGCACCTTCGTCAATACGAAATACGCGATGATCGCAAGCAGCCAGTGCAGCACGCCGAAGATCAGGAACGCCGCGCGCGGCATCCACACCGGCACGCCGGCGCGCTCGGCGATACGCGCGCACACGCCCTTTATGATCCCCGTATCACGCGTTCCCCAGGCCTGCATCCTGGCCGAGATCGTCGCACTCATCGCAGATTGCTCCTGTTGCGCCAGCCGGGCACTTCGGTGTCCAGCACCTGTTCCAGATAGCCGATACGCTCTTCCATACGCCGCGCCGTGTCCCACAACCCCTTGGTCGCCGTGCTGTCCTGCGACTCGGCGGCCGCCAGCGCGCGGGCCTTCAGCCTGTAGTTCATAACCAGCGCCGGCACGCCCAGGGCCATCAGCAGGATCGTACCGAACACGATGGCTGTGACCCAGAGGGCCTCGCTGGCATGGTTGCCGGCGATAGCCAGGGCTGCAAGGTCTTCGCCTCTCATGGCACCATCCTAGCCTTCCGTCTTGGCGGCGGGCGACCCGTTGGGCATCCGGTTGCCAAGCCGCGCCTTCAGCGCCTCCAGCTCATCGTTCATGCTGGCGTCGGCGGCAAGGCCTGCCAGTTCCTCCTCCAGCGTAGGCCCGCGCGTCGAAGGCGCACGGCCCAGATCGTAGGCTTCCACCCGGCCCTCCATGGTGTCGAGCTGCCGCTCGGCCGTCTCGAAGCGGAGGAAGGCGTCGTTGATGCGCTCGTCGTGCAGCTTCTCGCGCACCTTGATGCGGTTGCCCGCGGTGGCGCGGCGCTGGGCGAAGCTCTGCTCGCGCGCCTTGGCATCTGCCAGCTTGGTCTGCAGCTTGGTGATGTCCTCGTTCTGCTGGGCCAGGCCGGCGACGAGCTGGGCCACCTGCTTCTCCACGCTGGCGCGCGCCTGGCCGCGATGGGTGCGGGCCAGCAGCGCGCCGCGGGCCAGATCCTCACGGCCGCGCGTCAGGGCCAGCTCGGCCTTCGCCTGCCAGTCCTCCTCCTCGCGCTTCAGGGCCTCCAGCCGGCGCTCCATCTCGCGCCGCTCGGCGATGCTCCGCACGGCAGACGAGCGGACTTCGACGAGCGTGTCCTCCATCTCCTGGATGATGAGGCGTATGATCTTCTCCGGATCCTCGGCGCTGGCGAGCAAGGCGTTGAGGTTGGAGTTCACGATGTCGGCGAGGCGGGAGAAGATGCCCATGGCTGGGTTTCCTTGACGTAGAGTGGATAATGCCGCGTTCAGACGAAGACGAACAGCCAGGCCATCGCACCGACGGGCACGGCGGCCAGGGCGAAGCGGGCGGCGACGCCGAACATATCCTTCAGATGCGGCGCCTGCTCCTGGCGGGCCTGCAACGTGGCGAGGCGGGCGGCGAAGGACTGGCGCGGCGAACGATACGCGGCGAAGTAGGTGAGGCCGTCGGTGTTGGTGAAGCTCATGGTCGTCATGGCGGTTCTCCTGGTTGAAGTAGCGGCCGATCGTGGCCTGCCAGAATGATTGCATCCGCCGTGCCAGACCGCTAAACCATTGCTGCGACTAGCTTTTCCAATGATGTTGCCTGCCGCCCACAAAGCCAGCTAGTGTGCTTTGGCCAGATGATGGCGAAAGGAACCAGCCGTTGGCGCGAATGGCAACTACCGCCGAACTTCCCACCCCGATCGGCCAGTCGCCGGCGTTCCTGGACATGCTGGAGCACATCTCCCAGGCCGCCCCGCTGAACCGGCCGGTTCTGGTGATAGGCGAGCGTGGCACCGGCAAAGAGCTGGTGGCCGGCCGCCTGGCCCTGCTCTCGCCGCGCTGGTCCGCCCCGCTGATCAAGCTGAACTGCGCCGCCTTGCCTGACGCGCTGCTCGACTCCGAGCTGTTCGGCCACGAGGCCGGCAGCTTCACCGGCGCTGGAAAGCGCCGGCCCGGCCGCTTCGAGCTCGCCGACCGTGGCACCATCTTCCTCGACGAGATCGCCACCGCCTCCGCGTCAGTGCAGGAAAAACTGCTGCGAGTCATCGAATACGGCAGCTTCGAGCGCGTCGGCGGCAGCGAGACCCTGCACGTGGACGTCCGCGTGGTGGCCGCCACCAACGTCCACCTCCCCAGCCTGGCCGCGTCGGGCAGGTTCCGCGCGGACCTGCTGGACCGCCTGGCGTTCGACGTGGTGAGCGTCCCTCCCCTGCGCGCCCGCCGGGACGACATCCCCCGCCTCGCCGAACACTTCGCCACCAAGATGACTTCGGAGCTCGGCCGGGACTTCTTCGCCGGCTTCAGCGAGCGAGCCCTGGACACGCTGGTCCGCCATGACTGGCCGGGCAACGTGCGCGAGTTGCGCAACGCGGTGGAACGCAGCGTCTATCGCATGGCGGACCCAGACAAGAAGCTGGCGCGCATCGTCCTGGACCCGTTCGCGTCGCCGTTCTCGCCAGCGTCGGCAGACGCTCCGGCGGCAGCGGTCCTGCCCGCCAGCCAGCCCAGACAGGACCCGCCATCGCCCCTGGCTTCCCCGGCCGCACCGGCACAATCCGGCGGCTTCGAGGCGTCCACGCGCGCCTACGAGGCACAACTCCTGACCGCAGCAATGGAAAGCTGCCGCTTCAACCAGGCCGAAGCCGCCCGGCAATTAGGGCTGAGCTACTACCAGTTCCGCCATCACCTGCGCGTGCACGGAATGCTGGGAAGCGAAGCCAAGCGCAGCGCCAAAGCCGCGGCTTGAGAAACTCTTCCTTCCGCATCTGCGACCGCCAGATGCCCCATAATGCGCCGAGCGCCGTACCAGCGCAGGAGTAAAAGTTTTTTGCTTTTTTTTTTCAAAAAAGAAGGCCTTTCTTGCTTCCCCAAGAGTCAACCGAACCGCAAGTTGGTAGGAAGCCATTTAACCCTATGGCAACTGACTTTGTGGAACAGGATGACGTTGTCCTGTGACAACAGAGTTCTCGGCGGCAAACGACACGTCGATGTTGAACCAGACAGCCGCGGGCTGGCCGTCAGGCATGTGGGTGCCGTTCAGTTTGTCGTAGTGGTGGCCATCGAGAGGCACCAGTGCCTGGCCACCGCGCCGCACATGCATCGCATCGAGGACGACGTATTCCTCGCTTGTGCCGAGCACATGGAAAGCTGTTTGCGGGGTAGCGCCGTTGCCGCTGGCGGTAATGGCGCGCACCAATCCTACCGCGATGCTGCGATGCCTGTCGGCATCCGCGATGCGGCCGACATGGCGGTCTGCAATGGCCGCATTCAATTGGGCGCGCGCATCCATGGTGTTTGCGGCCGCCGCAGCGTCGGCGATGGAAGCGGCACCTTGCCAATCACCTCGGCCCATGGCGGCAACAGCGTTTGGCGCACCGGGTTTCAAGCCGACGAAAGGATCATAGGCCGGGCTCGCGGCGTAGGCTTGCCGCAGCGCCGCCCAGTCGGCGGCCGCTGGATTCGCAAGGGCCGCATCCAGCATGCGCCGGTAGGCGAGACCGCCGTCACCGCTCGCGCGCGCTTGCACCGGTGCAGTCGCACACCCCGCGAGACCCAGGAGCGCCAGAACAATCGCCAACCGCATGGCCATATGTCTATCCGAAGAACAAGGCGTAACGATACGCTATCGCCTGTTTCTTTGAAACAGGGACGCCGGCGGAAATCGGCTAACATCGTACCAGCCAGCATGCGGTGAAGATGGGCTGAACCTGCTCTCGCTTGGCTCGGTCCGCCGCCCGTCACCTGTCCGGGAGCACCACCCCGCCGATGCAGGCGGTCCAGCGGCTCCAGGGCCGGCCTGCACCGCAAGCCCAAGCGCGAAGCCAGGAACCCCACGCCGCACCAGCCAGCCCCGACGCTTGAAGCACCCCCACCTTTGGTCTAGCACCCCGGCCATACCGCATCGCACCCGCACGAAGGACACCCATGGCCCGCAACAAGATCGCGCTGATCGGCGCCGGCAACATCGGCGGCACGCTCG
>CAXTVW010000215.1:0-5000 GCA_964247675.1 uncultured Acetobacteraceae bacterium
CGCTGAAGCCTGAGGTGGTTTTGGCCTATGCGCGCAAGGCGACGGGGCAGAAGTTTCTGATCGATCCTGGCCGGGATGGCGGCTGAGCCGGGTTGCATAGAAAGGAAGGCCTTCTTTTTTGAAAAAAAGAAGCAAAAAACTTTTATCACTGCGACGTTGCAGCGCCTGCTTTGCCCCAAGGTGCCCGACTGGTTTCAGGTGCGGGGGATAAAAGTTTTTTGCTTCTTTTTTTCAAAAAAGAAGGCCTTGCTTGCTTCGCACCGGAGACACGCCGATGAACCTGAACGCGGACTTCACCAGTCGCGCGGCCGTGCACGCGGCGCGGCTGGACTGGACCCCTTCGCCGATCGCTGGCGTGGACCGGCGCATGCTGGACCGCGTGGGCGGGGAAGTGGCGCGCGCAACCTCCATCGTGCGTTATGCGCCGGACAGCCGGTTCTCCCCGCATACCCATGGCGGCGGGGAAGAGTTCCTGGTGCTGGAAGGCGTGTTCCAGGACGAGCATGGCGACTTTCCCGCCGGCACTTACGTCCGCAATCCGCCAACCAGCCGCCACACGCCCGGATCCGCTCCGGGCTGCACCATCTTTGTCAAGCTATGGCAGTTCGATCCTGACGACCGTGCCGAGCTTCGCGTGGACACGAAAGCTGCCGCCTACACACAGGCTCCCGGCCGGCCCGGTGTGGAGTGCGTCATGCTGTTCGAGGACGCACGGGAGCAGGTGCGTCTGGAGCGCTGGGCGCCGGGCGCGAACATCGCGCTGGCGGCGCCGGGCGGGATCGAGTTGCTGGTGATCGAAGGCGCGTTCGTTGAGGCGGACGAAACGTTCGAGAAACACGCCTGGCTGCGACTGCCGGCAGGTGGAACCCTGCAAGGCACGGCTGGCAAGGACGGGTGCCTTGTTTGGGTAAAGATCGGCCACCTGCTCCACGTGAAAGCGGCGACGCTGACCGACTAGGCTACAGGGCGAACGAGGCCGCCCGGCGCAAAGGCGGGGTTTCACCACCCCCGCCAATTTTGCCGCGCCTGATTATCTCCTGAAGGCCACGCACGCCGAAAATGCGTGTAGCAAAAGTTTTTTGCTTCTTTTTTTCAAAAAAGAAGGCCTTGCCTACTTCCCTTCAAACGCCGCCAGCAAAGCAGGCAGCCCCTCCCGCACACGCGCGACAGACGCCTCCTTCACCACGTCATACCCACGCACCTGGTCATGCGCGCGCAGCACCGCTTCGGCCTGCGCCAAGCGGCCGGCGGTCAGGCCGGCCAGCACCTTGTCCACCAGGCCAACGTAGTCGGCGATGAGCTGGCGTTCCTGGCGGCGGTGGGCGCCGTAGCCGAACGGATCCAGCGGGGTGCCACGCAGCGCGCGCAGCTTTGCCAGGGCGGCGAAGCCGTGCCGCATGGCGGCGCCGAAGCGCGTCTTGCGCGGGCGGCCGGTGCGCGCGTCGCGCCGCGCGAAGATCGGCGGGGCCAGGTTGTAGGCGATCTCGTAATCGCCTTCGAAGTTCTCGCGCAGACGCTGGGCGAAAGCGGGGTCGGTCATCAGCCGGCCCACTTCGTACTCGTCCTTGTAGGTCATCAGCTTGGCCGCAACCTGGGCCACCGCGCGTGACAGGCGGCCGTCTGCCTCCGGCAGCTTTGCCTCGGCCGCCTCCACGCGGGCCACCAGCGCGCGGTAGCGTTTCGCGTGGCGCTCGCCACCCCAGGCGCGCAGGCGGGGCATGCGATCAGCCAGCAGATCGCCGAGCGTGTCGGGTATGTGCGCTTCCTCGTGGCCGCGCAGCCAGGTCGCCGCCAGGTCCGGACGCGCGGCGGCAATCCGGCCAAGGCCGAAAGCGCGCTTGTTCATGTCGATTTCGGTGCGGTTCAGCTCGATGGCGCGCATGATGTTGTCCGCATGCAGCGGGATCAGGCCACGCTGCCAGGCGTAGCCCACCAGGAAGAGGTTGGCGCCCACCGCGTTGCCGAGCATCACCTGGGCGATCCGGGTGGCGTCGATGCTCATCACCCGTTCCTGGTCCGCGCGCGGCATCACCTTTGCCAGCAGCGGATCGAAGCTGAGGTCCAGATCCGCGTTGCGGGCGAACATGGCGTTCGGCGAGACGAAGCGGTTGAGCAGCACCGCGCTGCGCCCGTGGCCCAGCTTGGCCAGCGTCTCCGGGATGGCCACCACCATCGGGTCGGCGCCGATCACCAGATCCACGTCGCCGTTGGGGATGCGCGGCGAGTGGCGTTCTGCGCCGTCGCCGAGGCGAAGGTGGCTGGTGACGGAGCCGTTGCGCTGGGCGAGGCCGGAATTGTCCAGCACCGTCAGCAACAAGCCCTCGAGATGGGCCGCCATGCCCAGCAGGGCGGCCACGGTGACCACACCCTGGCCGCCGATGCCGGCCAGCAGCATGTTGTATACTTCGCCGATCCGCGGAAGCTCGGGCTCGGGTAGGCCGGCGATGAGGGATTGTTCGCCGGCCAGCGGGTCTGTCGCGTCATCGGCTTCGGGGCGGGCGCGAACCTTACCACCCTTGATGGTGATGAAGCTGGGGCACAGGCCTTTGACGCAGGAGAAATCCTTGTTGCACACCGTCTGGTTGATGCGCCGCTTGCGTCCCAAGGCGGTCTCCAGCGGCTCGATGGCGATGCAGTTGGATTGCACGCCGCAATCGCCGCAGCCTTCGCATACTTCCGGGTGGATGAAGACGCGCTCGTTCGGGTCCTTCAGCGTGCCGCGCTTGCGCATGCGGCGGCTTTCCGTGGCGCAGGCCTGTTCGTAGATGATGGCGCTCACGCCTTCGTAGTCGCGCAGTTCGCGCTGCACGGCGTCGAGGTCCTCGCGCGGGTGGAAGGTGACCAATCCGGGATAGTCCGCGCGGTCGTGGCGGGCGATGTCGTCGCTGACGAGGGCCACGCGCTGGCAGCCTTCCGCGGTGAGCTGGGCGGCCACGTGCGGGCCGGTAATCTGGCCGGCGAATTGCTCGCCCTCCACCGTCTGCCCGCCGGTCATGGCGATCGCGCCGTTCAGCAGGATCTTGTAGGTGATGCGCGCTTTCGCGGCGATGGCGGCGCGCACGGCCAGCAGGCCGGAGTGGAAGTAGGTGCCGTCGCCCAAATTCTGGAACATGTGCGGCGTGTCGGTGAACGGCGCCTGGCCAATCCATTGCGCGCCCTCGCCGCCCATGTGCGTGGCCGAGACGGTGTGCCGTTCCGGCATGGCGGCGGCCATGATGTGGCAGCCGATGCCGGCGCCGGCGATCGAGCCGTCAGGCACCACGGTGGAGGTATTGTGCGGGCAGCCGGCGCAGAAGCTGGGCGGCCGCAGCAGGTCCTTCACGCCGTAGGAGATCGTGGGGATACCCGTCTGCAGCCGCTTGATCGTGCCGAAACGCGCGCGCAGCGCGTCGTCCTCTATGCGGCCGCGCAGGCGCCCGGCGATCACGTGCAGCAGCAGGTCCGGGTCCAGCTCGCCCACTTCGCGCAGCAGCGGACGCGCGTTCTCGTCCAGCTTGCCGGTCAGGCGCGGGCGCAGGTGCGCCGGCTGGTTGTAGAGGATGGTGGAGATCTGGTCCTCGATGATCGGGTGCTTCTCCTCCACCACGAAGATCTCCTCGCACGTGGCGGCAAACGCGCGCAGGCGCTCAGGCTCCAGCGGCCAAACCATGCCCACCTTGTACACGGCAATGCCCAGCTCCGTGCAGCGCGCTTCGGTCAGGCCCAGGCCGCGCAGGGCCTCGATCACGTCCAGATAGGCCTTGCCGGTGCTGACCAGGCCCAGGCGGTTGCGCGGGGCGCTGGCCCAGGCCAGGCGGTCCATGTTGTTCGCGCGCACCCAGGCCTGGGCGGCGGGGTGACGCTGCTCGAAATGGCGCGCCTCGATCTCCAGCGCGCTGCCGTTGCGCGCGCGCAGTCCCAGGCCGCCCTCCGGCATGTCGAAGTCGGTGGGCAGGAGGAAGGGCAGCGTATCCATGTCCGCGGGTATGGAGGCGCCGCCCTCCACCGTGTCCGTCAGCGCCTTCATCCCGATCCAGCAGCCGCTGTAGCGGCTCATCGCCCAGGCGGACAGGCCGTAGCTCACCAGCTCCTCCACCGTGGAAGGGTTGAGCACAGGCATGCCAAAATGGATCAGCGCCAGGTCGCTCTGATGCGCCAGCGTGGAGGAGCGCGCGCCATGGTCGTCGCCGCACAAGGCGATGGCCCCGCCCAGCGCCGGTGTGCCGGCATAGCTCGCGTGCTTCAGCACGTCCGCCGAGCGGTCTACCCCGGGCCCCTTGCCATACCAGAGGCCAAAGACGCCGTCCTGCTTCGGATTCGGCAGCAGCCCCACCTGCTGGGAGCCCCAGACGGCTGTTGCGGCAAGGTCCTCGTTTATGCCCGGCTGGAAGACGATGTCATGCGCGTCCAGATGCTTCTTGGCGCTCCACAGCGCCAGGTCGTAGCCGCCCAGCGGGCTGCCCCGGTAGCCGCTGATGAAGCCGGCCGTGCGCAGGCCGGCCGCACGGTCCCGCCGGCTTTGCAGCAACGGCAGCCTGACCAGCGCCTGTATGCCGGTGAGGAACACCCGTCCGTCAAAACGGGCATAGCGGTCGTCCAGCGTAACGGCGGAGGGTTGGCGGGGCGCGCGCTTGTCCTGCAGCACGTCCATCGTCGCTGGCTCAACGTCCATCGGCACCGTCCTTCACACGCTCATTCTATCCTGAGCTATAGGCGACGCTGACATTGCACAACGCGGCTTGGCAACTTCGTTGTGTTCCTCCAGTGCCGCAGGCCTGGCGGGTCATTTCCGCAAAGCCCAGGCGGGGTGGCGAGCAAGAGTGTTCGCCGCGCTGGAAAGAGAGAAGGAAGCAAGGCCTTCTTTTTTGAAAAAAAGAAGCAAAAAACTTTTGCTCCCTGTCGGCGGCTGCTGAAACGTCTGCCGACAGGATCGGGACTGCTTGCCTTACGCTACTGCCAGGCCCGAAGCAGCGGTCCAGGACCGCTTGATGGTCACCGCGGCCGGGCGCGGCCTGGCCGGC
>CAXTVW010000216.1:0-4989 GCA_964247675.1 uncultured Acetobacteraceae bacterium
TTCAAAAAAGAAGGCCTTGCTTGCTTACTGCCGCCGAAGAACCAGCGCCCCCAAAACAGCCGACACCAGAGAACCGCAGAACACTGCGACCTTAATACCGTCATGCAGGTCGGTGCCGCGGAACGCCAGGTCGCCGATGAACAGGCTCATGGTGAATCCGATGCCGCACAGCAACGATGCGCCATAGAGCTGGCCGGTGCTCATGTTCGGCGGCAGTTTCAGTATGCCGGCCCAGCGCCCCAGCATGGTGGCGCCGAACACGCCCACCTGCTTGCCCACGCACAGCCCGAGGAACACGCCGAGCGGCCCTGGCGTGAGCAGCAGGCCCGGCTTGATCGTGGCAAAGGAGAGGCCGGCATTTGCCAGGCCGAACAGTGGTAGGACGACGTAGCCGACAGCCCCTTCCAGGGCGTGTTCCAGGCGCGCGGCTGCCCGGGTCGGCAGCAGGAAGGCGAGCGCCACGCCGGCGAGCGTCGCGTGCACGCCGCTGTTATAGACGAGCAGCCAGAGTGCGGCGCCGCCGACCAGATAGGGCCACAGGCGCGCGACGCCAGCGCGACGCAAGGCCAGCAGGGCGGCGCAGAGCAGCACCGCGGCGCCCAGCACCGGCCAGGCCAGGCCGTGGCTGTAGAACAGGGCGATCACGCCGATTGCGCCAAGGTCATCCAAGATGGCCAGCGCGGTCAGGAACACGCGTACGGAGCCGCCGGCGCGCTCGCCCAGCAAGCGCAGCACCGCCAGGGAAAACGCGATGTCAGTGGCCACGGGCACCGCCCAGCCGCGCGCGGTGGCGGCGTTGGCGTGGTTGAGCGCCAGGTAGATGGCGGCCGGCACCGCCATGCCCCCGAGGGCCGCGATGCCCGGGGCGGCCATGCCCTGCAGGCTGGCCAGGCGGCCATACGTCACCTCGCGGCGGATCTCCAGGCCTGCGAGCAGGAAGAACAGCGCCATCAGGCCGTCGTTTATGAAGGCTTCCACGCCGATGCCGGTGCCGTGGACGGCCACGCGGGCGTGCAGGACGCGGGCGTAGCCGGCGGCCCAGCCGGAGTTTGAAAGGACCAGCGCGGCCAGGGAGGCGAGCACCAGCAGGAAGCCGCCGGCGGCCTCGCTGCGCATGAACTCGGCGAAGCGGCGGGCGGCGCTGCGGCGGGAGCGGCGGCTCACTGGGCCGGCAACGCAGGGTGGCGGCGCGGCGTTTGGGTGGGGCGATCCAGAGGGGAGCGGCGATGCCGGACGATCTGCAAGCCGCGTGGCGCCCGCTCGCGGCGGGCGAGTGGCCGGGGCTGATGCGCGCCGGCGATTTTGCGGCCGCCTGGCGCATCAGCGATGCCGTGCTGGCGGCGCGCGACCCGGCTACGCGCGATGCGCCGGGAACACCGTATCACGAGCGCTGGGTGTGGGATGGCACGGAGCCGGACGGCCGGCGGGTGCTGGTGCGCTGCTATCACGGGCTGGGCGACACGCTGCAGTTCGTCCGTTTCCTGCCGGCGCTGCGGGCGCGTGCCGCGCACGTGACGCTGGAATGCCAGGCGGAACTGTGCGGCTTGCTGGCCTGTCTGCCGGGCGTAGACCGCCTCGTGGCCTTCGATACCGCAAACCCGCTGCCCCAATCGTCCTGCGACATCGAGGTGATGGAGCTTGCCCACGTGCTGCGCGCCGAGGCGAACGCGGTTGCCGCACCGGTGCCGTATCTGACGCTGCCGCCGCACCGCCTGGCCCGCGGCCGGCACCGTGCGGCCGGTCATACGGCCCTGTGCTGGCGCGCCGGCGATTGGGACCCCGACCGGTCCGTGGCGCTGCCCGATCTGTTGCGTGCGTTGGGGGACGGCGGCGGGCGCTACATAAGCCTGCAGCGCGGTGCTGCTTCGGCCGAGGCGGAGCCTGCCTGGTTTGCCAACCCATTCGACGACGACTGCGACGTTGTGGAGACCGCGGCGCTGATCTGCGGCGCGGATCACGTGGTGACGGTCGATACGATGGTGGCACACCTGGCCGGTGCGCTTGGCTGTACGGCGACCGTGCTGCTGAAGCGCGATCCGGATTGGCGTTGGGCGGCGGCAGGTGGGCGTTCGGTTTGGTATCCTTCGTTGACGTTGCAGGGAAGTAAGCAAGGCCTTCTTTTTTGAAAAAAAGAAGCAAAAAACTTTTGCTCCGCTGTCGCGGACTCCCTCCCCGACGCGCGCCCGGGAGATAAAAGTTTTTTGCTTCTTTTTTTCAAAAAAGAAGGCCTTGCTTCCTTACTCCCCATAAGCCGCGAAATGCGGATTCCGATACTCCGCCTTTCCATACGTAAAAGCGCCACCCTGCAAAGTCTGCACCCGCCCACCCGCCGCGCGCAGCACCGCGTGGCCCGCCGCGATGTCCCACTCCATCGTGGTGCCAAGCCGCGGATAGAGGTCCGCTTCGCCGCGCGCGATCAGGCACAGTTTCAGCGAGCTGCCGGCTGCAAGGAACTCGGCCACGCGGCGGCCGTCCAGAAACGCCTCCATGGCGGCGGCGTCGCCGTGGCTGCGCGAGCCGACGACGGTCAGGCCGTGCGCCGGCGCGGCGCGCACGCTGATCGGGCGTTCGCCATGCGAGTCCGCCAGCGTGGCGGTGCCTGGGTCCGCACCTGCGTAGGTCTCGTTGCGGGCGGGCACGACCACCACGCCGAGGATCGGCTGGCCGTGCTCGATCAGCGCGATGTTGACGGTGAATTCGCCGTTGCCGTTGAGGAACTCCTTCGTGCCGTCCAGCGGATCCACCAGCCAGAAGCGTGTGCCGGTGACGTCCGGCGACAGGCCCTTTGAGGCTTCCTCTTCGGAGACCACGGGGATGTCTGGCGTGAGGTGGCGCAAAGCGGGCAGGATGATGTCCTCGGCCGCCTGGTCCGCGGCGGTGACGGGGCTGCCGTCGGCCTTCTCCATCGATTCCGACAGCCCGTAGAAGCCCATGGTGGCGCGGCCGGCCTTTTCGGCGATCGGCTTTACGGCGGCGAGCAACGCGGCGAGATCGAGTGTGTCGCTCAAGCCTGCGCACTCCGCAGGAAGCCGCGCGTGTCGAGTTGCGCCACGATCAGTTCGGCGGCGTCTTCGGCACTCAGCGTAGTGGTGTCGATGCGCAGCTCGGCGTCCTCCGGTGCTTCGTAGGGGCTGGAGATGCCGGTGAAATGCTTGATCTCGCCACGGCGTGCTTTCTTGTAGAGGCCCTTCACGTCGCGTTTCTCGGCCTCCGCCAGCGGCGTGTCGATGAACACTTCCAGGAACTCTCCTTTCGGCAGCATCTCGCGCGCCAATTGCCGTTCGGAGCGGAACGGCGAGATGAAGGAGACGAGCACGATCAGGCCGGAATCGGCCATCAGGCGCGCCACTTCGCCCACGCGGCGGATGTTCTCCACGCGGTCCGTGTCGGTGAAGCCGAGGTCCCGGTTCAGGCCGTGGCGGACGTTGTCCCCGTCCAGCAGCGTGGTGTGGCGGCCGAGCGCGAACAGGCGACGCTCCACCAGGTTGGCGATGGTGGATTTGCCGGCGCCGGACAGGCCGGTGAACCACAGCACGCAGGCGCGCTGGCCTTTCTGCGCGGCGTGTGAATTGCGGCTGAGGTCGACCGCCTGCCAGTGGATGTTCTGCGCGCGGCGTAGGGCGAAGTGGATAAGCCCGGCGGCGACTGTATCATTGCTGAGGCGGTCGATCAGGATGAAGCCGCCGGTGTCCCGGTTTTCCGTGTAGGAATCGAACGCGACCGGCTGGTCCAGGCTGATGTTGCACAGGCCGATCTCGTTCAGCTCGAGCTGGCGGGCGGCCATCTCCTCCAACGTGTTCACGTTCACCTTGTGCTTCAGCGTGGTGACCGACGCGGTGACTGTCTTGGTGCCGATCTTCATCAGGTAGGAGCGCCCAGGCAGCATCGGCGTGTCGGCCATCCACACGATGGTGGTCTCGAACTGGTCGGAGACTTCGCACGGCTGCTCGGCGCCACAGATCACGTCGCCGCGGCTGCAGTCTATCTCGTCTTCCAGCGTGACGGTGATGGATTGTCCCGCGGTGGCGTAAGGCAGGTCGCCGTCTATCAGCACGCGCGCGACGCGGCTTTGCCTGGCCGACGGCATCACCTTCACCAGGTCACCGGGATGCACGGTGCCCGACGAGACCATGCCGGAGAAGCCGCGGAAATCCAGGTTCGGCCGGTTCACCCATTGCACGGGTAGGCGGAACGGCGCGGCGCGCGATGCGCCTGCAACCTCCACGTCCTCCAAGTGGCCCATCAGCGTGGGGCCGTGATACCAGGGCGTGTTGCCGCTGCGCTCGGTGATGTTGTCGCCGGCCAGAGCGGAAATCGGGATCGGGATGATCTTGGTGATGTCGAGCTGCGAGGCGAACGCGGTGTAGTCGCCCAGGATACGGTCGAACACTTCGTGCGAGAAGTTCACCAGGTCCATCTTATTGATGGCCAGGATGACGTGCTTGATGCCGATCAGCGACACGAGATAGGAGTGCCGGCGCGTCTGCGTCAGCACGCCGCGCCGCGCGTCTATCAGGATGATTGCGAGGTCCGCGGTCGAGGCGCCGGTGATCATGTTGCGCGTGTATTGCTCGTGCCCCGGCGTGTCGGCCACGATGAACTTGCGCTTGTCCGTCGAGAAGAAGCGGTAGGCGACGTCGATGGTGATGCCTTGTTCGCGTTCCGCGGCCAGGCCGTCGACCAGCAGCGCGAAATCGATGTTCTGGCCCTGCGTGCCCATCTTTTTCGAGTCGGCTTCGAGCGCTGCGAGCTGGTCCTCGAAGATCATCTTGCTGTCGTAGAGTAGCCGGCCGATGAGCGTGGATTTGCCATCGTCCACGCTGCCGCAAGTGATGAAGCGGAGGAGGGATTTGGTTTCGTGCTGCTTGAGATAGGCGCCGATGTCGGTGGCAATCAGGTCGCTGACGTGGGCCATTTGACGTGCTCCAAGAAGAAAGAAAGGAAGCAGTTCTTTTTTGAAAAAAAGAACCAAAAAACTTTTGCTCCCTG
>CAXTVW010000217.1:0-4985 GCA_964247675.1 uncultured Acetobacteraceae bacterium
AAGAAGGCCTTGCCTTGCCTTCTTCGGACACCAATCGGCGAGATGACCATGCACCACCCCCGCCGCGAAATCCTGAAATTCACACTCCTGGCCGCAGGTGGCCTGCTCCTCCCCATACGCCTGCAAGCCGGCGAGACGCCGCACAGCAGCGGCCCACCGATCCTCCCGCCGCAAGCGTTCATTCGCATCACGCCCGAATCGATCACGCTGATCATGCCGGATACCGAATTCGGCCAGGGCATCTGGACCAGCGCCGCTACGCTGATCGCCGAGGAGCTCGAAGTCCGCCTGGACCAGATCAGCGTGGAGCCAGCCCCGCCGGACGCGGCGCTTTACGCCACCGATGGCGTGGAGCAGGCGACCGGTGGCTCCACCTCCACGATCGGCGACTGGATGCGGCTGCGCGAGGCCGGCGCCCGCGCCCGCATCATGCTCACACAGGCCGCAGCGCAGCTCTGGCACGTGGACCCGGCCACCTGCCGCGCACAGGACGCGGTGGTCCACCACGACGCCTCTGGCCGCTCCGCCCGCTACGCCGAGCTGGCAGCCAGGGCCGCAAGCCTCCCGATCCCCGCCCACGTCACCCTGAAGCCGCCGGCGCAGTGGCGCCTCGCCGGCAGGCCACAGAAGCGGCTGGACACGCCTACCAAAATCACCGGAGCCGCCATGTACGGCATCGACGTTGCCGTTCCGGACATGAAAATCGGCACCGTTGCCGCCTGTCCGGTGCGCGGCGGCCGTCTCGTGGCGATCGACGAGGCGGCGGCGCGCGCCACTCCGGGCGTGCACGCCGTCATACGCCTGCCCAACGCCGTCGCTGTGATCGGCGACCATTACTGGGCCGCGAAGAAGGGGTTGCTTGCCGCTCGGCCGCAATGGGACGAAGGACCGAACGCAGGCGTATCCACCGTCGGCATCCTGGCGGCGCTCGAACAGGCCAGCACGCAGCCGGGCGCCACCGCGCGCAACGATGCGGACGCGCAGACCCGGATCGCCGCCGCACACACGCAGCTTCACGCCACCTACCACCTGCCGTTCCTGTCGCACGCGCCGATGGAGCCGATCAACACCACCATCCATGTCCGGCCGGACGGCGCGGACCTCTGGGTCGGCACCCAGGTCCCGGTGCGTGCGCGCGATGCCGTGGCGCGGATCACCGGCCTGGAGCCGGCCCGCATCGCCGTGCACAACCAGCTCATGGGTGGCGCCTTCGGCCGCCGTCTGGACATCGACAGCATCGAGCAGGCCGCCGCCATCGCCCGCCAGGTGCCCTATCCGGTAAAGCTGGTGTGGTCGCGTGAGGAAGACATCACGCAGGACATGTTCCGCCCCGCCTACCGCGACACGCTGTCCGCGGGCCTCGACGCGCAGGGCCGCATCGCCGGGTGGACCCACAAGACCGCCGGCTCTTCGATCACCGCCCGCTACGATCCGGCCGACATGAAGGGCGCGCTCGATCCGGATGCCGTCGAATGCGCCGCCAACACGCCGTACGACCTCGCCGCCGCCCAGGTCTCATATGTCCGCTGCGAGCCGCAGGGCGTGGCAACCGCCTGGTGGCGCGGGGTGGGTCCAACGCATAACGTCTTCGTCGTCGAATCCTTCATGGACGAGTGCGCCGCCGCCGCCGGGCAAGACCCGGTCGCCTACCGCCGCGCGCTGCTTGCAAAGAACCCGCGCGCTCTGGCGGTGCTGGACCTGGCGGCGGCAAAATCCGGCTGGGGCACGAAGCTGGCGCCCAACACCGGCCGCGGTGTCAGCCTGCAGTTCGCCTTTTCCTCCTACGTCGCGCATGTCTGCGAAGTCGAAGTCACGCCAGAGGCGAAGATACGTGTGCACCGTTGCACGGTGGCGATCGATTGCGGCCAGCGTATCAACCCGGACACCATCACCGCCCAGGTGCAGGGCGGCCTCATCTTCGGCCTCAGCATGGCGCTTTATAGTGACATCACCCTGGCCCAGGGCCGCGTTCAGCAAAGCAACTTCAACACGTACCCGGTCCTGCGGCTGAACGAGGCGCCGGCGATCGACGTGCATCAGATAGACAGCCATGCGGACCCGGGCGGCGTTGGCGAGACCGGCACGGCGGCCGCGGCCGCGGCCCTTGGTAACGCCATCTTCGCCGCCACGGGCAAGAGGTTGCGGCAGTTGCCGTTCGGCAAAGGCGCGCTGCGGTCGGTCTAGAGGCAAGGACAGCGTCCTTGTCTGGCGAGACGACCGAGACCCGCGTGCCTTGTGGCAAGGCGAAGGGAGACCACAACCGGCCGGCGCCGGCGCGCCAGGCGCGCCCTGCGGCAGATGTGTTCCATCCGTGGTTGAACGAAAAAGTAACAATTTTGATTTCGACTTAAGTTTGTAATTCCACTGAGAGTTGTAGCTGCTAGAGTGTTAACGATGTCGGCGTTTCAGAGGCGGGCTGCGCTTGCGGAAAGCATCCCCAGCCCGGGTGAAAGTCGGAGTGTGAGACCGTCAGGCGGAACGTTGGTTCATCGTATCTGCACGTGAAGGCGGTCTGCTTGGGCTTAAGGAAGTCCACTCCTTTAGGCAGGCGCGAGATGTACAAGGAAGTTTCGGCCGCGAATGCGCAACTCGAAGGACCAGACAGGTGTCAGGTAAGGCGGCGGGCACCGCCATCTGGGCGGATTCTGCTTCGGTAGCGGTGATGCGCCCGCATGTTCGCCACAAGAAAGCGGGCTCGGTTCAGGCCCGGCTCGTCGTGCTTGCCACCGCCGCCATCCTGCCCATGCTGCTGCTGTTCAGCGCCATCTCCTACCTGGACTACCGTGCCGAACGCGTGCGCTCCGGCGAGCGCCAGCTCAGTGTCACCCACAGCATGGCCGCCACCGTCGAACGCGAGTTGCGCGCCGCCACCGCGAGCCTGCAGGCGCTCGCCTTGTCGCCCAACCTGCAGCAGGACGACATCGCCGGTTTCCGCAGCCTCGCCGAACGCTTCATCTCGACAGAGCCGAAGGGCTCCTCCCTCGTGCTGCTCGACAACGGCGGGCAGCAGCTGCTCAACACCGCCACCCCGCCGGGCGGAAAACTTGCCCGGCGGGAGCCCGCGGTGAACGCGGCCCTAACCTGGCGCGTGTTCGATACCGCGCAGCCGGCGATAAGCGACCTGTTCCCGCCCGACACCGGCAACGAGCTGATCGTGACCGCCGACGTGCCCGTCGTGAAGAACGGCCGCGTCATCTACGACCTCAGCCTGGTCCTGCCCGCCTCCCGGTTCTCGGCCATACTTTCCGAGCAGTCGCTTCCCGCCGGCCGGATACTCGCGGTGTTCGACCGTCTGGGACAGACAGTCGCAAGGCTGCCAAATCCCGAAACCATGGTCGGCGTGCAGGCCTCGGACAGCCTGCTGCCGGCCCTGCTCACGCGCGAGGAAGGCGTGCTCGCCTCGGTGACGCGGGACGGCGTGCCGGTCTTGACGGCGTTCAGCCACACCAAACCGTCCGGCTGGGCCGTGGCCTTCGCGGTGCCGGATTCCGACCTGCGCGCGCCGTTGCAGAAATCGTTGCGCCTGGCGCTGGTGCTGGGCGTGGTGGGCATGCTGGCCAGCGCCATGGTGGCGTTCGCCATGGGCCAGCGCATCCTGCAGCCGATACGCTCGCTGACGCGCTTTGCCGCCAACCCTGCGCACGCGGACATGGGCCGCCTGGGCCTGCGCGAGCTGGACGCGGTGGCCGCCGCCTTGCGCCAGGGCGAGCGGGACAGGCAGGTCGCCATGGACGACTTGCAGACCCTGAACGAACAGCTCGAAGGCCGCGTCAAGCAGGAGACCGCCAGCCGGCTCGCGGTGCAGGCGCAGCTCGCACAATCTCAGCGGATGGAAGCTCTGGGCCAGCTCGCCGGCGGCATCGCGCATGATTTCAACAACGTGCTGCAGGCCGTCACCGGCGGCTTGAGCCTGATACAGCGCCGTGCAGCCGATGAGAGTGCCGTGCGCCGCCTCACCGCGATGGCCGCCGAAGCCGCTGCCCGCGGCGCCTCCATCACCGGCCGCCTGCTCACTTTCGCCCGACGCGGCGAACTGGCCGCCGCCCCCGTGCCCCCAGAAGCCCTGCTGGAAGGCCTGCGCATTATGCTGGCCCACACGCTCGGCCCGGAGATCACGATACGCGTCGAGGTCCCTTACGGCGTGCCCAACCTGCTGGCCGACAAGCCGCAACTGGAGACCGCGCTCATCAACATCGCGGTGAACGCACGCGACGCCATGCAGGACGGCGGTGTCCTTACACTGACCGCCTCCGCCGCGCCTTCCGAGACGCCGCCGCCGCCAACGCTTCCGGCCGGCGCCTACGTCCATCTGACCCTGACCGACACCGGAACCGGCATGGCGCCCGAAATCCTCGCCCGCGCCAGCGAACCGTTCTTCACCACGAAGGAACCGGGCCAGGGCACCGGACTGGGACTGGCCATGGCGCGCGGTTTCGCCGAACAATCCGGCGGTGCGTTTGCCCTCACCAGCATCCAGGGCCAGGGCACCACCATACATCTGTGGTTCCCGCAGGCAGGCGAGCAGGACGTCATCGTGGCGACGCCGCCCACTGCCGCGGTCCTGGGGGCAGACAGCAGCACGGCGATGCGCGTCCTGATGGTCGATGACGACGGCATGGTGCGCGAAGTGCTCGCGGGCGAGATGGAGGCGCACGGCTTCCTCGTCACCACCGCGGCCGACGGCCCCGCCGCGCTCGCCTTGATCGATGCGGGACAGCCCACGGACCTGCTGATCACCGATTACGCTATGGCGGGCATGAACGGGCTGGCGCTGATCACAGAAACGCGGCGTCGCCGCCCGGGGCTGCCGGCTTTGCTGCTCACGGGGTTCGCTGAGTCTCGCGCCGAGGAGGCGCTCGCCTCCGCGCAGGACCGCCTGACGGTGCTGTTGCGCAAGCCGATCGCGGGGGAGGATCTGGCGCGGCACGCGGCGCGGTTGCGTCGGCGGAAGTAAAGGCAAGGCCTTCTTTTTTGAAAAAAAGAAG
>CAXTVW010000218.1:0-4947 GCA_964247675.1 uncultured Acetobacteraceae bacterium
ATCGTAGCCGTGGTGGAAGCGGGCCAGCGCGCGGGCGAAGCCGTTCCATTGCAGGTGGGCGCCCACGTAGTCGCCAGCGGACAGCGTGCGGCCCAGGGTGGCCAGCAGCGCGGTCTCCGGTTCGAAGGCGCTGGGCCGCGCACCGCTGGCGGCGACTTCGGCGGCTACCTGGCCGAGATAGAGTTTGATGTAACAGGCGGCCACCGCGGCGCCGTCGATCTCGGGCGCGGCTTCTTCCACCTGGTGGCCGAGGGACTCCAGCAGGCGGGCGGCGCTGTGCACCGCGTCGATGCAGGATTGGTGAACCGGCGTGCCAAGCGGCGAGGCGGTGGAGAAGCCGATACGCAGGCGGCCAGGAGGGATTTCGGTCTCCGCGGCGTAGGGGCGGGGCGGCGGCGCCGGCGAGAACGGGTCGCCTGGCTCGGGGTGGCACAGGATGTCCAGCATGCGGGCGGTGTCGCGCACGCTGCGGGTGAGCACGCCGTTGGACGAGGCGCCTTCCCAGACCTGGCCCGCGCCCGGACCCCAGGAGATGCGTCCGGTGCCTGGCTTCAGGCCGAACAGGCCGGTGAAGCTGGCGGGAATACGTATGGAGCCGCCGCCGTCATTGGCACCCGCCATCGGCACCAGGCCGGCGGCGACGGCGGCCGCCGAACCGCCCGAGCTGCCGCCGGCGGTGCGCGTGGTGTCCCAAGGGTTGCGCGTGGGACCCCAAAGCTTGGATTCGGTGACGGCCTTCAGCCCCAGCTCCGGCGTGGCGGTGCGGCCGAAGATGACGAGGCCGGCTTCCAGGCATCGCCGTGTGTAGGCGCTGTGCACGGCCGGGCGGCGGTTCCTGTAGGGCGCCGCGCCGGCGGTGAAGAGCTGGCCCGCGTATTCCTGACCGATGTCCTTCAGCAGGAACGGCACGCCGGCGAACGGGCCGGTCAACTCTCCGCTTGCTTGGGCGCGCGCGGCGTCGTCGAAGCGGATCGGCACCGCGTTCAGCGTCGCGGCCGATGCATCGGTCTTGCGTATGGCGTCTTCCAGCAGTTCGGCGGCGGTGACCTGGCGGGTGGCCACGAGCTCTGCCAGGGCGGTGGCGTCCAGGTCCTCATACATGTGCGGCCGTCTCCCGGTTTGTTGGATTCGTGTCTGTCGCGTGCCTATGTATCGGTCAACACGAAACGGGAGAGCGAGCCATGGAAGACATCGTCATCGTATCGGCGGCGCGCACGCCAGTCGGCAGCTTTAACGGGGCGTTTGCCGCGGTAGCGGCCGCCGAGTTGGGGGCCACCGCGCTGCGGGCGGCGATGGAGCGGGCCGGCGTGGCACCTGGCGAGGTGGACGAGGTGATTCTGGGCCACGTGCTGGGCGCGGCGCAGGGGCAGAACCCGGCGCGCCAGGCAGCCCACCACGCTGGCGTGCCAGACGAGAAGACGGCATTCGGCATAAACCAGGTGTGCGGCAGCGGGCTGCGCGCGGTGGCGCTGGCCGCCCAGCAGATACGCACCGGCGAGAGCGCCATTGTTGCCGCCGGCGGCATGGAGAGCATGAGCCAGTCGGCGCATGCGGCGTATTTGCGCAGCGGCACCAAGATGGGCGCGCTGGAACTGACCGACACCATGCTGAAGGACGGCCTGTGGGACGCGTTCCACGGCTACCACATGGGAATCACGGCGGAGAACGTGGCGCAAAAATACCAGATCACGCGGGAGATGCAGGACCAGTTCGCGGTCGCTTCGCAGAACAAGGCATCCGCAGCCAGCAAGGGCGGCCGGTTTGCCGATGAGATTGCCGCGGTGACTGTGAAGGGGCGCAAAGGGGACGTGGTCGTCGACACCGATGAGTATATCCGTCACGACAGCGACATGGCGGCGATGGGCAAGTTGCGGCCTGCGTTCAACAAGGAAGGCACGGTGACGGCCGGCAACGCCAGCGGCATCAACGACGGCGCGGCCGCGCTGGTGCTGATGAGCGGCGCCGAGGCACAGCGCCGCGGGCTGACGCCGCTGGCGCGCATCGCGAGTTTCGCCACCGCGGGCGTGGACCCCGCGATCATGGGCACGGGGCCGATCCCCGCGAGCCGCAAGGCGTTGGAGCGCGCCGGCTGGTCGGTGGGCGACCTGGACCTGATCGAGGCGAACGAGGCGTTCGCCGCACAGGCCTGTGCGGTGAACAAGGACCTTGGCTGGGACACGGGCAAGGTGAACGTGAACGGCGGCGCGATCGCGCTGGGCCACCCGATCGGCGCATCCGGTGCGCGCGTGCTGGTGACGCTGCTGCACGAGATGGGCAAGCGCGACGCGAAGAAGGGGCTGGCGACGCTGTGCATCGGTGGCGGTATGGGGGTGGCTATGTGCGTGGAGCGGTAGCAAGGCTTCGCGTGTATCAATCCGTCCGGCGATTGCGATCCGCAAATGTTTTGCGGCACGCAATCGCTTTGCTGATTCTCCTGGTGGCTGGAGTGGGCACCGGGCTGGCAGACCCTGGCTTGTCGAGGGGCGACTCGCGACCTCTTTCCCGGAAGGAGGTGAAGATTTTTTTGCCTCTGGTGTGCCTGAATCCTGCGCCAGACAGCATTTCGGAAGAGGCACCTGGCGCCACCGATTTCGATTGTCAGCTTCTCATCGGTTACAGGGATGCCGATCGCGCTGACATCACGCTCTCGGCCATCGCTTACGGCCCGTTCACTGGTCCCGGCGCCCACGAAGCCTATCTGTCCTATTCTTCCGGGCGCGAGCCGCACGCCAACGATAATGGCGGAGGCATACTCTTCGCCTTTGACCACGCGCATTGGCGGCTGGTCCGCTGGTATCCCGGCCGGGCGATGGAAAAATGCCTGGCGTTGCCGGGCCAAGGACAGCAGAGGATGCTTTGCCTGGCCTCACATGTGTCCCAGGGGGAGGCGGACAGCTCGGTTTGGGTGGAGGTGGTCGGCTCTGGGCCGGATGTCGGTCTGCAAGGCGTTCTCAAGGCCCAGGACGATCGTGCGGCGCTGGACCCCGACGAAGCGAATGCCGAGAGCTATCCGTGTGTGTTGGGCGGACATACGCACAAAGCCATGCTACTCTCGATTGACAGCTTCGATTTATCGTCCGCGGCCATGGAGTTTGCGCAATCGCGGATCACTTACGCCACCGCCGAGAATGTAAGTCTTGCTTGCAAGTCAGGTCATTTCGATAATGTCCGCACCACTAGCGGAACAGCGCGATATCTCATCAAGGACGGCAATGTTGTTGTGAGCGCGCCGGAGGCGTTTTCGAAGACGGACTATTGAGGCCACACCTGGCTGATCACATCAGGCGTCCGCGCCCGTGATCACAGGCGTCAGCCCGGCCGTCTCCTCCGGCGTGAACACATGGCCGCGCGTCAGGAACCGCACGCCCTCCGGAGCCTCGAGCGAGAACCCGCCGCCGCGGCCTGGCACCACGTCGATGATGAGCTGGGTGTGGGACCAGAGAGCGAACTGCGCGGCACCGATATAGACGGGATGGCCGGCGATCTCGCCCAATCGGATGTCTTGCGCGCCGACGCGGAACTCGCCCCGGGGATAGCACATGGGCGAACTGCCGTCGCAGCAGCCGCCGGACTGGTGGAACAGCAGCGGCCCGTGCTGGGCTGCCAGCTGCGCGATGATCTGGGCGGCTGGGGCGGTGACTGTTACGCGGTCTGTCATTTCATCCTCGGGGCTCATGGTGGCGGCAATCCACAGAAAGCAAGAAGTCCTTTTTTGAAAAAAAGGACCAAAAACTTTACTCTCCCCGCCTGCACAAATTAGCGTGCTGGTTCCGCCAGCAAGCGCATCGGCAGGATCAGGCCGCATTTCCATGCCAGCGACAGTAGGAAAAGTTTTTTGCTCTTTTTTTCAAAAAAGAAGGCCTTTCTTTCTTAGCGAAACATCACGGACTAATATGGCCAGGCAGCCGCTTGGCCGAGTTGCGGCGCAGGCTGACGAAGAACTCGTCGGTGCCCAGATAGCTGAGCCGCAGCACGTCGAAGCCGAGCAACTCGACCGCGTCCATGTGGCCGAGCAGGGCGGCAAAGCTTTCCGGCGTGAACACGTGGCAATGCACATCCACGTAGAGGCCTGTCTTGCGCGCGTGGTTGGCCTTGTGCACCGCCTCGAAGGTGGCGCGGCCCATGTCGCCGCCGCCGTGCAGGGCCGAGCCGGTCATCGCATCTATGATCTGCCTGGGACTGGGGCGCACCAGCCCGGCGAAGAACGCGTCGGCCAAGTCCGCCATCGTGCTCAGCCGGCGATGGGAATCGAAGGTGTGGCTGCCATGCGGCAGGGCCAGCGCCAGCACGCCGCCGTCCTCGAGCACCGACCAGACCTAGCCGATCATGTCGGGCACGTGCTCCATCACATGGCTGGCCACCGCGTAGCCGAACCGGCGGCCGCCCACCGCGGCGGCAAGCGGCAAGGTGCCGGTGATGAAATCCGGATCTGCGATCATCGACGGCTCGATGCCGTGCCCGTAGCGGGCGGCAAGCTCCTCGCGCGGCGCCTGGTCCGCCCGCCAGATGCTGAACCGGCCACGGGGGATCAGCGGGCAATCGAGCGCCCCGATCTCAAGGCCGGACCGCGCGGCCGGGTCGAAGCAGCACGTCAGTTCCTGCAACCTGGCGGCGGCACGCTCGCCTAGTCCAACCTGTGTGACGCTGCCGTCCGGACCGTGCAGCGAGATCACGTCATCCAGCCAGAGCGGCTGCGGCAGATGAAAGCGGAAGCCGGCGCCCGGCCCTATGCCGGCCTCGACGAGATCCGGCCGGGGCAGGTCCGGCAAGATGCGCCCGACGACGCCGTCGTTTACGGCAACCTCCACCCAGGGCGCGGTGGACCAGCCTTCGATACGGTTCTGGCTGCAGCCGTCAACGGTGTGGCGGAACACCGTGCGTGCGGACCTGGGTCAGGAAGCAAGCAAGGCCTTCTTTTTTGAAAAAAAGAAGCAAAAAACTTTTATC
>CAXTVW010000219.1:0-4921 GCA_964247675.1 uncultured Acetobacteraceae bacterium
TGCTTTCTTTCTTGCTATGGCGCAGATCGCGTCAGCCAGGCTAACCTCTCTTCCTAAAAGAGAGCTGCTTCCTTCTTGGCCAAACCCACCACGCTATTCGTCTGCTCCGCCTGTGGCAGCGCCTACCCCAAATGGTCCGGCAAATGTGACGCCTGCGGCGAGTGGAACACCATCGCCGAAGAGAAATCCGAAGCACGCCCGGGCGCCCCACGTAAACCAGGCGGCCGCGTCACCTTCGTAGGCCTGGCCGGCGAGGCCGCACCGCCACCCCGCCTGCTCTCCGGCATAGGCGAGCTGGACCGCGTGCTGGGCGGCGGTCTCGTCGCCGCCAGCGCCATACTCGTGGGCGGCGACCCAGGCATCGGCAAGTCCACACTCATGCTGCAGGCCGCTGCCGCGCTGAGCCGCGCCGGCCAGCGCGTGCTCTACATTTCCGGCGAGGAATCCATCGAGCAGATACGTCTGCGCGCCCGCCGCCTGAATCTGGACACCGCCCCGCTCCAGCTCGCCGCCACCATAAACGTGCGCGACATCGGCGCCTCCCTGGAAGCCGAACCCGACCTCGCCATGGTGATCATCGACTCGATCCAGACCATGTGGCTGGACAACATCGAGTCCGCCCCAGGCACCGTCACCCAGGTGCGCGCCGCCGGTTTCGAGCTGATACGCCTCGCCAAGCAGCGCGGCTTCAGCCTCATCCTCGTCGGCCACGTCACCAAGGAGGGCAACCTCGCAGGCCCGCGGGTGCTGGAGCACATGGTGGACGCCGTGCTGCATTTTGAAGGCGACCGCGGCCACCAGTTCCGCATCCTGCGCGGCACAAAGAACCGCTTCGGCGCCACGGACGAGATCGGCGTCTTCGAGATGACCGACCGCGGCCTGGCCGAAGTCGCCAACCCGTCCGCCCTGTTCCTCGCCGAACGCCGCGGCCACATCGCCGGCAGCGCCGTGTTCGCCGGCCTGGAAGGCACCCGCCCCGTGCTCCTCGAAGTCCAGGCGCTGCTGGCACCCAACGCCGGCGGCGCGCCCCGACGCTCCGTCGTCGGCTGGGATGGCGGCCGCCTGTCGATGCTGCTGGCCGTGCTGGAAACCCGCTGCGGCCTGAAACTCTCCGGCTCGGACGTGTTCCTCAACGTCGCCGGTGGCCTGCGCGTCACCGAACCGGCCGCCGACCTGGCCGTGGCCGCCGCCCTGGCCTCTGCCGCCACCAACCAGCCGACCCATGCCGGCACGGTCTATTTCGGCGAGGTCGGCCTGTCCGGCGAGGTCCGCCAGGTCTCTCAGGCGGATGCCCGCCTGAAGGAAGCGCAGAAGCTCGGCTTCGAGCGTGCCGTGCTGCCACGTCGCGTGGCGCGCGGCGGGCGTGCGCCGGCGGGAGAGGGGATGCGTCTGGACGAGATCGGACACCTGGCCGATCTGGTCGAGCAGTTCGCTGTCGAGAGCGCGTGAGAGGGTCCAAAAAACTTCACCACCGCGCACCGACACCAGCCAGCTGCCGCCCAGGCCGGCGCGCCTCTTGCCGCGTCGTCAGCGAAAAAGTTTTTTGCTTCTTTTTTTTCAAAAAAGAAGGCCTTGCTTCCTTTCCCCTTCGGCATCTTACGCCCAACGGCAACACACCCCATACATCTGCCAAGGCGTTCCCATGGAGAACTGGTTTGGCTTCTAGACCGCGCGGCCTGCGCTGGAAGGTGGCGGCCGCCGCAACGGCGATCCTCCTGGCTGCCGCTGCTCCGGAGCCGCCCGTCAAGATCAGCGGCGCCTGGGCTCGCGCCACCGTGCCCGGCCAGGACAGCGGCGCCGTTTACCTCAAGATCACGGCAAATTCCGCGGACAAGCTGCTGTCCGCCGCCAGCCCGGATGCATCATCCGCCATGCTGCACCAGACAACGCGGATGGGCAGCATGTCCGGCATGAAGGACATGGACGCGATGCCCATTGCCGCCGGCGCCACGGTGGCCTTCGCCCCAGGCGGCGCGCACATCATGCTCGCGGGCCTGCCGCATGGTCTGAAGGCCGGGACCCGAATCCGCCTGGACCTCACCTTCGCCCATGCCGGCATCGTGCATGTCAGCGTCCCCGTCCAGCCGATCACCGCCGCCGGCCCGCCAGGCTAGCCCATGCGCCCCACCCGCATCCTCGCCGCTTTGGCAGGCATCGCGTTGGCCTGCCTGGTCGCCTTTCTGATCCATCTGGACCTCAGCCCCAGCAACCAGGCCCTTACCATAGGCGGCCCGTTCACCCTGACCGACGGCGCCGGCCAGCGCGTCACGGACGCCTCCTATGCCGGCGACTGGCGCCTGGTCTATTTCGGCTACACCCACTGCCCGGACGCCTGCCCCACCACGCTGAGCAAACTCGCCGCGGCCCTGGACAAGCTCACCCCCGCCGCCCGGGCCCGCCTCCGCGTCCTGTTCATCACCGTAGATCCCGCGCGCGACACGCCCTCTGTCATCGGCGACTACGCCCACGCCTTCGGCCCGGAATTCGTAGGGCTTACAGGCACACAGGCCGAGCTAGACCCGCTGGAGGCCAGCTACCATGTCTATGCCAAGCGCCACGACCTGAAGGGCGGCGATTACGCCATGGATCACAGCTCCATCATCTACGTCATGGCGCCGGACGGCCGCTACGCCGGCCTGCTGGACGATTCGATGTCGCCGGCCGACCTCGCCACCCACCTCCGCAATCTCGGTGCCTGACAGCCGCGTCCTGGACCGCCCAGGCGTCTCCATCCCCCTCTGCATCTCGCCCGAACAGGCGTTCGCCGTCTTCAGCGCGGACTCCCACACCGCCTGGCTGGACAGCACCGGCCCGCTTACCTCCCGCAGCCGTTACAGCTATCTCGCCATAGACCCGTTCGAGGTGTTCACCACCGACGTCTTCGACCGCCTGGCCGCCGGACTGAGCCGCTTCGCACAGCCTGCCACACCGGGCCCAGCCCCATTTGTTGGCGGGGCCGTCGGCTTCCTCGGCTACGAACTCGGCGCCACGCTCGAACCCGTGCCGCGCCACCCCGCCACGCCCGGCCTGCCAGACGCGAGCATCGGCCTGTACGACGTCGTCCTCGCCTTCGACCGCCAGGACAACATTGCCTGGCTACACGCCTCCGGCCTGCCGGAAACCAACCCGACCCGCCGCGCAGCCCGCGCCGCCGCCCGTGCCCAAACCACGCTGGACCGCCTGGCCCAAGCCAAACCCGCCCCCGCCAACCACCCCGCTTTGCACTGGCAAGCCCAAACCCCGCGCGCCGTGCACGAAGCCCGAATCGCCCGGACCATCGCCTACATCGAAGCCGGCGACATCTACCAGGCCAACATCACCGCCGCCTTCCACGCCGCCCGCCCTGCCAGCCTATCGGCCGCCGACATCCACATTGCCCTGCGCGCCGCCAGCCCCGCCCCGTTCGGCGCCTTTCTCGACCTCGGCCACAACCGCGCCATCGCCAGCGTCTCCCCGGAACGCTTCCTGAGCCTGACCGCCACGGGCCAGATCGAAGCCCGCCCGATCAAGGGCACCCGCCCCCGCCATCCGGACGCGGCCACCGACGCCACCCTCCGCGCCGAACTCCTGGCCAGCCCGAAAGACCGAGCCGAAAACCTGATGATCGTGGACCTGCTCCGCCACGACATCTCCCGCGTCGCCGAAATCGGCAGCGTCCATGTCCCCCAGCTCGCCACCGCCGAAACCTTCGCCAACGTGCATCACCTCGTAAGCGTCGTGCGCGGCCAGCTACGCCCCGGCGCCACCGCGGTGGACCTGCTGCGCGCCGCCTTTCCCGGCGGCTCGATCACCGGCGCGCCCAAACGCCGTGCCCAGCAGATTATCCACGCGCTGGAACCCGGCGCACGCGGCCCCTATTGCGGCGCCGTCGTCTGGCTCGGCTGGGACGGCGCCATGGACAGCTCGATCGCCATACGCACGGCCACGATCACGCCGGACCGGGTGACTATCCAGGCGGGCGGTGGGATTGTGGCGGATAGCGATCCGGCGGCGGAGTATGAGGAAATGCTGGTGAAGGCTGGGCCGCTGCTGCGGGCGTTAGGAAGCAAGGAAGGCCTTCTTTTTTGAAAAAAAGAAGCAAAAAACTTTTGCTCCCTCGCCTGCACGGGCGCACGCGCCAGTCCTGCCAAACCGAGCCTTGCAGAACCAGGCGATGCCTCGATGCAGGCGGGGAAGCAAAAGTTTTTTGCTTCTTTTTTTCAAAAAAGAAGGCCTTGCTTCCTTGCTGTGGCTAAACGGCACCCTCCACCCCAATCAAAAAGCCCACCTAAATCCCGCAGACCGCGGCTTCCTCCTGGGCGACGGCGTCTTTGAAACGCTGCACGGCATCAGCCACCTCGCGCGCCACCTGACCCGCCTGCGCAACGGCGCGGCCACCCTCGCCATCCCGCTCCCCTGGACCGATTCGGACATCGCCGCCGCCGCCGCTGCGGTGCTTACCGGCGAGCAGGCCGCGCTCCGCATCACCCTCTCCCGCGGACCCGCGCCGCGTGGCCTGCTCGCCCCCGCCGGCACGCAGCCCACGTTGCTGATCACCGCATCCCCGCTCCCGCCATCGCCACCGCCCGCCCACACCATCGTCGCCCGGACTACCCGCCGCAACGAGCACTCGCCGCTCGCTCGCATCAAATCCGTCAACTACCTGGACAGCATCCTCGCCCGCCAGGAAGCGGCCGCCGCCGGCGCCGACGACGCCATCCTGCTCAACACCGCGGGCCAGGTCGCCGAAGCCACCGCCGCCAACCTGTTCGTCCTGCACGCGACTGCCTGGACCACGCCCCCCGTGTCAGACGGCGCGCTCCCCGGTATTGCCCGCGCGCTGCTGCTGGAGGCCGGCCTCGCCACCGAGGCTAGCCTTACCTTCGAGCGCCTGATGGAGGCCGACGCTGCCTTCCTGTCCAGCAGCCTCGGATTGCGCGCT
>CAXTVW010000220.1:0-4887 GCA_964247675.1 uncultured Acetobacteraceae bacterium
CCACCGCGGAAGCGCTCGCCTTCGGCACGCTCCTGCAGGAAGGCCATCACGTGCGCCTCTCCGGTGAGGATTGCCAGCGCGGCACGTTCAGCCAGCGCCACGCCGTGCTGATCGACCAGACCAACCAGAACGAATACGTCCCGCTCAACAACGTGCGTCCCAAGCAGGCGCGCTTCGAGGTGTTCAACTCGCTGCTTTCCGAAGCCGGCGTGCTCGGCTTCGAATACGGCTATTCGCTGGCCGACCCCTGGACCCTGGTGTTGTGGGAAGCCCAGTTCGGCGATTTCGCCAATGGCGCCCAGGTGATCATCGACCAGTTTCTCGCCAGCGGCGAGACGAAATGGCTGCGCATGAGCGGCCTGACGCTGCTGCTGCCGCACGGCCATGAGGGCCAGGGACCGGAACATTCCAGCGCCCGCCTGGAGCGTTACCTGCAGCTCTGCGCCGAGCGCAACATGACGGTCGCCAACCTCACCACGCCGGCCAACTACTTCCACGCGCTGCGCCGCCAGGTGAAGCGGAACTTCCGCAAGCCGCTGGTGATCATGACACCGAAATCGCTGCTGCGCGCCAAGCTGGCCGTATCGCCCGTCTCCGAGATGACCGGCGACAGCCGCTTCCGCACGGTGATCGGCGAGGTGGACCAGCTCGCCCCCGCGTCCGAGGTGAAGCGCGTGGTCATCTGCTCCGGCAAGGTGTATTACGATCTGCTGGCCGAACGGCGGGACCGCGGCTTGCGGGACGTGGCGATCATCCGCCTGGAGCAGATATACCCCTTCCCGGAGAGAACGCTGGCCTTCACGCTGAAGCCCTACGCCAAAGCGCAGCACGTGGTGTGGTGCCAGGAGGAGCCTGAGAACAATGGCGCCTGGAGCTTCGTAGATCGCCGCATCGAACGCGTGCTGACCGCGTTGAAGAGCAAGGCCAAGCGGCCGGAGTTTGTCGGACGCGCCGCCGCCGCCAGCCCAGCCACCGGTCTGGCCAAGACCCACGCGGCGGAGCAGGCGTCGCTCGTCCAGGAAGCGCTCGGCCTGAAGGAGATGACGCAGTGACCGACATCCTCGTTCCGACGCTGGGCGAAAGCGTCACCACGGCCACCGTGGCGCGCTGGCTGAAAAAGGCGGGCGAGGCGGTTGTGGCCGACGAGCCTGTGGTGGAGCTGGAGACCGACAAGGTGACGGTCGAGGTGAACGCCAGCGTCGCCGGCGTGATGGAGCAGCCTGCCGCGGAGGAGGGTGCAGAGGTTGAGGTGGGTGCGGTGATCGGCTCGATCGCCGCGGGAGGCGCTGATGCAGCGGCGCCCGCGCCTGCCGCCAGGCCCGTGCCGGCTGCCGCCCCGAAGGCCGAGCCAGCGCAGGCCCAGATCGCGCCGGTGAAACTCGAGCAGCAGCCGGCCGGCGCCGGCGTACACGCGCCGCCGCAGCCATCGGGCCCTGTCTCACGGCCTGCCACCCCACCTTCGGACGTGCAGGCCGACAAGGCCGGCCACGCGCCGCTCCCGGCCGCCGCCAAGATGATGCAGGAGCGTCACGTCACCGCCGCCGCCATGGGCGAGGGTTCCGGCAAGGACGGCCGCATCACCAAGGGCGACGTGCTGGCCTTTCTGGACCGCCCTGCCGCGCCCGCCCCCGCGCCAGCCGCGCCCAAGGCGCCGCGTGCGCCTGACGCGCGCGAGGAACGCGTGCGCATGACCCGCCTGCGCCGCACCATCGCCCAGCGCCTGAAGGAGGCGCAGAACACCGCCGCCATGCTGACCACCTTCAACGAGGTGGACATGAGCGCGGTGATGGCGCTGCGAAGCGAATACAAGGACGCGTTCGAGAAGAAGAACACGGGCGTAAGGCTCGGCTTCATGAGCTTCTTTGTACGCGCCTGCGTGGCCGGCCTGCACGAATACCCCGCGGTCAACGCAGAGATCGACGGCGAGGACATCGTCTACAAGAACTACGTCAACATGGGCATCGCTGTCGGCGGCGCGAACGGCCTGGTGGTCCCCGTGTTGCGTGACGCGCAGGACATGAGCTTCGCCCAAATCGAGGGAGCCATCGCCGGCATGGGCCGCCGCGCGCGCGACGGACAGCTGAAGCTGGACGAGCTGACAGGCGGCACGTTCTCGATCACCAACGGTGGCACCTATGGCTCGCTGATGAGCACGCCGATCCTGAATCCGCCGCAATCGGCGATACTGGGCATGCACAAGATACAGGACCGGCCGATAGCGGTGTCCGGCAAGGTCGAGATACGGCCGATGATGTATCTCGCGTTGTCGTACGACCACCGTATCATTGACGGCAAGGAGGCGGTAAGTTTCCTGGTGCGGGTAAAGGAAGGCATCGAGGACCCGCGGCGGCTGTTGCTTGGGCTGTAGGCGGAGACTGCACGCACACGCTCGACGGAACGCCGCATGAAACACTCTGCTTCCGTCTCCGGGGCTATCCTGCTGATCTGCCTGCAATCGCACGCGCAGACGCCGGCGGCGGTTCCGCGGGAACTGACAGCAGTAAACGACAAGGCCGATAAGATCGTTGCAACAGCAAAGCAACGATGCAGGCCACCGGATGGGGCAGTACTCGAAATTCTATTGTCAACGCCGCCTGGCCGTCCATCCCCCATTCACCCACCCGAGATGTTGAATACGCACCAAGAAGCGGTGGCCGCTGTTCAGTGTACAATCGGCGTTGACGGCCTTGTTTCAGGTTGCAGGCTTCTGGCGAGTTTCGGGTCACGTCTAGCCGCTGACTCACTCAAGGAGTGGCTTGAGCTGCCAGGACTGAAATATTCTCCCTCCCGCCTCGCCAACATGCCCATCGCTGTTTGCCACGTCTGGAAACTCGTGTTCGCGTTAGCATCTACAAAACCGAATAGCTGAGAATGCTCAAGCCTTACCGCACCATTTGGGACTAGCATGCCACACAACATAACCGTCCCCACCTTGGGCGAAAGCGTGACCACGGCCACTGTCGCACGCTGGATCAAGCAGCCCGGCGAGACCGTCAAGGCCGACGAACCCGTCGTCGAACTCGAAACCGACAAGGTCACCGTCGAAGTGAACGCACCCGCTGCCGGCACGCTCGGCGCGCACCAGGCTGCCGAAGGCGCGGAAGTCGCCGTCGGCGACCAGCTCAGCACCATCGAGGCAAGCGAAGCCGCGCCAAAAACTTCCGCACAAGCCGCGCAAAGCACAACCGAAGCACCTCCCGCCCCCATGCAAGCAACCCCCTCCCCCGCCGCCGCCGAAACACAAGCCGCCAAAACTCCTGCTCCAGCCAGCGACACCTACGACGTCGTCGTCATCGGCGGCGGCCCAGGCGGCTACGTCGCCGCCATTCGCGCCGCCCAGCTCGGCCTGCGCACCGCCTGCGTCGAAAAGCGCGCGACCCTCGGCGGCACCTGCCTCAACATCGGTTGCATTCCCAGCAAAGCCCTCCTGCAATCCTCGGAAAACTTTCACGAGGTACAAGGCTCCTTCAAGGACCACGGCATAAACGTAAGCGGCGTCACGCTGGACCTCGCCCGCATGCAGGCGCGCAAAGGCGAAGTCGTCACAGCAAACGTCAAAGGCGTCGAGTTCCTCTTCAAGAAAAACAAGGTCACCTGGCTGAAAGGCGAAGCCCGCCTTACCGCCCCCGGCCAACTCACCGTGGACGGCAAAACCTACGCCGCAAAACACATCGTCATCGCCACAGGCAGCGAAAGCATCCCGCTCCCCGGCGTCACCGTCGATGAAAAGCGCATTGTCACTTCCACCGGCGCGCTGGAACTCGACACCGTGCCAAAACACCTCGTCGTCATCGGCGGCGGCTACATAGGCCTAGAACTCGGCTCCGTCTGGCACCGCCTGGGCGCCGAAGTCACCGTCGTCGAATACCTCGACAAACTCGTCCCGGGCATGGACGGCGAGATCGGCAAGACCTTCGAGCGCGTGCTCTCCAAGCAAGGCCTGAAATTCAAGCTCAGCACGAAAGTAACCGCCGCCAAAACATCCGATTCAGGCGTAGAACTCACCATCGAACCCGCAAAAGGCGGCGCCCCGGAATCGCTGCAAGCCGACGTCGTCCTCGTCTCGATCGGCCGCCGCCCCTACACCGCAAATCTAGGCCTGCAGGAAGCCGGCGTAGCGCTGGACGAACGCGGCTTTGTAAAGATCGACCCGCACTACCGCACGAACGTTGACGGCATCTACGCCATAGGCGACGTGATCACCGGCCCCATGCTCGCCCACAAAGCCGAAGAAGAAGGCGTGGCCGTCGCCGAACTGATCGCCGGCCAGGCCGGCCACGTAAATTATGGCGTCATCCCCGGCGTGGTGTACACCTGGCCGGAAGTCGCAAGCATCGGCGCCACCGAGGAAATGCTCAAGAAAGACGGCATCTCCTACAAAGCCGGCCGCTTCCCCTTCACCGCAAACGGCCGCGCCCGCGCCATGGGCGCCACAGACGGCTTCGTCAAAATACTCGCCGACAAAACCACCGACCGCATCCTCGGCGCCCACATCATCGGCCCCGACGCCGGCACGCTCGTAGCTGAAATCGCCACCGCCATGGAGTTCGGCGCGTCGTCGGAAGACGTGGGGCGTATATGCCACGCCCATCCGTCGCTCAGCGAGGCGGTGAAGGAAGCGGCGCTCGCCGTTGAGGGGCGCGCTATTCACATCTAAGGCAAGGAAGGCCTTCTTTTTTGAAAAAAAGAAGCAAAAAACTTTTGTCCCCCCGACGCTGCAGATGCTTCGGCGCATCCGGAAAAATGCGACTGGTGCAATTGCGACAGGAGCAAAAGTTTTTTGCTTCTTTTTTTCAAAAAAGAAGGCCTGTCTTCCCTTGCTAGCCCTAACTATGGGCGACCCCGCCAGCATAAGCGCCGAAATCACCGCCGCCGCCTGGCGCCACC
>CAXTVW010000221.1:0-4846 GCA_964247675.1 uncultured Acetobacteraceae bacterium
AGGAGCAAAAGTTTTTTGCTTCTTTTTTTCAAAAAAGAAGGCCTTCCTTTGACCACGCTCACCATCGACCTCGAAGCCATAGCCGCCAACTGGCGCTGGCTGGCAGCACGGCACGGCCAACCCATAGCCGCCATCGTCAAGGCCGACGCCTACGGCCTAGGCGCCGAACGGGTCGCTCCCCGCCTATACGCCGAAGGTGCACGCCACTTCTTCGTCGCCTACCCGCAGGAAGGCGCCGCCCTGCGCCCCCTCCTGCCGTCAGACGCGACCATCGCAATCCTGAACGGCTTCTTTCCCAGCCACGCCGAAACCTACCTCGCCCAGAAACTGACCCCCGTGCTCGGCAACCTCGAGGAGATCGCCGCCTACGCGGCTTGCGCCGCCGCCCAGGCAAGACGCCTGCCGGCGATGATCCACGTGGACACCGGCATGAACCGCCTCGGCCTCACGCCGGAGGACACCGCCGCGCTGCAAACCGACCAGGCGGCGCTGGAAGGGCTGCGTATCGGCTTCATCATGACCCACCTTGCCAGCGCCGAGTACGCCGGCGACCCCGGCAACGCCCGCCAGGCTGACAGCCTGCGCCACGCGGCCAGCGGCGCCCTGGCCGCCATCCCCCTGAGCCTGGCCAACTCCTCCGGCCTGTTTCTCGGTGCTGGCTTCGTCTCCCACCTGGCCCGCCCGGGCGCCGCCGTATACGGCATCAATCCCACACCCGCGCAGCCCAACCCGATGCGCCCCGTCCTGCGCCTGACCGCCCCCATCCTGCAGCTCCGCCGCATCCCCGCCGGCGCATCCGTCGGCTACAACGCCATCTGGACGGCCCAGCGCCCGACCACGGTGGCCACCGTCTCCGCCGGCTACGCGGACGGCTACCACCGCACCCTCTCCAACCGCGCCGAAGCCGCCATCCATCCCGCGATCCAGGGGCCAGGCTTTGACGCTGCCCGCCTTCCGCTGATAGGGCGTGTCTCCATGGACCTGGCCACCTTCGACGCGACCGACCACCCAGGCCTGCGCCAGGGCGACGAGCTGGAGCTGATCGGGCCCGCGGTGCCGCCTGACGAGGTGGCGGCTTGGGCAGGGACCAACGGGTATGAGGTGCTGACATCGCTCAAGCCGCGCGGCGGGCGCGTGTACGCGGCGCTTTGAGAAAGCAAGCAAGCAGTTCTTTTCTGAAGAAAAGAACCAAAAGACTTTTGCTCCGCTATCGCGGGACTCACAGGACAGGTCCGCGACAGCCGAGTGAAAGTCTTTTGCTTCTTTTCTTCAGAAAAGAAGGCCTTTCTTCATGAACGCCATCGGCGCCCTCGGCCGGAACGTCTTTACCCTCCTGGGCAGCGCCGGCGCCTTGGTGCTGTTCGGCCTGTCCGGCGTCTCGCACCTGATACGCCCGCCGTTCTACGGCCGCCTCTTCCTGCGCAGCTTCATCGATTTCGCCTATTTCAGCCTGCCCGTGGTGGCGCTCACCGCAATCTTCTCCGGCATGGTGATCGCGCTGCAGAGCTACACCGGCTTCTCCCGCTACGGCGCCACCAGCGCCATCGCCAACATCGTGCTCATCTCGGTGGTCCGCGAACTCGCCCCCGTGCTCGCCGGCCTCATGGTCGCCGGCCGTGTTGGCGCCGCCATGGCCGCGGAGCTGGGCACCATGCGCGTCACCGACCAGATCGACGCGCTGCGCACCCTCTCCACCGACCCAATGAAATACCTCGTCGCCCCGCGCCTGCTCGCCGGGCTGCTGGCCCTGCCGCTGCTTGTGCTGGTTGCGGACGTGCTGGGCGTCGGCGGCGGCTTCCTCGTGGCCACCGCCAAGCTGGGCTTCGACGCCCATACCTACATCACCAACACGGTCAACTTCCTCAACACGGCGGACGTCGTCCTGAGTGTGGTCAAGGCCGCGGTGTTCGGCGTGATCGTCAGCCTAATGGGCTGCTACTATGGCTACAACAGCCGCGGCGGCGCGCAGGGCGTCGGTGCCGCCACCACCTCCGCCGTGGTGTCCGCCAGCATCCTGATCCTCGCGTTCGACTACGTGCTCACAGAGCTGTTCTTCTCCCGATGACCGAAACCCCGAAAATCCGCATACGCGGCCTGCGCAAGGCTTTCGGCGACAAGCAGGTGCTGGACGGCATCGACCTCGACATCGCCGCAGGCACCTCGATGGTGGTGATCGGCGGCTCCGGCTCGGGTAAATCCGTCCTGCTGAAATGCATACTCGGCCTGGTCACGCCCGATGCCGGTACCATCGAGATCGACGGCCAGGACCTGGCCAAGCTCGACGCGCGCGCGCGCGACACGGCGCGCGCCCAGATCGGCATGCTGTTCCAGAACGGCGCCCTGTTCGACAGCCTGCCGGTCTGGGAGAACGTGGCGTTCGGCCTGCTCGCCCAGAACCAGGTCAGCCGCGCCCAGGCCCGCACGCGCGCCTCCGAGATGCTGGCCCAGGTTGGCCTGGCCCCGGGCGTGGGGGCGCTATATCCGGCCGAACTCTCCGGCGGCATGCAGAAGCGCGTGGGCCTGGCCCGAGCCATCGCCGGCGGCGGCCGCATCCTGTTCTTCGACGAGCCGACCACCGGCCTGGACCCCATCATGGGCGCCATCATCGACGGCCTGATCACCGATTGCGTGCGCCGCCTGGGCAGCACCGCACTGGCCATCACCCACGACATGGCCAGCGCCGCCCGCATAGGCGACCGCGCCGCGATGCTGTTCGGCGGCCGCCTGGTCTGGCAGGGCGAGGCCGCCCACCTGCTGGACAGCGGGAACCCTATGGTGGACCAGTTCACCCACGGCCGCCGGGACGGGCCGATTCAGATGGAGTTGCGGGGGTAGGGTAGGAAGCAAGCAGTTCTTTTTTGAAAAAAAGAACCAAACTCTTGCTCCCTGTCGGCGACTCACCGGTTAAGGCCGCTACGGCGGAGCAAAAGCCCTCTGTTTTGCCGTCTGGAAGAGAAGGGCTTTCTTTCTGGCCTCAACCAATCACCTAAAGTCGGTTTAATACCCCGGCAAACACCCTATCGCTCCGTCCATGCGACTTTCGCTGACCAAGGAGACTACCATGCGTCTGTCCGTTCTCGCGCCCGCGGCCCTGGCCTGCGGCCTGCTGGCCACCGCGCCGGCCTCCGCCCAGGCACCGCAGGGCGGCGGCGACGGAGCGGAACAGGTGGTCGGCCTGTTCAGCGCCACCTGCCTGAACTTCGCCGGTGACGTGGCCGCCCTGCGCGGCTTCCTGCTGGAACAGAAGGCTCCCCGCATGCCGCAGCAAGCAGAAACCGCGTTCCTCGCCGGCCGCGCCGGGCAGGTGTTCGACACCAGCTATCAGACAACCAAGCTCGCCCTCGTCTCGCTCGATGACGGAAGCTGCGAAGCCGTGGCGGAGCACGCCAACGGCGCCAAGGTGCTGACCGTGCTGGGCCAGGCCGCCCAGGAGAACGGCGTGGCCCTTGCTCCACTCGGCGGCCAGCCGCCTAAGGGCAAGCCGGGCGTCACCCAGACCGCCTACAGCCTGACGCTCGTCGGCCGCCCGATGCACATCCTTGTTTCCACGGAGACGCCGGCGCCCGAGGCGGTGCTGACCCTGGTCCCGAAGTGACCCTGCAGGTTCACCTGGCCTGCACCGGCTTCGCCCGCTCACTACGCTTCTATACCGACGTCCTGGGCTTCACCACGATGCGCTACGAGCCGGAACACCGGCGGGCGATGCTGGAGCGTGACGGCGTGTCGGTGGAAATCAGCGAAGGCGTGCCGGAAGGACCGGACGCCCCGAGCTACCCGTTTGGCCGCGGCGTCACCCTGATCGTCTGGACACCTGACGCCGAGGCCGTGCTGAGCGGTGTGGAAGCCTATGGCGCCCGCCTGGCCAAGCCGATGACCGAAGCCTGGCGCGAGGAAGACGGCACCCGTATCGGCCACATCGCCTTCGAGGTGCTGGACCCGGACGGCTACACGCTGCGCTTCTGCCAGGCCTTGCCGCCGGCGGGGCACTAGCAGGCGCCCGGCGCACTGGCAGGATTGCGTAAGACCTCGATGCCAGCAAGAAGGCTTTCCTTCTCCCCTCTCCCGCCCAGCACGATCAAAAAAACAGACGCAATTCCCCACAAATCGCAAAATTCGTTACGTCGTTGACGAGCGCGATGGCGTGCGTTAGACCGGTCTATCGAACCGGAGTCGTAATAATGTATCGTTGCACATCGAGATCGCTTCTTACCTTCGTCGCGGCCGTGACGGCACTTGGCTGCGCCACCCAGGCGCAGGCCGGCCTGATCACCAACGGCACCTTCACCTCGGGCGGACTAGCCAGCCTCGCGGGTTGGACGGCAAGCGCCACGGGCGTGGCTGCCACGTCCGAAGCCGGATTTGCCTCTTGCTGCGGCGGAACGAACGCGAAATCGAACGACCTCGCCCAGTTCGGCGGCGGGCAGACATCCGGCGGCACGCTTTCGCAGACTTTCGCAACCGTTGCCGGCCAGACCTACAATCTTTCGTTCCTCTACGGCACGTTCGGTGACAACGAAACACAATCGCTGGCGATCACCGTAGGCAACCTGTCCACCAGCATCTCCGACCCGACAGGGACGTCCGATTTCAGCACCCTCTTCAACTCGGAAAGCTTCCTGTTCACCGCGACGAGCGCCACCAGCACGCTGACATTCCGCGACACGTCAACCAGCGGCTCCAGCGCGGACGGCCTGATGGAAAACGTCGTTGCAAACGCGGTCGCGGTGCCTGAGCCTGCGTCGCTGGCCCTGCTCGGCCTTGGTGTGGCCTCGCTGTTCGGCGCGCGGCGCCGGGCGCGGTAGAGAAAGCAAGGCCTTCTTTTTTGAAAAAAAGAAGCAAAAAACTT
>CAXTVW010000222.1:0-4803 GCA_964247675.1 uncultured Acetobacteraceae bacterium
CGCCCGCAATCTGCGCGGCGGCTGCGTCCGGAAGGTGGTCGAACTTCGATTCGGCGGGGAAGTCCGTATCGATGACGGCGCCGGCGGCGCGGCTGGCCTGGGCCACCATTTCCGGCAGGCGGTGGTAGGTCTGCGGGCCGAGCACGATGTCCACGTAAGGGGCGCGGGCCAGGATCTCGGCGCCTTCGGCCTGGGCCACGCAGCCGGCAACGGCCAGGATGGTGCGGCAGCCGGCCTCGGCGCGGGCGGCCTTGATCACGCGCAGGCGGCCAAGCTCGGAGAACACCTTTTCGGTGGCGCGGTCGCGTATGTGGCAGGTGTTCAGGATAACCATGTCGGCATCCTCGGGCGAAGCGGCCGGGGCGTAGCCGAGCGGGGCCAGGACGTCCGCCATACGGGCGGAGTCGTACACATTCATCTGGCAGCCCCAGGTAATCACGTGCAGGCGCTTGGGGATGGGCATCAGACGGGGCTCCGGCTCTGTCCCGCTTGGGGCGGGAAAGCGCGGAGAGATCGCGAGGCGCGGGTGCGCCGTCAACTGTTTCCCGTGCTGAACATCCGTGTCTCCATCATGCTAGTGAAATGGGGATGTTGTTTCGAGTCTTGGTCAAGGGAAGAAAGCAAGGCCTGCTTTTTTGAAAAAAGAAGCAAAAAACTTTCACCAGGCCGTCGAGGACCTGTCCGCAGCCGCCGACAGGGAGCAGAAGTTTTTGGTTCTTTTTTCAAAAAAGAACTGCTTCCTTGCTTGCTTACGCAAAAGCCGCCGCACCCGCGGGCGCCGGCAGCACGCCCTCTAACGGCCGCGCCGGACGATTCTGCCGCAGCGCCGCCGCACCGTCGGCCACTACCTGCCAGGCCGCCTGGCTGAGCGCCTTGCGGGAGGGGAAGTCCGCCGGATCAAGCGGCGTGTGGAACAGCAAGGTGACGCGTTTGCCGCGCCATTGGGCGACGCGCCAGACATGCGGCGCCAGCTCCATGTCACCATACCAGGCGAACACGCTGCGGCTGCTCCGGCTGACCGGCAGGCCGGCTAGGCGATCATAGACGACGGAGACGGGCTGGATCAGCGGGCTAGACTCGCCGTAGGCGGCGGCGAAGAAGGAGGAGTGGAACGGCAGGACGCGCGAGCCGTCCGAGCTGGTGCCTTCGGGAAACAGGATCAGGTCGTCGCCACCGGCGAGCTTCTCCTGCATCTGGTCGCGTTCCCGGCCGATGCCCTGGCGGGAGCGGCTGACGAAAACAGTGCGGCCGAGGCGGGCGATGGTGCCGACGATCGGCCAGCTGGCAACATCGTCTTTGGCGACGAAGCAGGCGCGCAGGGTGCCGCCCAGGGCCGGGATGTCCAGCCAGCTTGCGTGGTTGCAGACGTAGATCAGCGCGCGCTGGTTCGGGCGCTCGGCGCGCCGGGCGGCCGGGGCGCCGATTACGCGGATCTGCAGGCCGATCAGGCGGGCGACGCTGTGCCAGTAGAAGGCGGCAAAGCTGACGCGGGCGGGCGCGCGCATGACGAGGAAGACGGCCTGCAGGACGCAGGCGAGGGGCGTCAGGAGGCACACGCTGGCGATCCGGCGTATGGCGCGCAGCTGGCGCAGGATGTGGCTGTTGCGAGAGGCAGGCGCAGCCGTTGTTGGCTGCACCAGCACCGCACCGCGGAGTGTGGGGTTCAACCTGCTCATGTCGGTGCGGTTTTACGCCTTAGGGCCGTCGCGCGCGACAGTGGAAGTGTCACTGTTGCGCGACGGCACGCAGGTGTGTCTTCTTTGCACTGGCCGTTGCGATCAGGAGATTACCAAAGCAGGCAGCGGTCCTTTCTCGCAGATAGAGAGCCAAGCAACTTCTGCTCCTTCTCACCCTGCATCAACAACCAAGTGGGCTAAAACAATTCTGTGCGGCAGAACAGCATTCGGAACAAAGCCCCGTGCTTGCTTTGCCGTCCTACTTAAGCGCCTCCGCCCGAACGCGCTGCCGGGCGCCCTCCACGCAATTCCGGCCAAGCCGCTTTGCCGTGTAGAGCTGTTGGTCCGCCGCTTCCACCAGTGATGACGAAGTCTGCCCTGGCGCCAGGACGGTGGCGACGCCGAGACTGATGGTGACGAGGTGATGCGGGCCGCCGCCGGGGTGGGGCAGGGCACGGTCAAGGATGGCGAGGCGCACGCGCTCGGCTACCGCGCAGCCTTCCTCGATCGATGTGTTGGGCAGGATGATGCCGAACTCCTCGCCGCCATAGCGCGCGAGGATGTCACGCTCGTCGCGCAGGCAGCGCGCGGCCGTCCGTGCCACCGCGCCCAGGCATTCGTCCCCGGCCTGGTGGCCCAGCGCGTCGTTGAACTGCTTGAAGCAGTCTATGTCGAAAAGGATCAACGTGGTGGTCGCGGGTTTGGCGGCGGCGGCGGCCCAGAGCGTGGCCATCGTCTCGTCGAAACAGCGGCGGTTACCCAGGCCGGTGAGCGCGTCCACCTGGCTGAGCTGGGCGAGGGTGCGATTCTGTGCGGCCAGCATCTCCCGTCCCAGGATTGCCTGGCGGGTGAACAGGAAAACCTTGCGATCCCGCAGGTCGATACGCCAGGCGAAAACGAGCGTGCCTATGCAGATCGCCAGATCCTTCAGGATCAGGGACGTTTCCATGTCAGACGGCACGAAAGGCGCGTTCAGCACCGCCCAGATGTAAATCAGGCAGGAGACGGCGTTGATTGTGACAACCTGGCGCATGCCGAGCCGGCACGCGATGACCGCCAGAAGCAGAAGAGGAACACTCGTGAGGTTGGCCAGGGCGGACGGGTTGGTGGTCCGGGCAGTCTCCAGCGCGGAGATCATCGTGGGCGCGATCAGCAGGGCGGTGACGGCGGGGGAGACCCACCTGGTGAGCAGACCGCGCCAGTCCAGCACGACATAGGCCAGCGCCGCCGGCGTGAGGACGGCGAAACGTAACAGGGCCGATAGGCCCAGCACCTCCGGGCTCGCGTGGATTTCGGAGATGATGATTATGTCGAAAATCGCGGCTACGATGCAGACCACGATGCGATTGTGCAGCCTGGCAGCTAAATGCTGTTCGTGCAGGTAGCCGTGCTCCAGCGCAGGGTCGTGGAAACGCGCTGAGAGACGCGGATGCGCCAGCTCCCTTTCTATCTCGAATAGGCCCGCAGGGATGGTGCTTGGTTGCGTGGCCTGTTCCTCGCTCCGTCCGCAGCGCCCACGCGCTGCCCTGCCGTTCTAGGTTCGATACACTAACAAATCGACAACGAAATACCAGCCTTTGTTGAGCGCGGCAGGAAACCGAGTAAGCAAGGCCTTCTTTTTTGAAAAAAGAAGGCCTTGCCTCTACGCCCGCTTACGCTGCTTTGCGCGCGGCTGCTCCGGCAACAGCGGTGCCAGGAAGCGCCCGGTGTGGCTCTCCTCGATGCCGGCGATCGTCTCCGGCGTGCCCTCGGCCACGATGCGGCCGCCGCCATCGCCGCCTTCGGGTCCCATGTCGATCACCCAGTCGGCCGTCTTGATGACCTCCAGGTTGTGCTCGATGACGATGACGGTGTTGCCCTGGTCGACCAGCGCCTGCAGCACCTCCAGCAGCTTGCGGGTGTCCTCGAAATGCAGGCCGGTGGTGGGCTCGTCCAATATATAGAGCGTGCGGCCGGTGGCGCGGCGGGCCAGCTCCTTGGCGAGCTTGATGCGCTGCGCCTCGCCGCCCGATAGCGTGGTGGATTGCTGGCCCAGGCTGATGTAGCCGAGGCCCACGCGCTGCAGGATGCTCAGGCGGTCGTTGATGCGGTTGACGGCGGAGAACAGCGGCTGCGCCTCGTCCACCGTCATCGACAGGATGTCGGCGACCGAGTGGCCCTTGAACTTGATCTCCAAGGTCTCGCGGTTGTAGCGGGCGCCCTTGCAGGTATCGCAGGTGACGAAGACGTCCGGCAGGAAGTGCATCTCGATCTTCAGCACGCCGTCGCCCTGGCAGGCCTCGCAGCGGCCGCCTTTGACGTTGAAGCTGAAGCGGCCGGATTTGTAGCCGCGCACCCGGGATTCGGGGAGTTCGGCGAACCAGTCGCGTATCGGGGCGAACAGGTCGGTGTAGGTGGCGGGGTTGCTGCGCGGGGTGCGGCCGATCGGCGACTGGTCGATGTCGATGATCTTGTCGAGCTCGCCCAGCCCGTCGATGCGTGTGTGGGCGGAGGGCACTTCGCCCGAACCCATGAGCTTGCGGGAAGCGGCCTTGTAGAGCGTGTCGATCACCAGGGTGGATTTGCCGCCGCCCGAGACGCCGGTGACGCAGGTGAAGGTGCCGAGCGGGAAGCTGGCCGTAACTTCCTTTAGGTTGTGGGCGGTGGCGCCGACTACGGTGAGCAGGCGCTTGCGGTCGTAGGGGCGGCGCTTTTCGGGAATGGCGATGCCGCGGCGGCCGGAGAGGTAGTCGCCGGTGAGCGAGGCGGGGTTGGCGGCCACCTCCTCCGGCGTGCCGCTGGCGATGACGTGGCCGCCGTTCATGCCGGCGCGTGGGCCCATGTCGATCAGGTAGTCGGCCTGGCGTATCGCGTCCTCGTCATGTTCGACGACGAGTACGGTGTTGCCGAGCGATTTCAGCCGCTTGAGCGTGCCGAGGAGGCGTTCGTTGTCGCGCTGGTGCAGGCCGATGCTGGGTTCGTCCAACACGTAGAGCACGCCGGTCAAGCCGCTGCCGATCTGGCTGGCGAGGCGTATGCGCTGGCTCTCGCCGCCGGACAGCGTGGTGGAGCCGCGCGACAGGCTGAGGTAGTTCAGGCCGACATCGACCAGGAACTGCAGGCGCTCGTTTATCTCGCGCAGGATGCG
>CAXTVW010000223.1:0-4793 GCA_964247675.1 uncultured Acetobacteraceae bacterium
TAGGCAGACGGTCGGGAGCGCCGCATCGTCTCGGCGGTGCGGCGTGCCATGCGCATGACTGCCGCTTCTTCCCCTATGAATGGAAGATTGCCGACAAAAACTAACTGCCGAGAATGGCCGTGAGCAGTCCGTCGGCATTTAGGAAGCTGGATCGCGAAACCGGACATTCTGCGAGCAGCATGGTGGATGCTGCGCGCTCACTGGTAACCTTCCATGGCGATTTTGGCAGTTACGGAAATGGCTGTTCACGAGTGAATCCGGTCGGCCGTTCTTCAACTGAAGAATGACCACCTGGATCTGCCAAAGTGCACGTCAGCGCGCCGCTTTTGAAAGGCCGAAGCTGTCTTCCAGCATCTGGAAGCGCGTCACGACGCCATCGGCGACGGTCAGGATGAGTGCGAACTGCGTGGCGGTAAACTTGCCCGTCGCCTTGATCCGGGTCTGGAGGGACCCGACAATCGCAACGCGGCACTCGCTTGCCAGGATGTCTTCGACATCGAAGGTCAGGGGCTCGGTCAAGATGCGCAGTTCCCGCATGGAGTCGACCATCGCTTTCCGGCCGGTCTTACGGCCGATCCAAGGCATAACGCCGTCATCGCCCTGAATCTCGAAAACGAGATCTCGGCGAATGGCGCGGCGAGCTCGGCGGGGTCTCGCCCCCCGCCCATTCCATCCAGAAGCGTCCGAGCAACCTTGATATTTTGTTGCATACCCATGCTCATTCTCCTCAGGCTCCGGCGATGAACGCGACCTTGCCTTTGGGCTTATCCGCCTTCGTCTCCGTTCTTTGACAAGACGCGATATGGATCGGCGCTGCTGGCGCAGGTAGAACCCACCCAAAGGTAAGTATGAGATAGCGCATGGCGGTCAATGAACCCAGCTGCGGCCTCGATGTCGCGCTGGCGGTCATGGGCGGGAAGTGGAAGCCACTGATCCTGTACTATCTCCGTTCTGGGCCCAAGCGGTTCGGCGACCTCAAGCGGCTGGTCGCCGGCATTAGCGAGAAAGTGCTGATCCAGCAGCTGCGCGACCTGACCGCTGCGGGTGTGCTGGTCCGCCACGATTACCAGCAAGTGCCGCCGAAAGTCGATTACACCATGACCGCCTTCGGTATGACGCTCGTGCAGGCGCTCCTACCGCTGTGCGACTGGGGAACGGAACATCGGACTCTGGTCGAGGAGATCATGCTTTCGCGCTCGCCGGAGCGAAGAAACTGAGCGGAGCCGCCTTACCGAATGCCGGCTACAGGCAGCGAAGTCCTGCAACGAGATGGCTGGAGCTGGGCGAAGCTGACGATTGGGCTTCGGCTGGGAGTGGCCGGAAGCGGATTGTCCGGTTCGGGAGGCAATCAGAAAAGTAGGCAGCTGCATATGGGCGACAGAGATGAACGAACACCTCTAGATCTACGCAGGATCATCCGCCTCGCCGAGCACCAGGGCGTGTCGAGTCCACCACGCATTAAGTGGTTGATCAAACGGGCGAGATCCACCCCGCTAAACAGCAGACGAATAGCCGGCGAGATCGACTGGGAAAAAAGCCTTGCCTTCCATCAACCTGCGCGCGGTGCGACTGAATCCCAACTCCTCGAAATGCACGAAGGGCCGCTCGGAGACGGCGCGCGCGCGGACCTGCGCGGGCGTGACACCAGACGGGTGCCCGATTCTGATCACATCCTGCCCCGTCTGCCTGGTCAGACCAAAAACGGTGGATCCCTGGATACGAGAAGCTGCCGCCAAACAGATGGATCCGGTTCCGGCAATAGATTCGTGCAAAGACCCCAGGAAGATCAGGTGCACGCGGACGTCCATGTCGGCCGCACGAACGTCCGCGCCGTTGATCGTCCGGTAGTCCGTAGGTTGCGATACCAGCCCAAGCATCGGCAGCCCCGGCGAGCGTGCGTCGGCAACGGTGCGGTCGTCCGCAAAGCCGAACAGCACGGCAGCGGCCGCGCGTGCGTCACGTATCGCTTCGAGCAGCGTCTTGTCAGCATTGACCTGGCGGGCGGACTCCGTGCCGTTCAGGCCGAAATCAGCGCCGCGCACCCACACGCACGGATTGGCGGCATCGACCAGGCTCGCCGGTATCTGCCTGCCATCGGCCAGCGTGATCATGTCCGTGGGATTGCCGGTCGGCAGCAGGCGGCCTGTCTTCGCCCCCACGGTGGCGGCCCAGTTCATGCCGATCTCGGCGCCCGTTCCCGGCACGCCAGGCACTTCGTAGTCGCCCTCCACCATCGCGCGGCCGTCCTGCACGGGCACGCTGGCCACCAGCACCTTGGCCGTGTTGGTGTTGTAGATGCGCACGCGGGTGATGCCCTCCTGCGCCGGCACCAGGCCCTCGTCGATGGCGAAGGGACCCACACCGGCCGAGATGTTGCCGCAGTTGCCCTCGTAGCCGACCCCACTCCCGGCGATGTCCACCTGGGCGAAGGTGTAGTCCACATCGGCATCGTCACGCTGCGATGGCGCGACGATGGCCACCTTCGAGGTGATCGGCCGCGCGCCGCCCAGCCCGTCGACCTGCAGCGCGTCGGGCGAACCCATCAGGCGGGCGAGCACGCGGTCCCGCGCTCCGCCCGCCGGCGGCAAGTCGCGCGCGTGCAGGAACAGGCCTCGGCTGGTGCCCGCGCGCGCGATGACGAGCGGTATGCTTGCCTGGGCCGACCGGCGGCCGCCGATCTCAGAATTCATGGCTCAGAACTCATAGCTCAGCACCGCAGAGACGAAATCCCTGTCGATAAGACCGTAATACTTGCCCGCGTCGAAGACGGGAAAGTGGTTGGTGTATTGCACGCCGAAACTCCATGCCTGCAGGTAGTTGAAGGTGATGCCGACGCTGGCCGCCGCGGTGTTCTCCTGGAACACGTTGACGCCGACAGGGGACGTGCCGACGAAGTCGTGCTGCAAAGAGAGCGTCGGCTTCATGTCGATCGCGTAAGGCAGCAGATTTGGCATGTCGATGATGACCGCCACGGTGTAGGCGCCGGAGAACTGCGTCGCCTCGTAGCGCTTGGTCAGTGGCTGGCCGTCCACCGTGCCTATCGATGCAAAAGCCGAGTCGACATCGGTCGTGTAGGGCGCCTCGAGCTCGCCACGTTCGCGGGGAAAGCCGGCCACGTAGTCGAACCCGATCTCACCCACCAGCGCCACGCTGTTGATACTGAGGCTGGGTATGGCGGCGAGCAGCTTGGTGGCCGTGGTCTGCGCCTGGATGACGGGATAGCGCTTCCAGCCGTCGAGGATCTGGTCGAAGCCGGGCAGGCCGAGCGCCTGGGCCACAGGGTCCGCCTTGATCTGCGCCGCTGCCGCCGCCACGGTGGCTGAGAGCGCCTTCGTCTGGTTGATGGCGGGGTAGTTGACCAGCAGCGCCGTGTCGGATGCGGCGAACTGGATCGGCTGGTTGATCCTGCTGGACAGTTCGCCCTGGATGGCCACCCCGGCCGGTGCGATGAAGTTCCAGCTCACGCCGATCAGGTGGATGTCCTTCGGGTAGTCGGCGAAGAACGACGCGGTGGAGGTGTAGGTCGTCTTTGCGGTGCCGGGCGGCGAGCCCGGCAGCGCCAGCGTGACCGGGTTAGGCAGGTCGCCCAGCAGGCCGATTCCATAGCCGGACGCGTTCGGCGACCCGGTCCGGAAGGAGCCGAAGGGCGTGCGGCTGTGGTAGTTCTCGAAGTAGAGCCCGAGTTCCGTGTCGCCGAGGCTGGCGAACGTCTTGCGCAACGCGAAACCGAACTCGTCCAGGCTGGTTGGATGGCGGTCCAGGCTGCGCGGCAGGCTGCCGCCGAACACGCTGCCGATCGCCTGGTCCACGCCGTATACGCTGCGCGCGTTGTCCGGGAACACGTAGGAGAGGTTGCCGTACGTGCCGCCATCCGAGACGGTGTCGTTGGTCGAAAAGAACGAGCCGTCCGGCTCCAGCTTCGAGCGTGTCCAGGCGAACTGCCAGAAGCCCTCCAGCGACACGCCGCCGCCGATGTCTGTCCGCACATCCACCACGGGTATCGGCAGGAACCCTTGCCGCAATTCCGAACCGGGCGTGCGCAAGGCGGTGGCGTCCAGCGGGTTGATCGAGTTGATGCCGAACTGGATGAACGTGCTCTCGCCCCAGTTCAGCGCCTGCGCACCCACGCGCACGTCGAAGGCGTGGCCGAGCATCGAAGGGCGCGCGAAGGCGTAGGCGTCCAGCAGGCGCAAATCGGCGCCGATGTCGCGCTCGGCTGCGCGGCTGAGCGGCTGGAAGTCGGTGCGCTCGCTGTCGGCGATAGGGTCGTAGAAGCCGGTGGTGCGCGCGAAGAAGCCGTAATCGTCGCGCTTGACCTGGACCTCGGTGGTGATGCGCTGGGTGGCCGCCACCGGCGTGCCCGGGGCGAAGTTGAGATCGCCGTTATCGGCGTTGGACGTGCCGATCTTGCCGCCATTTGCGATGCCGATGAGGTTATAATCACGATCCGACGTGCGGACATCCACGCTCGAGGACAGTGTGGTGTCGATGTTGACCTGCCATCCGCCAAGCGTCGTGTCGTAGGCGTAGGCGGTGCCGCAGGGCGCGGCACAGGTCAATGCGATGCCGCAGCCGACGAGCAGGCCGCGCGGCCACCCTTGCGTGGTTCCAACCAATATCAACCCGCCCCTCCTTTGCCACCGGTTGTTCCGGTCTGGCGGTCGTTGCCTCCGGCGACACCGCCTGGAGGTGGACTTTAATAAAACCGGATACTAGCATCTACGCAAGTAAAATCAGTGGAGGACATATGAGGAACGGCAAGGCCACGGCTCTGCGCGCGCTTTTGCAGCGAC
>CAXTVW010000224.1:0-4792 GCA_964247675.1 uncultured Acetobacteraceae bacterium
TTACGCCACGCGGCGCTGCGCGGCGGGTTCCGCCTCCTTGGCCGCCGCTTCGGCGCACGCGGTGACTGCCTCGGTCAGCGAGCTGGTGAAGTAATCGCTCCCGACCTGCGCGCGCATCGCGGGATCCGTCAGCGTGCTGTCCTCGGAGGGCCAGAGGCCGACCAGGATTGGCGCGCCTTTTGGCAGGCGCCGGCGGAGCCGCTGTATCAGGTAGCGCAGATGCGCCGGGTTGCCGCTGATGTCGAGATAGGAGATGCAGGCCATCCGCACGCCTTGGACGTCCAGCGCCTCGATGCCGTCGCGCCCGACTTCCTTGTAGGAGACCAGGCGGGCGCCCATGCCGTGCTTGGCGAGCAGCTGCACCAGCATGGCCGAGGCCGCCTCGTCCAGCGGGCCGCGCCCGGCGATGCAGAGGACGGCGGATTGGCCGCACCAGGCTTCCGGCACGCCGGCCTCGCCTGGCGACACAGAGGCGGGTTCCGGCTTGCGCGGGAGGTCGCCTGCATCGTTCGACCCGTCGACGGCATCGTCGTCGGAGGCTTTTTCGGGGGGCTGCTTGTCCTCGTGGTCGGCCAGGCTGTCGACCAGGATCTTCACCGTGGTCTTCACGCGGTCGAGCTGCTCGATGCCCAGGACGCCGCGCTGCGCGTCGTTTGCCGCGAGCTGCAGGCCCTTGAGCGCCACTTCGTCGTAGTAGGTGGACAGCGAGCGCTCCTTGAGCAGCAGCTCGGCGTGGTCCTGCGCCTCGTCCGCGTCGCCGGCCAGGATGCGCTGGTAGAAGCTCTCCACGGGGGTGAGTGCCGGCCGGTCGCCGAGCAGGACGTCCAGGAACTCCAGCCGCTTCACGTGGCGGCCCATGACGACAAGGCAGAGCGTCAGCGGCGTGGACAGGATCAGGCCGACAGGCCCCCAGACCCACGACCAGAAGATGGCGGCGACCACGACGGAGAACGGCGAGAGGCCGGTGCTGTGGCCATAGACCATCGGCTCGATGACCTGGCCGGTGAGGCCCTCCACGGCGACGTAGAGGCCGAGCGTCCACAGCACCATCGACCAGCCCGGCTCCACGGCGGCGGCCAGCGCCATCGGCAGCAGGGCGGAGAGCAGCGAGCCCACATAGGGCACGAAGCGCAGCAGCGCGGACAGCAGGCCCCAGAGGACCGGGTTCGGCACGCCGATCAGCAGCAGCCCGAGCCCGATCACCACGCCGAAGCTGATGTTTATGCTGAGCTGGGTCAGGAAGTATTTGCTCAGCCTGCGGGCGCCGTCATCCATCGCCACCGTGGTGCCGTGCAGATCGTCCGAGCCCACCAGCCGTATCAGCCGGTCGCGCAGATCCTCGCGCTGGAGCAGGGCGAACACGGCGACGACGAAGACGATGCCGAACGTGGCAAGGGGCGAGAGCACCGGGGCGAGGAATTTCTCCGCCATCTCCAGCGGGGTGGAGGCGGGCTGCTGCACGACCGTCTTGGCGGGCGCTGCCGCCTGGCCTGCGCCGGCCTGTCCCGCGCTGCCGGCGTCGGCGGGCGCTTGCGCTGGCCGCCTGCCGTGCGGCCCTATGCTGTCGGCGAAGTGGGATAGCCGGCCGACGGTGTAGTTCCGGACGGTCTGGACTTTGTGTTCCACCGTTGCCGCATAGCGGGGCAGGTCGGTCGTCAGCTCGGCGATCTGCGAGCCGATGACGCCGCCGATGGCGAGGATCACCCCCAGGGCGAGGATGACGGCGAGCAGCACGGACGGGATACGCCCCAGGCGCAGGCGGCGCAGGAGGCCCACCAGGGGCGCCAGCAGGAACGCCAGCAGGAGGGCGAGCGTGACGGGGACCAGCACCTCCTTGCCGAAATACAGGATGGCCACGACCATGACGAACAGCGTCACCACGCGCGCGGCGTCCGGGGATGATGCCTGGGTCACCGATTTGGCTGGGGGTGCGGCGGCGGTAGGCTCATTCGGCATGGTCGGTTCTCCTCGGACAGGGCAAGGCAAGCGAAACAAGGGACAAAAGTCTTGTGCTCTTAGGAAGGCCGTTCCTCCTACCGCGACGCCACCGCGCAGCGTGTCGCGACAGGTGCCGCGGCATAGGTCAGCGCGCCCGACAGCAGATCCAGGCGGCCACTCCGGCTGAACGGCACGTCCAGCGCCAGGGCGCCGGTCAGCGTGACCGTCCCGTGCACCCGGTAATCCACACCGCCGCTACGCAGCACGCCCAGAAGCTGCGGGCCCAGGTTGCGGTCCGTGACCGCCACCTGGAACGGCACCAGCGTGGACGCGCGTGGCGGCAGCCGCACGGCGGCCTCGCTTTCGCCGTCGGCGAAGGGCGAGCCCTCCACGTCCAGGCCTACCCTGACGCGGCGGAAGTCCAGCGCGGCCGCGTTCGGGTTGGAGACGCACAGATCCATCGCGAGCGACGCGTCGAACAGGCCGACCTGGCGCAGTGACACGTCGCGTATCTCGACCTGCGGCGGGGCGGCGGTGAGCAGCGTGCAGCCGGCGGTGAGCAGCACGAGCACGGGAACCATGCGCCGCCCCGCCGACGCGGCCCGGCGCACGACCCTGGCGTCCCTTAGCTCAGGCCTTCCTTGCGTATGGCCTCGTCTCCGGTGCGCAGCACGTCGCTGGCCACGGCCTTGACGCTGCCGGCGAGGTCACCGCTGAGCGCCGCATCGACGAGCTGGCCGGGACTCTTGCCGCCGGTCAGGCCCTGGCCCTGCACGCCGTCGCGGGCGCTGGCCGTGACCGCCTGCACCACGCGTCCGCCCCGTTCCATGGTCTCGCTGGTCAGGGTTCGTACGGCGTCCCGCGCCTGGCCGGCGATGCCGCCCAGCGCGGCTTCCTCCTGGTCGGAATGCGGCAGCAGGGCACCGAGCAGCGCGCCGGCGGCTAGCCCGAGCGCACCCAGCAGGACGGGACTTTCCGAGATCGCCGCGATGAGGTTGCCGCCGGCCTGTCCGGCTGACTTGCCGCCGGACGACAGCGCTCCGCCGGCGTAGGAAGCCGCATCCTGGATCGCGCCTTGCGCCGAGGTGCCGAACGCGCCGACAGCCCCGCTTGCGGCGCCGATCGCACTTCCTGCCTGGTCGCGCAGGTCATGCGTCTTGCCGGTGACCGCTTCTTCTACCGCGGCCACGGCATGGCGGATGCGTTCGCCGAAGGATTCGGTGGTCTCCTGGGTGTGGCGCGCCAGGCCGATGGCTTGCCCCCTGGCCGTGTCCAGGCGGGCGGAATAGGCGTGCTCCGGCTCGCCGGCATCGCGCGCCACACTCTGCTTGACGGTGTCCAGGCGCGCCATGGTGGCGGCATGGTCGTCATGGCCATAGATCGGCAGCCGGGCCGGCGGCGCAGAAGCCGTGGCGGCCGTGCCCGGCGCACCGTTGCGCGGGTTGGCGGCCATCAGCCAGGCCAGGCCGATCGTGGTGATGGCGGCCGGCATCGGGTTGCCGCGCACGTTGTCCAGCAGGCTGCGGCCGAAGGCGGCGCCCTCGCTGCCGCGGAAATAGCCCATCAGGTCATCGAGCACCTGGCCGGGCGAGAGCCGGTCCTGCAACTCGCTGAGGTGGCTGCCAAGGCGCGCGCGCGTGCGGTCGAGGTCCTGCTCCATCCGGCCGGTTTCGGTCGTCTTGTCCGACATCATGTGTGCTCCTTCACGAGGGTCGCGTCTTTCTGCAGGCTGGCGAGGCTGCGGTTCGGGGTGAGGCCCTTGAGGGACAGCATCGCCAGGCCGGACCGCGCGAGCAGGCCGCCGACGACCACGATCAGCAGGCCGATAATCAGGAAGGCGGCCCAAGCCGGGATGACGTACGCCAGACCGAGGGCTGCCGCCTGCAGCAGCACGACCAGTCCGGCAAAGGCGACCAGCGCGCCGCCCACCAGCCAGATTGCGGCCAGGATCAGGCGGTCCAGCTTCTGGTCCAGTTCGGCGCGCGCGAGCCTGACTTCGCCGCGCACCAGGTCGCCCAGGTCGGTGGCCAGGCTGCCGACGATCTCGGCCAGGCCGTGGCCGCCGTCGGCCCGGGTGCCGCTCACGGCCTGTCGCCAGGATAGAGCCTGGCGGAGGGAAGCGCGGGCTCGCCGAACTGGGGAGATTGCTGCACCGCTTGCTGAGTCTCGGGCGGCTGGGTAGCGGGGGCCGAAGCGGTGGCGCCGGTGGCGGCAAGGCGGCCGACCCGTGCGAGCGCGAAGCCGGCGGCCATCGAGGCGCCGACGAACAGAGCGGGCTGCCGGCGGGCCAGGCTGGAGAGGTCACCCATCAGGCTTTGCAGGTCGTTGGTGCGCAGGGTGTTGGCCAGCACCGACAGCTCGGCGGCGCCGCGTTCCACCATGTGCGCCACCCAGTCCTGGTGACCCTCGAGCTGCTCGCCGGAGCGGTGCACCGCGTGGGCCACGTCGTCGAGATAGCCGGCGACGTTCTGCTTCTGGGCTTCGGCGACCGAGCCGGCCTTCTCCGTCACGTCGTCCAGCAGCGACGTGGCGCGTGCCTGGGCGTCGCCTGCCACCGCCTTGGCCTGCTGCAAGGCGTCGGTCCCGGCTTGGGCGGCCTTGTCGCCGACCTGCCTGGCGGCGTCTCCCATTGCCTTCAGGTCTGCGGCGTTGTTGCCGACCGCCTCGGTGTTCCTGCTGTCGCTCATTGTGGTCTCCACGGGTTGGCGAACTATTGCTGCGGGTATCCGCCCTGCTGCGGCTGACCGCCCTGCTGCGGGTATCCGCCTTGCTGCGGCACGGGAGGCTGGCGGGTTGGGCTCGGCGCGTTCTGGGCATGGTGCGAGAAGCAGCCCATCTCGTAGCAGCCGAACAG
>CAXTVW010000225.1:0-4761 GCA_964247675.1 uncultured Acetobacteraceae bacterium
AGGAGGGCCTGATCCGGTCTGCGTCGTGTGTAGGTCGAGGCTAGACATTGCGCAGTCGGCAATAAGGACTTTTACTGCCCCGCTTGCACAGAGATCGAGCCTGATGCTGCCAGGGCGCGCGCCCGCAGAACCAGAATAGGCCGTTATGCAGACGGAGGAACAAAAGTTTTTTGCTTCTTTTTTTCAAAAAAGAAGGCCTTCCTAACTTCCTTCAAACCGTCAAAACAATCTTGCCAATATGCGCGCTGCTCTCCATCAACCGGTGCGCATCGCCCACCTGGTCCAGCGGGAACACGCCGTGTATCAACGGCGCGCAACGTCCTTCATCCAGCAGCGGCCAGACCTGTGCGCGCAGCTCGTCACGCAGGGCCGTCTTCTCCACCGCCGTTCGTGGCCGCATCGTGGAGCCGGTGATCACCAGGCGCTTCATCATCACCAGCCGGATGTCGAGATCCGGATCGCGCGTGCCGCCCTGCACGGCAATCACCACCAGCCGTCCGTCGCGCGCAAGCACCTGCGTGTTGCGCGACAGGTAACTGCCGGCCACCATGTCCAGCACAACATCCACGCCGCGCCCTTCGGTCAGCGCCTGCACGCGTGCGACAAAATCCTCATTGCGGTAATTGATCGCCGCTTCGGCACCCAGTTGCACGCAGGCCGCGCATTTCTCGGCCGAGCCGGCGGTGACGAACACGCGGGCGCCGAACGCGCGTGCGAGCTGGATGGCGGTGGTGCCGATGCCGCTGCTGCCGCCATGTATCAGGACGCTCTGGCCGGCGGACAGATGGCCGCCGCTCGGCAGGTTGGGGCCGAACAGGTTGGCCCACACGGTGAAGAACGTCTCCGGGAGCGCAGCGGCGCGCACCGCATCGTAACCCTTGGGCCATGGCAGGCACTGGCCGGCGGGTGCAATGCAATACTCGGCATAGCCGCCGCCGTTGACCAGCGCGCATAATTCGTCGCCCTCGCGCAGCGCGGTGACATCCGCGCCCAGGGCCGCCACCTTGCCGGCCACCTCCAGGCCAAGTATCGGGCTGGCATCGGGCGGTGGCGGATAGTTGCCGTTACGCTGCGCCACGTCCGGCCGGTTCACGCCCGCGGCCGACACCTTGATCAGCACCTGGCCGGGGCCTGGCGCCGGGATCGGTGCTTCGGTCACGTGCATCACTTCGGGGCCGCCTGAGCGGGTCAGGCCGATCTGGCGCATGGTTTTGTCCTTTGGATGAGCAAAGGAAGAAAGGCCTTCTTTTTTGGGAAAAAGAAGCAAAAAACTTTTGTTCCTCCGCATCTGCAGCGAGCGTGCACATTCTGAAGGGCACGGACGCTGCAAATGCGGGGGGAACAAAAGTTTTCTTCTTTTCAAAAAGAAGGTCTTACTTCCTTTCGCGATCGCCCTTCAAACTGCCGCTCAGTTATACTTACCCAGTTCCAACCGCCCGATCTGGTTGCGATGCACCTCGTCCGGTCCATCGGCAAACCGCAACGTCCGGCTGCTGGCATAGTGATACGCCAAATGGAAATCCTGGCTGACGCCGCCGCCGCCATGCACCTGCATCGCCCAGTCGATCACCTGGCACGCCATCGATGGCGCCACCACCTTGATCATCGCGATCTCGGTGCGTGCGGCCTTGTTGCCGACCGTGTCCATCATGTGCGCGGCCTTCAGCGTCAGCAGGCGCGCCTGTTCGATCATGCAGCGCGCCTCGGCGATACGCTCCAGCGTCACCGTCTGCTCGGATATCGGCTTGCCGAATGCCACGCGCGCCTTGGCACGCTTGCACATCGCCTCCAGCGCGCGCTCCGCTTTGCCGATCAGCCGCATGCAGTGATGGATTCGCCCCGGGCCAAGCCGCCCTTGCGCGATTTCGAAGCCGCGGCCCTCGCCCAACAGGATGTTGCTGACCGGAACACGCACGTTGCGGAAATCCACTTCCATATGGCCGTGCGGCGCGTCGTCATAGCCGAAGACGGTGAGCGGGCGCATGATCTCCACGCCGGGTGTGTCACGCGGGATCAGGATCATCGATTGCTGGCTGTGGCGGTCCGCCTTCGGGTTCGTCTTGCCCATGAAGATCAGCAGTTTGCAGCGCGGATCGCCGCCGCCGCTCGTCCACCATTTACGGCCGTTGATGACGTATTCGTCGCCCTGCCGCTCGATCGTGCTCTCGATGTTTGTGGCATCAGACGAGGCCACACCGGGCTCGGTCATCGCAAACGCGGACCGTATCTTGCCTTCAAGCAGCGGCTCCAGCCACTCCTGCTTCTGCGCATCCGTGCCGTAGCGCTCGATCGTTTCCATGTTGCCGGTGTCCGGCGCGGAGCAGTTGAACACCTCGCTGGCGAACTCCACACGGCCCATGATCTCGGCCAGCGGTGCGTATTCGATGTTCTTCAGGCCGGCGCCGCGGTTCGAATCCGGCAGGAACAGGTTCCACAACCCGGCTTCCTTCGCTAGCGGCTTCAGTTCGTCGATCATCTGCACCGGCTGCCAGCGGTCGCCGGCCGCCACTTCCTGGTGGAAACGGTGCTCGTTTGGATAGACGTGCTTGTCCATGAACGCTGATACGCGCTCCTGGTATTCCTTGGTCTTTTCGTTGAACGTGAAATCCACAGGTAAACTCCCAGAAAAAAGTAAGGCCAGGGCTCTGCCCTGGACCCGTCACGCGAACGCGTGCTGGCGCACGACGGGGCCAGTCGGCCCCAGACCCCGGCTTCGCCTTTAGCGCGCCGGCACCAGCACGACTTTTCCTTGCACGCGCCTGCCCATCACTTCGGCTAGCGCCTCGCCTGTGCGTTCCAGGGGGTAGGCGCCGGAGACGTGTGGTTTCAGATCGCCGGAAGCCACCCAGTCGAACAGGCGCTTCACCGCTGCCGCATGTGCAGCCGGCTCGCGCGCTGTCCAGGTACCCCAGAACACACCTTTCGCCTCGCCCTCGCGCAGCAGCAACAGGTTCAGCGGCAGCTTTGGTATCTCGCCTGCCGCGAACCCGATCACCAGCAGCCGCCCGCCCCATGCCAACCCGCGCACCGCCGCCTCGGTCAGCGTGCCGCCAACCGGATCGTACACCACGTCCACGCCGCTCGGCGCCAGACGCTTCAACTCGGTCTTCAGGTCGGACGTCACGTAGTTGATGCCGATCTCGGCGCCATGCGCCTTTGCCAAAGCCAGCTTCTCGTCGCTGGAAGCCGCCGCGATCACCCGCGCGCCCATGGCGCGGCCGATTTCCACCGCCGCCAGCCCCACACCACCTGCCGCGCCCAGCACGAGCAGCGTCTCACCGGCGCGCAGGCGGCCGCAATCCGCCAGCCCGTGCAAGGACGTGCCATACACCAGCATGAAGCCGGACGCCGTCTCGAAATCCATGCCGTCCGGCAGCTTGAGCGCGCGGCCCGCCTGCGCCACCACCTGCTCGGCGAAACCGCCGATGCCGGGAAGCGCCACCACTCTGTCGCCCACGGCAAAGCCTGCAACACCTTCGCCCACGCCACGCACGATGCCGGCCACCTCGCTGCCCGGCGTGAACGGCCGCGGCGGCTTTACCTGGTATTCGCCGCGCACCATCAAGCCGTCGGGAAAGTTCACCCCGGCCGCATGCACCTCGATCAGAATTTCGCCGGCGCCTGGGGTCGGGTCAGGCCGCTCCTCCAGCGTCAGGTTCTCTATAGGTCCGAATTCATTGCAGACGATCGCCTTCACGGTAGCTCCCTGGCGCGCGGCCCTGTTGTCAGGCCGTCGGTGGTTTTACGGTGCACCCTGGGGCACGCGCGCCGCACTCTTAAGACAAGAAGGCGCGGCGCGCCATGCGGCAGTTGGCGGGCGTGGCTAGACGCAGGCGCGCCGGCGTGGGAGCCAGCCGGCATGGCCTTTCTCGACGAACCCGAGCCCGTCCGTTTCGTGCCCAGCCAGGTGGCGCCCGGCATTCGCCGCCTGGTGGCGCCCAATCCGGGCCCGATGACGCATCACGGCACCAACACCTGGCTGGTTGACGGACCACAAGGGATCACGGTGATAGACCCAGGCCCGGACGACGCGGCGCACAGGGCAGCCATCATGGCAGCCGGCACCGTCGCGCACATCCTGCTGACCCACACGCATCCGGATCACCTGGCCGGCGCGCCTGCCTTGCGGGCGGAAACCGGCGCACCGATCGCGGGCTGGGCCACGCCGTGGGACGAAAGCTTCACGCCGGACATCCCCCTGGCCGACGGCGACATCGCGGCCGGGCTGCTGGTGGTGCACACCCCCGGCCACGCCAGCGACCATGTGTGCTTCGCCCAGCCAGGCATGGGCGTGCTGTTCAGCGGCGACCACGTGATGTCCTGGTCCACCAGCATCGTCAGCCCGCCGGACGGCGATATGGCGGCCTACATGGCGAGCCTGCGCCTGCTGCTGGCGCGTGACGACCGGCTCTATCTGTGCGGTCACGGCCCGCCTCTGCCAGACCCGGCGCCGCTGGTGCGCGGCATGCTGAACCACCGCGCCGGACGGGAAGCGGCGGTGCTGGCCGCCCTTGGCCGCGGCCCGGCCACGCCGGACGAGTTGGTGGCGGGGATGTATGCCGGACTGGCGGAGCACCTGCTGCCGGCGGCAAGGCGCAGTGTGCTGGCGCATCTGATCAAGCTCGGGCGCGAGGAGCGTGCAGTGGAGGAAGGCGCTTCGTGGCACCTCATGTAAGCAAGCAAGGCCTTCTTTTTTGAAAAAGGAAGCAAAAAACTTTCATCCGTGCTGTCGCGGAGTTTCCAGCAGCCGCCGACAGGGAG
>CAXTVW010000226.1:0-4738 GCA_964247675.1 uncultured Acetobacteraceae bacterium
CCTTCTTTTTTGAAAAAAAGAAGCAAAAAACTTTTGACTCCGCTGTCGCGCGCTGCTGCAGCGTTCGCCGACAGGGAGCAAAAGTTTTTTGGTTCTTTTTTTCAAAAAAGAACTGCTTCCTTACTCTTCGCTGACGGCCGCGATGTCGGGTGCATTGGGATTCTTCATCCCGATCACATGATACCCGCAATCCACGTGATGCACCTCGCCCGTCACCGCCGTGGACAAATCCGACAGCAAATACAGCCCGGCGCCGCCCACCTCGTCGACACCCACGTTGCGCTCCATCGGGCTGTTAAGCTGGTTCCAGCGCAAAATGTAGCGGAAATCGCCTATGCCGTTTGCCGCCAGTGTCTTCACCGGACCCGCGCTGATGGCGTTCACCCGTATGCCGTCCGCCCCCAGATCCATCGCCAGATAGCGCACGGAGGCCTCAAGCGCCGCCTTCGCCACGCCCATCACGTTGTAATGCGGCACCACGCGCTCGGCGCCCAGATAGCTCAGCGTCAGCATGGAGCCGCCCTGGTTCATCATCGCCGCGGCGCGGCGGCAGACGGTGGTGAACGAGAAGCAGGAGATGTCGAGCGCCTGGAGGAACACCTCGCGCGGGGTATCGACGTAGCGGCCGCGCAGATAGGCCTTGTCGGCGAAGCCGATGGCGTGGACCAGGAAATCGATGGTGCCCCAGTCGGCGCGCACGGCATCGAACGCGGCGTCGATGCTGGCTTCGTCGCTGACGTCGCAGGGATGCACGTGCGAGGCGCCGACGCTGGCGGCCAGGGGGCGCACCCGCTTGCCAAGCGCCTCACCCTGGTAGGTGAAGGCGATCTCCGCACCCTGTGCGGCACAGGCGGCGGCAATGCCCCAGGCCAGCGAGCGGTCGTTGGCCACGCCCATGATCACGCCCCGCTTGCCGGCCATCAGCGTTCCGCGGGCCGGCAGGGTGTGGGTCTGGTCAGGCATAAGCGTCCTCGGGATATGCGGTAAGCGGCGCGGGGCTTGGGTGGTGACACGGGCGGGCTGCGCTAGGCAAGGCTGGGCGGGTTTGTCGTTTGTGGAGGAGGTAAAGCAAGCAGTTCTTTTTTGAAAAAAAGAACCAAAAAACTTTTGCCCCCCGCTGCTCCGTCGCTTCGCTGCATCCGGTGGCGCCCGCCTGCCGCAGATGCGCGGGGGGCAAAGTTTTTTGGTCCTTTTTTTCAAAAAAGGACTGCTTTCTTCCTTACGAGTCGTAAGCCACCAGCACCTCGATAGGCACGTCCAGCTTCGCCCGGCCGCCCAGGAAGGTCAGCTCGATCAGCGCCGCCGCCGCAGGCACCTCGGCACCCATTTGCCGCAGCAGCCTGACGCCCGCAGACATCGTGCCGCCGGTCGCCAGCAGATCGTCCACGATCACCACGCGCTGGCCTGGCGAGACCGCGTCCGCCTGCATCTCGATACGGTCCGTGCCGTATTCCAGCGCATAGTCCAGCCCGACCGTGGCGCCGGGCAGCTTGCGCGGCTTGCGTATCATCACGAAGCCGCAGCCCAGCTTCAGCGCCAACGGCGCGGCCAGCAGGAAGCCGCGTGACTCGATGCCGGCGAGCAGGTCCGGCTTGTAGCCGGCCACGCGGTTGGCGAGCCGGCCCATGGCGACCTGCCAGGCGTCCGGATCACGCAGCAGGGTGGAGATGTCGTAGAACAGGATGCCGGGCTTGGGGAAATCCGGGATGGAACGGATGTGGTCTCTTAGGTCCAACGAGGGGCGCTCCAAACAAGGAAGGAAGAAAGGCCTGTTTTCCGCGCCTCGCTTTATCCGGCGGCACCAAGCTGGTGCAAATGCGGGGGGACAAAAGTTTTTTGCTTCTTTTCGAAAAAGAAGGCCTTTCTCCCGGCGATGTCCCGCACCCCCATAGCCACCGTCATGATCGTCCTCTTCGTGCTGCTCTGGCTCGCCGGCGCCGCCGTCCTGGCCGACTACGTCCGCCCGCTGCACTGGGCGATACAGGCGGTCTACTACGCGATCGCCGGCTTCGCCTGGGTCGGCCCGGTGCGCTGGCTCATGCTGTGGGGCGCGCACAAACGCTAGGCTGATCCAAGGCGCGCCGCCTGCGTTGCTTCGGCGTGGCAGACAGAACCCGCATCGGCGCGCTGACCGGCCTGCGCGGGGTCGCGGCCTTGTGGGTCGCGTCCTACCATTTGCTGCTCCCCGGTGCGTTCGTCGGCGGAACGGCGGCACGCCTTCTCGGCCGCGGCTACCTCGCCGTGGACGTGTTCTTCGTGCTGAGCGGCTTCGTGCTGGCGCGGACGTATGGCATGCGTTTCGGCAACGCCAACCCGCTGGCTGGGCTGGCCGGCTTCATCCGGCGCAGGTTCGCGCGGATCTATCCGCTCTACGGGCTGATCCTGGTGAGCCGGCTGGGCTACACCGCCCTGCGCTACGGCAGTTTCCACCTGCCGCGGCCATGGATCGCGGCACCCTTGGCCCATCCCTGGCTCGCCATACCGGCCAACCTGCTGCTGGTGCAGTCCTGGGGCGTGGCGCCGAGCATCATCGGACCGGGCTGGTCGGTCAGCACCGAGTGGGCGGCCTATTGGGCATTCCCCGTTTTGGCGATGATCATGCTGCATGCCCGGCGCGCGGTGTCCCTGGCCGGGGCCGCCGGGGCCGCGGCACTGGTGGTGGCCGCCGCCCATCACGGCCAATTGGATGCGTGGGACGGCCGTACGGCCGGGCCGCTGCTGCGCTGCCTCGGCGGGTTCACGCTCGGCCTGGGCACCTGGCGGCTCTCCATCTGGCAGCCGGCCGCACGGCTGGCCGCCCGGGCCGGGTCTGGCTGGGCCGTGTGCATTGCACTCGCCGCAGCGCTGGCGTTGGGCGCGCCGGACCTCGCGGTCTATCCCCTGGTGCCAGCTTTGATCCTGGTGCTGGCCTGCGGCGCCGGCGGACCGGCCCGGCTGCTATCCGTGCCAGCGGCCGTGTGGCTGGGCGAAATCTCCTATGCGCTCTATCTTCTGCACATCTTCCTGCTGCATCCGCTGGACCAGGCACGCGCGGCGTGCCGGCTGGCGCTGCCGCCAAACGCGGCCGACGCGATGGCCGCCTGCCTGATCCTGGCCTTCCTGCTGGCAGCCGCCCAAATGGCGCACCGCCTGGTCGAACGCCCGGCCCGGGCCTGGCTGGAAGCCCGGCCGCCGCACGCGCGGGAGCGCCGATCGTCCTTGACTCACTCGGGAGCGGCACTTAGAAACCTGCCTCTTCCGGCGCCGCGGACGGCCTGTCCCGGCGAAGGGCTTGAGACATTGCGAAGCGCGAGATAGACCAGACCTCATGGCGAACACCGATTCCGCGCGCAAGCGCATCCGGCAGAACATCGTGCGCACGGCCCGCAACACGGCACGCAAGTCCCGCATGCGCACCTTCGTCAAGAAGGTTGAGGCGGCGATCGCCGGCGGCGACCACGATGCTGCACGCGCTGCGCTGCGCGAGGCGCAGCCCGAGATGCAGCGTGCCGCCGGCAAGGGCGTGATCCACAAGAATACGGTTGCGCGAAAGATTTCGCGCATGAGCGCACGCATCAAGCGGATAACTGCGGCAGTCTGACGCGTCGCTACTGGGCATCCCTAACGGGGCGTTGCCGGTCTGCCTGCGTCCTGCAGGCGGGCACAGCGCGGGGCCGGAACACGGCCTTCGCTACAAGCCATGACAGTGCGGGGCTAGTGGCCCCGCTTACGCTGTCAATGCAAGTATTGTAAGTATTCAATACTTAACGTTAATGCTTCTGTTAGATTTCGATTGCCACGCGCGTCGTTCTGACCTAGGTTTTGCTGGCTGGTTGAGGCCGGTGGCCTGAATATAAAGTCTAGAATTATGCTGCGGCGGCTCGCTGGTGGGGTGGGCAGACTGCGGGCGCGCGGGCGATTGCCCGGATGCAGACATGTGGGGAAGTGTCAACTTGAGCTCGGGCATCTCGCGGACCGCCTTCCAGATCGCAACGTCCGTCGGCGGCCTGACCGCCCAGAAACTCGCGCGTCCGGGCGGGGAACCCACAAGCCCCGCCGCCCAGGTGGCGGCCCAGTGGGCGCGCATACGCTGCCGCCTGCAGGCCGAAGTGGGCGAGGTGGAATACCGCAGCTGGTTCAAGCAGATGACGCTCGGCGGGCTGGACGGCGAGGAGCTGACGATGCACCTGCCCTCCCGCTTCCTGCGTGACTGGGTGCGCAGCAATTACGGCGAGAAGATCACCGCGCTCTGGCAAGTGGAAAACCCGGCGATCCGCCGGGTTGAGATACGCCTGGACGAAGGCGCGGAGCCGGCGCTCGCCGAAAGCCTGACGCCCCCGCCGGACGTGCCCGCTCCCCGGCCAGCCGCTGCACAGGCGCCCGCCCGCCCGCCCGCCGCGGTCAGCCGGTTGGTGGAGGACCTCTCCGCGCCGCTCGAGCCGAACTTCACCTTCGACACCTTCGTCGTTGGCAAGCCAAACGAGTTCGCCTATGCCTGCGCCCGCCGCGTGGCCGAGAAACCCGGCACGCGCGAGTTCAACCCGCTTTTCCTCTATGGCGGCGTGGGCCTGGGCAAGACCCACCTCATGCACGCAATCGGCGTGGAGATGACGCGCGAAGGTGCGGCCCACCCAACCGTCGCCTACATGTCGGCCGAGAAATTCATGTACCGCTTCATCGCGGCAATCCGCTCGCAGCAGACGATCGAGTTCAAGGACCACCTGCGCTCGGTCGACGTGCTGATGATCGACGACCTGCA
>CAXTVW010000227.1:0-4736 GCA_964247675.1 uncultured Acetobacteraceae bacterium
CGCTACAACAAGGTGGTGGACGCCTGGTCGCGCTGCACGGATTCCGTGGCGGGTGCGATGATGAAGGAGATCAGCAAGCAGGAAGTGGGTCTTCAGACAAACAGCGTGTGGATGATGAGCCATTCCGGCGCGCGTGGGTCGCCGGCGCAGATGCGCCAGCTGGCCGGCATGCGCGGCCTGATGGCCAAGCCGTCTGGCGAGATCATCGAGCAGCCGATCATCGCCAACTTCAAGGAGGGCCTCACCGTCCTTGAATACTTCAACTCCACCCACGGCGCCCGTAAGGGCCTGGCGGACACGGCGCTGAAGACGGCGAACTCCGGCTACCTGACACGCCGCCTGGTGGACGTGGCGCAGGATTGCATCATCGTCGAGGTCGATTGCGGCTCCGAGCGCGGGCTCACCGTGCGCCCGGTGATGGATGGCGGCGACATCGTCAGCTCGCTGTCCGAGCGTATCCTCGGCCGCACCGCGTCCGAGGATGTGCTGGACCCGGCCACCAACAAGGTGCTGGTGCCGCGCAACACGCTGATCGAGGAGACAGAGGCCGAGCAGATCGAGCGCGCCGGCGTGGAGGTGATGAAGATCCGCTCCGTGCTGACCTGCGAGAGCCAGATCGGCGTCTGCGCGCGTTGCTACGGGCGTGACCTCGCGCGCGGCACGCCGGTCAACATCGGCGAGGCGGTCGGCGTGATTGCCGCGCAGTCCATCGGCGAGCCTGGCACGCAGCTGACGATGCGCACGTTCCACATCGGCGGCGCGGCCCAGCGTGGTGCCGAGCAATCCAGCGTGGAAGCCAGCCATGAAGGCACGGTCACGGTGCGCAACCGTAACGTGGTGACGAACAGCCAGGGCGTGCCCGTGGTGATGTCGCGTAACTGCGAGATCGTGCTGGTGGACGACAAGCAGCGCGAGCGCGCCCGCTTCCGCGTGCCCTACGGCGCGCGGCTGCTGGCCGATGACGGGATGGCTGTGACGCGTCAGCAGAAGCTGGCCGAATGGGATCCCTACACGCTGCCGATCCTGACCGAACTAGCCGGCCAGGTGGAGTATCTCGATCTGATCGAAGGCATCACCCTCGTCGAGCGCATGGACGAAGTGACCGGCCTGACCTCGAAGGTTGTGGTGGACTACAAGCAGACGGCAAAGGGTATCGACCTTCGCCCGCGCCTGCAGCTGAAGGCCAGCAACGGCGAGGTGATCAAGCTGCCGAACGGCACGGATGCGCGCTATTTCCTCTCCCCGGACTCGATCCTGTCGGTGGAGAACGGCGCCACGCTGCATGCCGGTGACGTGCTGGCGCGCATTCCGCGCGAAGGCAGCAAGACACGCGACATCACCGGCGGTCTGCCGCGCGTGGCCGAACTCTTCGAGGCGCGGCGTCCGAAAGACCACGCCATCATCGCCGAGAACGACGGCCGCGTGGAATTCGGCAAGGACTACAAGGCGAAGCGCCGCATCATCGTGAAGAACGACGAGACGACTGAGGAGACCGAGTACCTGGTCCCCAAGGGCAAGCACGTCTCGGTGCAGGAAGGCGACTTCGTGCTGCGCGGCGACCCGCTGGTGGACGGCCCGCGCGTGCCGCACGACATCCTCAAGGTGCTCGGCGTGGAAGCGTTGTCCGACTATTTGGTCAACGAAATCCAGGACGTGTACCGGCTGCAGGGCGTGAAGATCAATGACAAGCACATCGAAGTCATCGTTCGGCAGATGCTGCAGAAGGTGGAGATCATGGAGCCGGGCGACACCACTTACCTGACGGGTGAGCAGGTGGACCGCATGGAGGTTGATGCGGAGAACGTGAAGCGCATCAAGGCCGACGAACGTCCTGCCACCGCAATGCCGGTGCTGCAGGGCATCACCAAGGCCAGCCTGCAGACGCACAGCTTCATCAGCGCGGCTTCCTTCCAGGAGACTACGCGTGTGCTCACCGAGGCTGCGACTGCCGGTAAGACGGACCAGTTGACCGGTTTGAAGGAGAACGTGATCGTCGGGCGCTTGATACCCGCGGGCACGGGTGCGGTGATGAACCGTCTGAAGGCGGTGGCGGCTGGGCGTGATCAGCAGCGTAGCGTGCTGAAGGACGCTGTGCCGCAGATTACTCGGGCGGCTGAGTAGCACAGGGGCAAAAGGCCAGGGGCTCTGCCCCTGGACCCCGCTGGGGCCGAGAGGCCCCAGACCCCTGGGCTCCGCCCTTCTAGTGCGGTGGGGTTAGGCTCGCATGCCTACCGCTGTCGGGAATAGGTCATTAGGTCCGCCTACATGGCAGATGCCGTAGCGCTCGAAGGCGGTTTTGAAGGTTGCAGTGTTGCAGCTTAGGCGCCGAAGTCGTTCCTCATAACCCAGAAGCGATTTCAGCGGTGCAGACGCCGTGATGACGTGGCCGGAACCCGCAGCGCGCTTACTCGACGTGGCGCCATACGCTTCAAGATCAGCGCGTATCGCCTCGGCATGCTCAAGTGGCGCCGTCACCTCAACCGTCATAACCGGCTCGAGGATCCGCGCCAGGCCGGTTTTTCGAATGTTGCGTAGGGCCGTCCGCGCAGCGATGTCGAACGCGAGCGGGGTTGAATCCGCGTCGTGATACTTCGCGTCCACCAGGACGGCCTTGACGCCGATCAGCGGAAAGCCAGCGAGCGGTCCACATTCCTTTTGTTCCATCAAACCGTCGCGCACTGCTTCGATGAATTTTGCTGGTAACCGGCTGGCTTTGTTCTCGAACCGGAAGCTCGAAAGGGTTTTGATCGGCTCGCAGGCGATTGTAACGCTGGCATACTCTCCTGCTCGGCCATACGCCCGCTTGTGGATGTAGGTCACTTCCGCAGCGCCGACGATTGTCTCTCGGTAGGCGACTTGCATCGATCCGATGCTGACCCGCTCGCCAAACCTTCGCAGCAGGAGGTCAAGCTTGGCGTGTAGATGCCGATCGTCAGCACCTTGCAGCAGCGTCTGGCCAGCCTCCTGGTCTGTGTGGAAGGCGAACAAGGAGTCCTCTGCAGCCATTTCGGCAAGCAGACGGGCCAGCCTCTCCCAATCACGCGACACGCATGGTTCGACGGCGCATTCCACCAAGGGCCACATGGTTCAGCCTCCATCGTCCCCCATGCTACACTATGGGCAGAACAGCGAGAGGCCTTGCTTCCAGGCCCTTCCGCCGCCATCGTTTCGGAGTCGGTAAGGTTGGCGTAACGGTGAATCTGAACCTGAGGAAGCTCTGCCTGGCGGCGTTCCTGTCCGCCTTTGTGGCGGCCTGCACGTCGGGCGGACCGCCCGATCACTGCCATCTCACATATGCGGGGCAAGCACCGCTATGGCGTCACGGAACCAGGCTGTTGGTGCCCGCCCTTATCAATCGCAAGGTGGTGGCCTTGATGCTGGACACCGGCGGCGAGGGCAGCCTCATGTCCGCGCCGGATGCCGGGCTCCTGCAACTCAAGCCCGCTCCTGGCCCGGCTTCAGCGACGCCACTGACGATATCCGGCCTGGGCGGCAGCCGAACCGCGCATGTGGTCCTCACGGACGCGGTACAGCTCGGCAACCTGCGCGCAACCGGCATTCCCTTCGTGGTGCCGGACCAGAGCCCGTTGCGCATAGCCAATCCCGACCCTGACACGCTCGGCATGAACTTTCTGGCCGGCTTTGACGTGGATGTGGACGTCCTCGGCAACCGGCTGGTGTTCTACAGGACCGGAGAGCTCTGCGCCTCCAAGCACGTACTGATGCCGCCGCCGCTCTTTAGCGCCGCGGACGTGTCTGGCGCCCAGCCGGACCGTCCCATAGTGGTAGCGTCCATACGCGGCCTGGACTTCCGGGCCTTGCTGGACACAGGCGCGCCTGAGTCGCTGTTGTTCCGGAACGCCGCTGAGCGGCTGGGCCTGGGAGCGAGCACATTGGCGACCGACCCTCGCGCGCAACTCAGAGGGATCAGCCTCAACGGCGTGGAAGCCGTGCGACACTCCTCCGAGCCGATCACGATCGGTGGTTTGACGATTTCGCTGACGCACATCATCGTCTCTCCGGAGACCGACCCCGCCGTGGACATCGTTCTCGGCATGGACTTCCTAAGCAAGGTGCATCTCTGGATCTCCAACTCGTCACGCGAGGTGGTCCTGCAGTTCCCGCCCAAAGCCGCCGGCTACAAGATCAAAAAGTAATTAAAAAGGGGCGAAGCCCGGGGTCTGGGGCCAAGGCTCCAGCGGGTCCAGGGCAGAGCCCTGGCCTTCCTTACTAACCAACCCTTGACACCACCCCCCTCCCCCCGTAGTTAACCGCTCCTCGGCCACCCCCGGTTTCCCGACCAGGTCCAGCCGTCGAATGCAGGCGCCCCAGAGCACGCGGCGCCGTCCCCAAACCAGGGTGGCCAAGGCCGTGTGCACCAATCTGGACCCGTACGGGTGGGACCTCCCACGACGTGCGGGCTTCGTGTTTGCGGACGGCGGCACGCTCTCTCGGAACACCGGCAGGCCAGACGAGACAGATGATCGGAACGAGGCCGGATGCCTACGATTAACCAGTTGATTGCGCAGGGACGTGAGCCGGCCGCCAAGCGGAACAAGGTTCCCGCCCTCGAGGGTTGCCCGCAGAAGCGCGGCGTCTGCACGCGCGTCTACACCACCACGCCGAAGAAGCCGAACTCCGCGCTGCGTAAGGTCGCCAAGGTGCGCCTGACTAACGGGTTCGAGGTGGTGAGCTACATCCCCGGCGAGGGCCACAACCTGCAGGAGCACAGCGTG
>CAXTVW010000228.1:0-4697 GCA_964247675.1 uncultured Acetobacteraceae bacterium
AAACTTTTACCACCCCGCATTTGCACCAGCCGGGTGCCGCCTGCGAGCGCACACGTTGCGGCGTCGGGGGAGCAAAAGTTTTTTGCTTCTTTTTTTCAAAAAAGAAGGCCTTCCTTTCTCACAGTGACAAACACGCCCCACAACGATAGGGACCACAGAAAACAAGCAGAAGCGGCGTAGGCGGGAACGGGTCATGCAATGGAGGATCTCGTCTCTCGTGAAAACATTCGCCTCACCTGACAGCTCCCTGGGCAGTCTGGACGCGCAGTCGGTGGCGACGCTCATCGCCACCGCATCCGACATCGCGCTCATCGTCGATGCGGACGGCACGATTCGCGACATCGCTTTCCAGAGCGAAGAACTCGGCCGAGACCTCGACACCAGCGGCGAGTGGATCGGCCGCAAGCTGGCAAGCACCGTGGTGATCGACAGCGTGCCGAAGGTCACCCACCTGCTGGTGGATGCGGCCACGCCGAACGCGAAGCCGAAATGGCGCCACCTCAACCACGCGACGTCCACGGGCGCTTCGGTGCCTGTGCTGTACTGCGCCGTGCAGGTAGGACAGGACGGCAGGCTGGTGGCATTCGGCCGGGATCTGCGCGCGATGTCCCTGCTGCAGCAGCGCCTGGTCACCGCGCAGGAGTCGCTGGAGCGCGACTATTCGCGCATGCGCGACGTGGAAGCGCGCTACCGCCTGCTGTTCCAGATGTCGTCGGAAGCGGTGCTGATCCTCGATCCGGTCCGCCACCGCGTGGTGGAAGCCAACCCCGCCGCGCGCCAGCTCTTCCACGTGCAGGCGGACAAGCCGTCGGGCCAGACGCTGTCCCAATTGTTCTCGCGGGACACGCTGGAAAGCGTGTCCGCCCATCTCGGCGCCATACGCGCTGACGGCCGCGCCGAGGAGTTCACCGCCAAGCTCGCCACCAGCGACGCCACGGTGATGGTGTCCGCCTCGCTGTTCCGCCAGGAGAACACAACGCTTTTCCTGGTGCGCATCACCCAGGCCGCCGACGAGGTGGAACGCACCCCCGATGTGAAGCGCACGCTGCTGCGCCTGGTTGAAAGCGCGCCGGACGGCTTCGTCGTCACCGACAGCACCGGCAACATCCTCACCGCCAACAACGCATTCCTGGAGATGGCAGGCGTGGCCGACGAGGAACTGGCACGCGGCGAATCGCTGGACCGCTGGGTGGGCACTTCCGGCGTGGAGCTGGATGTGCTCATCACCAATTTGCGCCAGCGCGGCTCGGTGCGTTTCTTCACCACCACGGTGCGCCACGAGGATGCCAGCGCGGCGAAGGTCGAGATCTCCGCTGTGGCCATTGGCAATGGCGGGCAGCCCTCCTTCGGCTTCGCCATACGCAACATCGGCCCGCGTCTGCAGCTGGACACGCAGGCCGCACGCGCCTTGCCGCGCTCCATCGAACAGCTCACCGAGCTGATCGGCCGCGTGTCGCTGAAGGAGCTGGTGCGCGAATCTACAGACGTGATCGAGAAACTCTGCATTGAGGCGGCCCTGGAGCTGACCGGCGACAACCGTGCGTCCGCCGCCGAGATGCTCGGGCTGAGCCGGCAGAGCCTGTACGTGAAGCTGCGGCGCTACGGCCTGGGAGATCTGGCGACCAATGAGCAGAATTAGCCGCGTGGACGCCGCAGCCCCGGCAATCAGCATCGCGCGCCCGCCGCGCACGGGGGCCGCCGCCTACGCCGAGCTGCTCAAGCCGATCACCTGGTTCGCGCCGATGTGGGCGTTCGGCTGCGGCATCGTCTCCGCGGGCACGCCGGTCGCCGGACGCTGGTTGCTGGTGGCCGCGGGCGTGGCGCTGTGCGGCCCGCTCGTAACCGGCACCAGCCAGGCCGCCAATGACTGGTTCGACCGCCACGTGGACGCCATCAACGAGCCGGGCCGCGCGATCCCTTCCGGCCGCGTGCCCGGCCGCGGCGGCCTGGTCCTCGCCCTTGTCTGGACGGCACTCTCTCTGGCGGTGGCGTGGTTCCTCGGCCGTTGGGCGTTCGACGCCACGATCGTGGGCCTGGTCCTCGCCTGGGCCTACAGCGCGCCGCCGGCGCGCCTGAAGCTGAACGGCCTGGCCGGCAACGCCGCCTGCGGCGCCTGCTACGAGGGCCTGCCCTGGTTCACCGGCGCCGCCATCATGGCCGGCGCGCTGCCGTCCGCCGGCATCATCGCCACCGCCGCGCTCTACAGCGTGGGCGCACACGGCATCATGACGCTGAACGACTTCAAGTCGATCGAGGGCGACACGCAGATGGGCGTGCGCTCGCTGCCGGTGATGCTGGGCGCCGAGCGCGCCGCGAGCCTGGCCTGCCTGGTGATGACCGCGCCGCAGGTCGGCGTCGTGGCGCTGCTGCTGGCCTGGGGCTTCCCCATCCATGCAGGCTTGGTGGCCGCGTTGCTCGCGGCCCAGATCGCGCTGATGGCCAGGTTCCTGAAGGACCCGCGCGAAAAAGCGCCCTGGTACAACGCCACCGGCACCAGCCTCTACGTGCTGGGCATGCTGGTCACCGCGTTTGCCCTGCGGGCGATGCACGGATGAACCCGCTCGGCTGGCCTGCCATCATCCGCCTGGGCGTGGTGAATGGCTGCCTCGGCATGGTCGTGGCCCTGGTCACCTTCACGCTGAACCGCGTGATGACGGTGGAACTCGCACTTCCCGCCATCGTGCCTGGCGCCCTGGTCGGCCTGCACTACGCCGTCCAGCTCCTGCGCCCGCGCTTCGGCTTCGGCTCGGATGCGGGGGGCCGCCGTACGCCCTGGATCATCGGCGGGCTGGCGGCACTCTGCGCCGGTGGCGTGCTCGCCGCTGGGTCCGTCTGGCTGATGGCCGGCAAATTTCTGCTCGGCCTGGCACTCGCAACCCTGGCCTACGCGCTGGTCGGGCTGGGCGTGGGTGCCGTTGGCACGTCCTCTCTGGCCCTTATGGCTGTGCGCGTGGCCCCCGCACGCCGCCCCGCCGCGGCCACGGTGTTCTGGCTGCTGATGATCGTGGGCGCCGTCGTCGCCGCGGGTACCGCCTCGCACAGCCTGCACCCGTTCTCCATGGCGCTGCTGCTGCGCGTCTCCGCCTGCATCGCCGGCGCCGCCTTCCTGGCCGGCAGCGCCGCCATCTGGGGCGTGGAACGCGGCCGCAGCGCCGCGCCCGCACGCCATGCCGGCAGCTTCGCCGCGGCGCTTGCGGAGACCTGGCGCGAGCCGGCATCCCGCCGCTTCGCCATCTTCGTCTTCACCGCCATGCTGGCCTATAGCGCGCAGGAACTGATACTCGAGCCGTTCGCCGGTGTGGCGCTCGCCTTGCGGCCGGACCAGACCGCCGCGCTGACCGGCCTGCACCAGAGCGGCGTGCTCGCAGGCATGCTCCTGGTCGCCATCGGCGGCAGCCTGGCCGGCGCCGGCCGGGCACAGGCGATGCGCTGGTGGACGATGGGCGGCTGCGCTGCCTCCGCGCTCTGCCTGTTGGGCCTGGCCTGCGCGGGCCTTGCCGGCCCGGCCTGGCCGCTGCGCGCCAACCTCCTGGCGCTCGGCATCAGCAACGGCGCCTTCGCCGTCTCCGCCATCGGCGCCATGCTCGGCCTGGCCGGCAGGGGAAGCGGCCCGCGCGAAGGCGTGCGCATGGGCGTGTGGGGCGCTGCCCAGGCTATCGCCATGGGAGCGGGCGGGCTGGTCAGCACCGCCGCCAGCGACGCCGCCCGTACCCTGCTCGGCGCGCCCGGCCCCGCCTACGCCCTGGTCTTCGCCGGCCAGGCCGCCCTGTTCCTGGTCGCCGCCCGTCTCGCCTTCAGCCTGTTCGGCACGACGGTGATCCCGGCCCGCCCGGCCGCCACCCTCCGGATCGCAACCACATGACATCGGAGCCCACCATGACCGACACGCTCACCTACGATGCCGTGGTTGTCGGCGGCGGCCCCGCCGGCGCCACCGCCGCCGCCGACCTGGCGCAAGCCGGCCGCTCCGTGCTCCTGCTTGACCGGGACGGCCGTATAAAGCCCTGTGGCGGCGCCATCCCGCCCCGACTGGTGCGCGACTTCGCCATTCCCGACGCGCAGATCGTCGCCCGCATACGCGCCGCCCGCATGGTCTCCCCCAAGGACGTGCAGGTGGACATGCCGATCGACGGCGGCTTCGTCGGCATGGTCGATCGCGAGCATTTCGACGAGTGGCTGCGCGTGCGCGCCGAGGAGTCTGGCGCCGTGCGCCAGACCGGCGCCTTCGAGCGCGTGGAGCACGACGCGGACGGCGTGGCTGCCGTGGTGTTCCGCGCCAAGGACGGCACGCAAGGCCGCGTCCGCGCCCGCGTTGTGGTAGGTGCCGACGGCGCCAGGTCCGCGGTGGCCAAGCAATGCGTGAAGGGCGCCGACCGCGTCCCCTACGTGTTCGCCTACCACGAAATCCTGCGCGCCCCTGCCGAAGCCACCGACACGCTGGGCCGCCTGTTCGAGCCCGGCCGCTGCGACATCTTCTACCAGGGCAAGCTGTCCCCGGATTTCTACGGCTGGGTGTTCCCGCATGGCGACACGGTCAGCGTGGGCTCCGGCTCCGCCAAAAAGGGCTTCTCCATACGCGGCTCGGTCACCGATCTGCGCGCCGCCGCCGGCCTTTCGGACGCCCAGACCCTGCGCCGCGAAGGCGCGCCGATCCCGATGAAGCCGATGAAGCGCTGGGACAACGGCCGGGACGTGGT
>CAXTVW010000229.1:0-4691 GCA_964247675.1 uncultured Acetobacteraceae bacterium
TGCAGAAAACGGCAGGGTTCTCCTGCCCAGCCAGGCACGACAGGCAATCCATACCGCTTGGCCAGATACTCGCAGATCGCTCCCAGAAGGGCGTCTGTCCGATCATCGCAGGTGCGCGCGGGCTCGTCTTCGAGCGCGGCCAATCGTTTGTCGGGCGGCGCGAGGTAGAAAGTATCCAGGAACTCGGCAATGGCGATCTCGGCCGGAACGCCGCCGGCAATCCGCCCTGCTGCCTCAGAGAGGGTATTCGGGCGTGTCATTGTCGGCTTCTCCGTCCGGCCAGATATGTTTCAGGAAGAACCGTTCGCGCTCGGGGTTTTCGGCTGACCGCGGAAAAAAACGCGCGAGAATTGAGACCGCGTCGTCGATGCTGCGGACCCGCGCGGCTCCCAGCAACGCACGTATGTCCTCGACCTCACAGACGCCTTTCACCGGGTCATTGATGCGCATCGCCTTGAGCTTCAAGGCCAGCATGTAGTCAAGCGAGGGCACGCTCACGCGCAGTCCCGGCTCCCCGGTCTTGGGGAACGTGCCGAACTCGGCATGGTCAGTTGCACGCCCGGCGAGCGGGCTCAGATGAAACTGCACGGCATCGTTCAGCCAGTCCGGTGACCAGGCGTTATCACGTGCTATGGCGGCAACCGCGCCGGAGAGCCAGTCCGGCCAGGGCGCTTTGCTGAAGTTCTTTTCCACCACGTTTAGTCTACGACCAAAGCAAGCAGTCCTTTTTTGAAAAAAGGACCGAAAACATTTACTGCCCCGCATTCGCACCAGCCGTGCGCTGCAGGAAACACCGAAGCCTCTCAGCAGCGGAGGAGCAAAAGTTTTTTGCTTCTTTTTTTCAAAAAAGAAGGCCTTGCTTTCTTCCCTATCACCTGCTCAAACCCGGCTCCCCTGCCACAGCAAGGCAATGCTGCGGCTATGCTCGCCTAACGCGAGCCCACCAGCCATAGGGACCACACATGCCTTTATACGAAACCGTGCTCATAGCGCGGAACGACGTAACACAGCAGCAGGTAGAAGCCGTAGCCGACACTATCGCCACCCAGCTAGAGGCTGACGGCGGCACGGTCGACAAGCGCGAATACTGGGGCCTGCGCTCGCTGTCCTACCGGATCAAGAAGAATCGCAAGGGCCATTACATGCTCCTGGGGCTGAACGCCCCGCCGGCCAGCGTGAAGGAGATCGAGCGCCAGCTCGGCCTGAACGAGGACGTGCTGCGTTTCATGACCATACGCGTGGACGAGATCGACGAGAACCCCTCCGCCATCCTGGCGCGCAAGTCCGACGACCGCGAGCGCAGCTTCCGCGGGCCCAAGCCCGCCGGCCGTTTCGAATCGGGCCGCAAGCGCGGCTATGACGACCGCGAGGAATTCCGCGCCCGTGACCTCAACGAACCCGGCGAAGAGTAAGCAACCATGTCAGATACCGATTCCGGCGAAGTAAACGTCGCCGCCCGCCGCGCCGCTGTTGGCGCCCGCCGCCCGTTCTTCCGCCGCCGCAAGAGCTGCCCGTTCAGCGGCCCGAACGCGCCGAAGATCGACTACAAGGACGTCCGCCTGCTCAGCCGCTTCCTCAGCGAGCGCGGCAAGATCGTTCCCAGCCGGATCACGGCCGTGTCCGCCAAGAAGCAGCGCGAATTGGCGCAGGCCATCAAGCGCGCGCGTTTCCTGGCGCTGCTTCCCTACATCGTCTCCTGAAGGGCGCAGATCATGGCACAGGTAGAACTGATCCTCCTCCAGCGCGTCGAGAAGCTCGGCCAGATGGGGGACCTGGTGAAGGTCAAGCCGGGCTACGCCCGCAACTTTCTCCTGCCCGGCAAGCGCGCGATACGCGCCAACAAAGCGAACCTCGCGCAGTTCGAGCAGCAGCGCGTGCAGCTCGAGGCGCAGAACCTGAAGCGCCGCGAGGAGGCCGAGCGGCTGGCCGAGCGCGTGGGCGGGATGAAGGTCGTCATCGTCCGCCAGGCCGGCGAGTCCGGCAGCCTATACGGCAGCGTCAGCAACCGTGACATCGCGGATGCCTGCACGGAAGGCGGGCTGACCATCAGCCGTTCCCAGGTCATCCTGCTTCACCCGATCAAGACTCTGGGCCTGCATAAGGTGAACGTCAGCCTGCACCCGGAAGTGACGATCGACGTGATCGCCAACGTGGCGCGCAGCACGGAAGAAGCCGAGCGCCAGGCGCGCGGTGAGGCTGTGGGCCAGGCGGCGGAGGAAGAAGAGGCGGCTCTTGAGCCGGCGATGGTGTTTGGCGAGCAGGACCAGCCGGACGTCTCTTAAGGCAGGCGAAGGCAAGGCAAGGGGCTCTGCCCCTTGACCCCGCTGGGGCCGGGAGGCCCCAGACCCCGTTTTTGGGGGTGGTTGCTGGCGGTTGTCGCTTTTTTCTAAGAAGCAGGCTTTTCCTTACTTCTGCCCTCCCAGCCAGGGCAGCCCATCCGCCTTCCAGCCGGTCCGGGTTCCCTGCGGGCCCTCGAACCCAAAGGCGACATTGTAAGCGGCCCCGAAACCGGCCGCCTCGGCCGCTTGTGCGGCCGCCATGCTGCGCACCCCGCTACGGCAGATGAAATACAGCGTCTGCCCCGGCGTGGCCCCTGCGTCGCGCAGTTCCGTCAGGAAGGCAGGGTTCACCTCACCGGTCGGAAACTGCCAGCTCACAAGCAACGGCGCTGTCCGCGCGTCCGCCAGGTCCGGCACGCCCACGTGCTCCCATTCCATCTCGGTGCGCACATCCACCAGGCGGGCCTGGCTGTCCGAAAGCAGCGCCGCCCAGGCGTCTTTCGGCATAACGTTCTCGACCATACAGGCAGCCCCGATCGTTGTATCTGAACGAGGAACATGTGCCTGCCGCGCGTCGGGAACGCAAATCGGCGTAGGTGCCGCGGGAACCGGCCGCCGTCACACCCAGGAAAACCGTTTCAGATCAGTCGCCCTGTTCTCAAAAAGCTGATATACGGCAAGGGGTTTGTGTCGGCGCGTGCGTGCCGGGACGAGAAGGTTTTAAATGACCGAAGAGTTCGCGTGAACAGCCTGTCCGGCTTCTCCCAACTCACGCCGCATGGCTTCTGCCTAGCTTGGCAGCCGGGCCTGATGTGGCTGGAGGCCGTCTCCGACCTGCTGATCGCCGGCGCCTACTTCGCCATACCGGCAGCACTGCTCGTCTTCCTGCGCCGCCGACGGGACCTCGCCTTCAAGCCGGTCTTCGCGCTGTTTGCAGCCTTCATCCTCGCCTGCGGCACGACGCACATCCTGGGCGCGGTCACGCTGTGGGTCCCGCTGTACTGGCTCGATGGCGGGGTGAAGGCGCTCACGGCCGTGCTTTCCGTCGCCACCGCCGCCGCCCTCTGGAAGCTGGTGCCGGAGGCGCTGGCGCTGCCTTCGCCGGAAGCGCTGCGTCAGGCCAACCTGGCGCTGGCGCAACAGGTGGCCGCAGGCCAGGCCATGGCGGCGCGGTTTCAGGAAAGCGAGGCAAGGCAGCGCAACCTGTACAGCCGCACGCCGGTAGCCCTGCACGCCGTGGGTGCGGACGGCAGGTTGATCGACGTCAGCGACCACTGGCTGAACCTGGTCGGCCGCGAGCGGCACGAGGTGGTCGGCCGGCCGGTCGGCGATTTCTACACCGCGGAAAGTGCGCTCGAAGCGTCGGATCACCTGGCGGCCTTGCGTGCCGGCAGCTTCCTGCTGAATGCCGGCCGCCGCATGCTCTGCAAGGACGGCCATATCAAGGATGTCGAGATCACGCTCGAGGTCGAGCGCGATGCGGACGGGCACCTCCAGCGCGCACTGGCCGCGGTGACCGACGTGACGGCCCGCAAGGACGCGGAGGCCGCGCTCGCGGCGGCCGAGGAGCGGCTGCGCCACGCGCAGAAGATGGAGGCGGTGGGGCAGCTTACCGGCGGCATCGCGCACGATTTCAACAACCTGCTCACCACGATCATGGGCTCGCTGGAGCTTCTGCAGCAGCGCGCAGCCCTCGATGAACGGAGCGGCAGGCTGGCCGCCAACGCGCTGGACGGCTCTCGGCGTGCCGCACGGCTGGTCAGCCAGCTGCTCTCCTTCTCCCGCAAGCAGCGGCTCAACCCGGTGCGGTTGTTCGTTGGTGACGTGGTGGACGGCATACACGACCTGCTTGCGCAGACCCTGGGCGACATGATCGCGCTCGAGGTAAGACGGCAGAGCGACCCGTGGCCGGCCTTGGCCGACCAGAACCAGATCGAGGCAGCCCTGCTGAACCTGATCATCAACGCGCGCGATGCGATCGAAGGCCAGGGCGCCGGCCAGCGCGTCGTCACGATAGAGATCGCCAACCGCGTGCTCGACCGCGCGACGTTCGCCGGCGCCAATGGCTATCTGTATGACGCGCCGGAGCCGCCGCGGCCAGGCGACTACGTCGCCATAACCGTAAGCGACACCGGAACGGGCATGACTGCGCAGGTGCGTGCCCGGGCGTTCGAGCCATTTTTCACCACGAAACCTCAGGGTTCGGGCACCGGGCTGGGCCTGTCCCAGCTCTACGGCTTCATCAGCCAGTCGGGCGGCGCGGTCCGGTTGCAGAGCAGCCCCGGGGCGGGCACGCGGATCGAGCTGGTTCTGCCGCGTGCGCGTGCAGGGGAGGCGATACTGGCGAAAACGGGCTGACGCGAAGCAAGCAAGGCCTTCTTTTTTGAAAAAAAGAAGCAAAAAACTTTTATC
>CAXTVW010000230.1:0-4607 GCA_964247675.1 uncultured Acetobacteraceae bacterium
CCCAATGACCCCCTCCGAACGCCTGACCGCAGTCCGCGCCGAACTCACCCGCCAGAACCTCGCCGCCTTCATCGTCCCCCGCGCGGACGAGCATTTGGGCGAGTACGTCCCACCCAGCGCCGAGCGCCTGGCCTGGCTGACCGGCTTCACCGGTTCCGCCGGCCTCGCCATCGTCTTCCCCGATCGCGCCGCCGTGTTTAGCGACGGCCGCTACGTCCTCCAGCTCGCCACCGAAACCGACGCCGCCCTCTGGGACCGCCAGCACATCACCGACACGCCGCCGCCAGGCTACCTCGCCGCCCACACCCAGCCAGGCGCCCCGGTCGGCTACGACCCCTGGCTGATGAGCGAAGACTCGCTCGCCCGCTACCGCGAAGCCGGCCTGACCCTCACCCCGGTCACCACCAACCCCATAGACGCCGCCTGGCAGGACCGCCCAGCCCCTCCCACCGCCCCGGCCGCGCTACACGCCGAAGCGCAATCCGGCGAAACCTCCGCCGCCAAGCGCGCCCGCCTCGCCGAAGCCCTGCAGAGCGCCAAGCAGGACGCCGCTGTCATCAGCGACCCGGCCTCCATCGCCTGGCTCCTCAACATACGCGGCCAGGACCTCGCCTACGTCCCCGTGGCCCTGGGCTTCGCCATCCTCCACGCGGACGCCGCCGTCGAACTCTTCATGCCCCCCGAAAAACTCCCCCAGCCCGTTCGCGAAGCCCTAGGCAACCAGGTCGCCACCGCCCCCCGCGAAGCCCTCCCAGCCGCCCTGGCCGCCCTCTCCGGCAAACGCGTCCGGCTGGACACCGTAGGCAGCCCCGCCTGGCTCACCGACACCCTGCGCCAGGCCGGCGCCACCATCATCCCCGGCCAGGACCCCTGCCTCGTCCCCAAGGCCCGCAAGAACACCACCGAACAGCAGGGCGCCCGCGCCGCCCAGCACCGCGACGCCATAGCCCTCGCCCGCTTCCTGCACTGGGTGCAGGACGCCGCCGGCCACGAGACCGAACTCTCCGCCGCCGCCCAGCTCGTCCGCTTCCGCGCCGAATCGCCCGAGTTCCGCGGCGAAAGCTTCCCCGCCATCAGCGCCGCCGGCGAACACGGCGCCATCATGCACTACCGCGTGTCGCTCGAATCAGACCGCGCCATCCTCCCGGACGAGCTCTACCTCATCGACAGCGGCGCCCAATACACCGACGGCACCACGGACGTCACCCGAACCATCTGGACCGGCCCCAGCCTGCCCACCGCGGAGATCCGGGACCGCTACACCCGCGTCCTGCGCGGCCACATCGCCATCGCCACGCTCAACTTCCCGGACAACGTCGCCGGCGTCCGCCTGGACGCCTTCGCCCGCGCCGCCCTCTGGCAAGCCGGCCTGGATTTCGACCACGGCACCGGCCACGGCGTCGGCAGCTACCTCTCCGTACACGAAGGCCCGGTCAGCATCTCCCCCCATCTGCGCACCGCCACGCTGGAAGACGGCATGATCCTCTCCAACGAACCCGGCTTCTACCTCCCCGGCGAGTACGGCATACGCCTGGAAAACCTCGTTCTCGTGCAACCCGCGTCCTTCCCCACCGGCAAACCTTTCCACCGCTTCGAAACGCTCACCTGGGCGCCGTTCGACCGCCTGCTGATCGAGCTCTCGTTGCTCTCCCCCGCCGAGCTCGCCTGGCTGAACGCGTATCACGCCGAGGTCCACGCCCAGCTTGCGCCGCATCTGGCGCCGGACGTGCGTGATTGGCTTGCGGGGGCTTGCGCGGGTATCGAAGGCAAGTAAGCAAGGCCTTCTTTTTTGAAAAAAAGAAGCAAAAAACTTTTGACTCCGCTGTCGCCGACCTTACGCCGGCACGCGCGCGTTGCAACCGCGTCAGGAACAAAAGTTTTTTGCTTCTTTTTTTCAAAAAAGAAGGCCTTGCTTCCTTAACCTCCGAAAGGCGACCCCAGCGCGTGACCGAACCCGACCTCACCAGCCGCGCCACCTACAGCTACTGGTACCAGGAAAAACTCCGCTTCTCCGACACGGACATGATAGGCCACATCAACAACGTCGCCTTCGTCGCCCTGATGGAAAGCGGCCGCGTCAACTTCACCCGCAGCGGCGTTATCGAGAACCTGCCAAACGACGTGCTCGTGGTAATGCGCCGCATCGAACTGGACTACCGCGCCGAACTCCACTGGCCCGCGGAGATAGACATCGGCTCCGTCCTGCTGCGCATCGGCAACTCCTCGTTCGCCATCGGCAACGGCCTGTTCCACGGCGACCTTTGTGCGGCAACATCGGTCACCACGCTGGTGGTGATAGGCCGCGAGACACGGCGCGCGGCCCCCATACCGGCTGCCACCCGTGCAGGCATGGAGCGTCACGTCATTTGACACCGGCGGACCTGGCGGCCAGGCACCCCCGGCTCTACCACCTGACACACAGGCAAAACCTCGCTTGCATCCGCGCCTGCGGGCTTCTATCCGCATCAGCCCTGCTCAAGAATTTTGGGAGATCCGACACCGAGCGGCAACGCATTGAGACGGATCGCAGAGCCACCTCATTGCATCTAGAGAACGCCGGCGGCTGCGCCACCATCAGTGACAACGCGCCGATCAGCATGGCGTCCCTGGCAGGCTGTCTGGACGACGGCCTCACGCCGCAGGACTGGCTGCGCGAGTTGAACCGGCGGATTTTCTTCTGGGTGGATGAAGCACGTTTGCAAAAGCTGATCCTCGCGAAAAACAACCGCGGTCAGGAAAAATCGGTGCTCGTGCTGAACACGCTGACCGTCGCCCAGGCCTACAGCGACAAGATTGAGCTGTGCGCGATCAACTCCGGCGCCACGGTCCGGCGCGCGGCCCGCAGGGGAACGGGCACGTTCACGCCGCTCGGTCGTTTCAGCTACGAGGCGTGGCGTGCCTTGCGCGGCGGCCGTGACAGCATCTGCGAAGTCACATTCACCGACGCGATACCCGATGTCTTCAGCCACGTGATCGAAGTGCGGGACGTACCGGCCAGCCGGGCGTGACCTGCGGCCCGGCCGGCGCCTGTGCCGCCCAGAAAACGCTTGCCCAGTCCTGCGCCTAGTTCCTAATATGTTCTACAGCAACCAGCCAGGCGCCGCACCGTGTCCCAAAGCACCAACGCCGTAGTCGAAACCGTTGCCGAGCGCACCGCGCGTCACATGCACCAGTGCCAGCGGCTGGCCGAGCTCGGCATGATGCTCGCGGAAGCCGCCGCCGCCCGCGCCCAGATGGCGTTCGCCCGCCTCCCGCCCGGCCGCGAGCAGGAAGACGAAGCGGCCCCCCGAGCCCCGCACCCCGCCACCCTCTTTACCCAGCTCGCCAGCGTGGTCCGACATGCCATCACCCTGGAATGCCGCATCGCCGCCGGGCGCGGCGCGCTGGCGCCGCAAACCCAGGCAGACCCCCGCCGCGCCAAGATCCGCCGTGCCATACGCCAGGCGACGCAAGGCCATTTCGGTCGTGCCGACCTGCTGGAGGAAGCCGACGAGCTGCTGGAGGCGGAACTGGCGCTGGACCCGGACGGCACCACCTCGCTGCCCGACCTGCTCGCCACGATCTGCGAAGACCTCGGTTTTGAACTGGACTACGAAAAACTCGAAGCCGAACTCGCCGCTCCCGACCCCACCGGCGCCGAGGATACCGGCCAGCCCGAATGGCCGCACGGCGCGCAGCCTCGCCGCCCGCCGCACTGAGCGATAGGAAAGCAAGCAAGGCCTTCTCTTTTGAAAAAAAGAAGCAAAAAACTTTTACTCACCCGCATTGGCAGCCTGCGTGTTTGTCCGGACGTATCCGGCTGCCGCATATGCGCGGGGAACAAAAGTTTTTTGGTCCTTTTTTTCAAAAAAGGACTGCTTGCTTTCTACAACCTATAACAGAGCAGCGCGCCGCCCGGCCAAGAACTTCTTAACCAGTCGCGCGCATCATCGGCCGAATGTTCTCTCTCCGCCTGGGGCACCCCAGCGCGTGACAGGATGCCGGTCCATGACTCAGGTGGTTGCTGCCAGCGCCAAAGGCGTAACGAACGCCGCCAACCCGCGGCCGCCCGCAACCCATCGCACAGGATTCCACGTATTCCTGGCCGAACTGAACCCGCTGCAATACGTCCCCGTGCTGGGCACCATCTATCGTGCGCTCACCGGAGACCGCATCCCGGAGGAGGCTCGCACCGTCGGCTCCCTTGTCGTGAGCGGCATCCTCGGCGGACCGGCGGGCGTGGCGATCAGCCTCGCCGAAACCGCGGTGGAAAAGATGGCCGGCATCGACCCGGAGAAACTGGGCACGAGCGTGCTGGCAGCCATCGGCATCGGCTCGTCCAGCCCGCACGCCGTAGCCGCGGCCCCGCCCAAGCTTCCGCAGCCGGCGCCCGGCAACGCGTCCTGGTCCCCGGCGCAACTGGCCGCCTACGGCGTGACCTCTGCACAAAGCGGGTCCCTGCAGCAGGGAAATTTGCAAGGCAGTGACGTACTGAACAGCCTCGAGCTTGCCCGCCTCGCTTCGTCAAACCGCGTTGTCGTTTCTTCCTGAGAAAGCCGGCGAAATAACAATTGCGAAAGCAAGCAAGGCCTTCTTTTTTGAAAAAAAGAAGCAAAAAACTTTTGCTT
>CAXTVW010000231.1:0-4597 GCA_964247675.1 uncultured Acetobacteraceae bacterium
GAAGTGTGCGGCACCATCGATGCGGACGAGTTTCACGGCTTTCAGCGAGGCATAGATGGTGCGGAACAGCGTGTCGGCCTGTGCAGCAGTGTAGGGATCGGCCTTGTTCCAGGCGTAGAGGACTGTCGTTGGTATCACGATCTTTGGCAGGTCCGGTGTCAGGTCGGTTTCGATCAGCTCGCGCATGGCGTGGCCGGCGACGCGGTGGTCACTTTCGATGGACTGGCGGACGATTTCGGGGCGCGCGGACTCGGTCAGGATTTCGCTGGCGATGACCGGTTCGACGTTCTTGCGGTAATCGGCTGCGTCGGCGTGCGCCATGCCTTCGCCGATGGCTTCGGCCGCGGCGTCGATTTCCTGGCGGGTGGCGCCGGGGTGGATCATGACGACGGCCAAAGCGGGGAACATGTCCACGACCATGAGGCGGCCGAGTGCGGCCGGATGGCGTTCGGCAAGCATGAGGCCGATCGTGCCGCCCATCGAGTGGCCGACATAGGCCGGTTTCTGCAGGTTCTGCTGGGCGATGTAGGCGGCAAGCCCTTCGGCCACGTCGGCGCAAACGGGTCCTTGCGCGTTGGCGCGTGCCGGCTCGCCGGCGAAGCCTGCGATCTGGACGAGGTGCACACGGTATTTGCCGCCGAGTGCCGCGACTGTCGGGTTCCAGACGTCACGCGAGCAGGTTAGGCCAGGAACGAAGATGACGTCCGGACCGTTGCCTTGGATAATGACGGAGAAGCGGTCCGTGGTGATCGTAACAGGCGCAGCCTGAGCGCGGCGCGTTGCAGCGAGGATCGTGACCCCAGCGCAGGCTTTCAGGAAACCGCGCCGGTGCACGCGCGCATCGGGCAAGTCCGCGACGGCCGAGGCAAAAGTTTTCTGCTTCTTTTCTTCGAAGAAGAAGGTTTTGCTTTGTTCTGTCACGCTTCCGCCCGAATGCTGCGCACTACTTCCTCGATCGTTGTAGAGCCTACCAAAGCTGCCTCCAGCCCCGCATTGAACATCGTCACCATTCCATTGCTCACCGCCGCACGCTCGATCTCGCTCTGGTCGGCTTTCGAAAAGATGAGATGCTCGATCTCCGCGTTCGGTTGGAGGAATTCGGCGATCGCCTGGCGGCCGCGATAACCGGTGCTGCGGCATTGCGCGCAGCCGACGGGGTGCCAGAGGTGGATGGGCGCGCCGTTGGTGCGGCGTTCGAGGTCGAAGCGGGTGATCAGCTCGGCCGGCGCCTCAGCCTCGCGCTTGCAGCTGTCGCACAGCCGGCGGACCAGGCGCTGCGCCAGCACGCCGCGCAGGACGGCGGTCAGCAGGTAGTCCTCCAGCCCCATGTCGCGCAGCCGGGTGATGCTGGCGGCGGACGAGTTGGTGTGCAGCGTGGAGAGCACGAGGTGTCCGGTCAGCGCGGCCTGCACGGCGATCTGTGCGGTCTCCAGGTCACGCACCTCCCCCACCATGATTACGTCGGGGTCCTGGCGCAGGATGGAGCGCAGCAGGGCGGCGAAGGTGAGGCCGATCTGCGGCTTGGTCTGTATCTGGTTGATGCCGTTGAGCTGGTATTCGATCGGGTCTTCGACGGTGACGATGTTGCGGCTGACGGCGTTGATCGCGGTCAGGCCCGTGTAGAGCGTGGTGGTCTTGCCGGAGCCGGTGGGGCCGGTGACGAGCAGGATGCCGTTCGGCAGTTCCAGCGCGCGCGACCATTCGCGCACCACGTTGGGCGGCAGGCCGAGCTTTACGTAATCGAAGGTGACGCTACTGCGGTCCAGCACGCGCAGGACCACCTTCTCGCCGTAGAGCGAGGGGATCGTGGAGACGCGGAAATCGATCTCCGTGCCGCGTACCGCCAGCTTGATGCGGCCGTCCTGCGGCAGGCGGCGCTCGGCGATGTCCAGCTTGGCCATGATCTTGATGCGGCTGATGATGGCCGGCGCCAGGCGCGCCGCGGGGCTGTCGGCTTCGTGCAGCACGCCGTCATAGCGGTAGCGTACGCGCAGCCGGTCCTCGAAGGGTTCGACGTGGATGTCGCTGGCGCGGGTCTCCACCGCGCGGCCGATGATCTGGTTGACCAGGCGTATGACGGGCGCCTCGCTGGCCAGGTCTTTCAGGCGTTCGGCGTCTTCCTCCAGGCCGGCGCCGCCTTCGGCGTGGTGTTCGGTGTCGGTGGTCTCGCCTTCGGGGTAGAGGCGGCCGAAGGCGGCTTCCAGCTCGATAGGCACCACGATCTCCAGCCGCGTCGGCAGGCCGGTGGCGGCCGAGATGGCGGAGGGGGTGAAATCGTCCAGCGCGTCGGCCACGCCCAGGACGAGCACGTTGTCTTCCACCGCCAGCGGGCAGGCGCGCGCGGTGCGCAGGAAGCGGGGCGTCAGGCGCTCGGGGAACAGCGGCGCCTCGGGGAAGCGCGCGGGGCCCGCAAGCGGGGCGCCGAGCAGCGTGGCGTAGGCTTCCGCCAGGCCGCGTTCGGTGACCAGGCCGAGCTGGATGAGCACCAGGTCCAGCCGCTGGCCGCTTTCCGTGGCCACGCGCCGGCCGCGGTCGATGGTCTGGGCGTCGCACTGGTTCTGGCGCAGCAGGATGCTGGCGAGCAGGTCCACCTGGCGCTCCAGCAGCGCGTGACTGATCTGGCCAGGCTGGCCGGGGGGTTGGGTCAGCGTGCCGCGTGCGCCCTGTGCCGTCATGTGTCCGCTCCTGTGCCGGCACGCCGTGGCTGGTGGCGTCCGGGTCTCCCGCTGCTGTATGTGCCCATTGTGCAGGGGAAGCATGGGCGCGGTCGAGTTAATCAACGGATGGATTGCGAGCGGGGCGGTTTGGCCGATGGCGGCGGCGCCGTTCGTGGGCAGTTTCTGCGGCGTGCTCATCCGGCGCTTGCCTGCGGGGCGCGGGGTGGTTGGCGGCCGGTCCGCCTGCGAGGCGTGCGGTCATGCGCTCGGCGTTCGCGACCTGGTGCCGGTGGCGAGCTTCCTGGCGCTGCGGGGGCGGTGCCGGTTCTGCGGCGCGGCGATCGGGTGGGACACGCTGGCGGTGGAGCTTGCCGCAACCGTGGTGGCGGCCTGGGCTGTGCTGGCCGGATTGGACGGCGCGGTGCTTTGGGCAAGCTGTGCACTGGGCTGGGCGCTGCTGACGCTCGCATGCATAGACGCGGTCTGCCTGCGGCTGCCGGATGTGCTGACCCTGCCGCTGATCCTGGCGGGGCTGGTGGAAGCCGCCTGGCTGGAACCCGAGGCGCTGCGCGCGCGGGCGTTTGGCGCCGCCTTCGGCTACACGGCGCTTTGGGCTGTGGCCTGGGCCTACCGCCAGGCGCGGGGCCGCGAGGGGCTTGGGTTGGGGGATGCCAAACTGCTGGCGGCGGGCGGCGCCTGGGTGGGCGTCTGGCTGCTGGGCGACGTGGTGCTGGGGGCCGCCTTGGCCGGGTTGCTCTGGGCAATGCGGCGCGGCCGGCCGGATCTGTCGGCGCGGGTGCCGTTCGGGCCGTTCCTTGCCGGCAGCATCTGGGTGGTGTGGCTCTATCTCGGGTAAAGGCCGCCCTGGTGCTCGCGGCGGTTGAAGTTGTAGATTTTTACACCCACCGCTAACCCCATCGATGATAGACGCGGTGCAGCAATCGCCACGGACACCTGCCACTCGTGACCAAGATCATAAGCTGGAACCTGCTTCGCCTGACCGGGGCGACCGTGGACGAGGTGGTGCGCCTGGTGGAGCGCGAGCGGCCGGACCTGTTCCTGATGCAGGAAGCGACGGTGGCGATGAACGCGCTGCCAGGCCGGCTCGGCGGGCATTACGCGCGCGTGCCGCTGCCCGGCCGCATCCATGGCCTGGCGATGTGGAGTCCGCTGCCGATGGCGGTGCCCCGCGTGATCCGCCTGCCCTCCGGCGCGGTGGTGGACCGGGTGTGCCAGATCGTCGACCTGCCCGGGTTCTCCGTGGCCAACGTGCATCTTTCGCACGGGCAGTTGCTGAACAGGCGCCAGTTGCGCCACGTGGCCGAGTTCCTGCCGGCACGGGCGGCCGTGCTTGGGGATTATAACCTGCTGGGACCGGCGTTGCTGCCGGGGTTCCGGGACGTGGGGCCGCGGGAGCCTACGCATGTGTGCGCTGATGTTGTGCCGCTGCGGCTGGACCGGTGTTACGTGCGCGGGCTGGCGTGCGGCATGGCGGCGGCGCTGGATCGGGCGGGGTCGGATCACCGGCCGATCATGGTGCGGTTGGCGGCTGTGGGGGCGGTGGAGAGGCTGGCTGCTTGAGCGGCGGAAGCCCATACCAAGTGCGCTTGGTGTTCTACACGCTTGCTGCGCTGGGAATGCTTTATCAACCGGCCAAGGCCAACGTTGCGGATTCTTACTCTTTGCAGATCACCGAAGCGGGGATCGATTTCGCGATTACCGTCAACGGCCTGCCGCTTGCCGCGCGACGTGGCGTGATACTCTCGGCAGTCCCATACTTCCTTGAAAGCTACCTGCATGATGGGCCGAACGAAGTGTCCGTCGCTGCCGGTTCAACTTCGAGCCGTGCCGCGCTTCAGCTTTTGCTGACAGCGCCAACGGCAGATCCCTTGGCGGATGGGCCCGAACTTGGCCGATTTCAGTGCGGTCCCACCTTGGCC
>CAXTVW010000232.1:0-2701 GCA_964247675.1 uncultured Acetobacteraceae bacterium
AGGGCGATCAGGGTGGGGAGGAAGCCGGAGAGGGTTTTGCCGCCGCCGGTGGGGGCGATGAGGAGGATGTTCTCGCGGGCCTGGGCGGCGTTCAGGAGGGCGAGCTGGTGGGGGCGGGGGGTCCAGGCGCGGGTGGCGAACCAGGTGGCGAAGGGTTCTGGTAACGTTCCGGGCATTGGGGGACCATATGGGCTTGCGCGGCCGAATGGAACCGACGGGGGTGGGAAGGTGGGCGGTGTTTCGGCGGGCGAGTTCGCGGGCGCTTGGTTTGGGTTGATGGGAGCCGGGTTTCGGTCGGGGATTTGGGTGCTGCTTTGACTCGCGCGGGTTCTGGGCGGCTCGCTTTGGAGGGATTGTGCGCGCACCATGCGGTTACTCGCCGGGGGCGGGACACGGTTCTTTAGCAACGACGGGACCTATGCGCACGCTGGGATTGTTGGGCGGCATGAGTTGGGAGAGCACGCAGGTGTATTACCGCCTGCTGAACGAGGGGGTACGGGCGCGGCTGGGCGGTCTGCGGTCGGCGCCGTTGCTGATGTGGTCGTTTGATTTTGCGGAGATTGCCGAGAAGCAGGCGGCGGGCGACTGGGAGGCGCTTGGCCGGGAGCTTGGGGCGGCGGGACGACGGCTTGCCGGAGCGGGTGCCGAGGCGCTGATGATCTGCACCAACACGATGCACCTTCTCCACGCCGAAATAGAGGCGGCATCCGGCGTGCCGGCCATCCACATCGCCGACGCGACCGCCGCGGCATTGCTCGCACATGGCTGCAAGGCTCCGGTGCTGCTGGGCACGCGCTTCACCATGGAAGGGGCGTTCTATCGCGAACGGCTGAGCGAGCGGCACGGTGTTGTGGCGGTGGTTCCCGATGCGGCCGAGCGGGATGTTGTGCACGCGGTGATCTACGCCGAGCTGTGCCGCGGGATTGTCAGGCGGGAGTCGCGGGATGCCTTGCTCGGCGTGATCGAGCGGTTGCGGCAGGAGGGGGCGGACGGGGTGATACTGGGGTGCACGGAGCTGACGATGCTGCTCGGGCAGTCGGATACCGACCTGGCGGTTTTCGATACGACGGCGATCCATGCGGATGCCGGCGTCGATTTCATGACTCGGGCCGGTGGCGTGGCGGCGCTTGGGCCGGCCTTGCATCCTGCCGGGGATAGCGCGAGGTGAGGGCGGTCGTTGTTTTTGCGCGGGTTTGCCGCGGGGCGTTGAGGCCGTTGATGTCCAGCGATGGGTTGGGCAGGACCGGCTGGTTGGTCGCGGCCGATGCCCTGCTCGCCATGATGCGGCGGGCGCTTGCGTGTGCAGGGGTCCTGCAGGCTGAAAGGGGCGGCAGCGGGGCGAGTTGTTTGCCGGGAGGATAGCGCGCAACGTTTGCCGATCGGGGCGGGGCAGAATACCCGGGCAGGGTTTGCCGCGCTGTTCGGTGGGTCCGAAGATGGCTTAGAACTTCTGTCCCGTTTGGTTCGTTGATCGGGCGAGAATGCGCGAATAGGGCAGCAAGCGTTTTCGCTTTTTGTCAGAAAAGAAAGCTTCGCTTTTGCCTCATCCGGATACTTGGTTGTGCGTTCGTCCTGAAGGTTTGTATTGCAGGCCGGGGGATTTCTTCATTGATCCGCTGGTGGCGGTGGATCGGGCGGTGATTACGCATGCGCATGCGGATCATGCGCGGCCGGGGCACCAGGCGGTGCTGGCGACGGCCGAGACGCTGGCGATCATGGACGTGCGTATGGGCGAGGGGCGGAGTGGCGTCAGCCAGCAGGTGCTGGTGCCTGGGGAGGTGGTGTCGGTTGGCGGCGTGCGGATGTGGGTGCAGCCGGCAGGGCATGTGCTGGGCAGCGCGCAGGTGGCTATGGAGTTCGAGGGTAGTCGCGCGGTGGTTAGCGGGGATTACAAGCGGGCGAGCGATCCGACCTGCGCGGGGTTCGTGCCGATTAGTTGCGATGTTTTCGTGACGGAGGCGACGTTTGCCCTGCCGATCTTCGTGCATCCGCCGGCGATCGGGGAGGCGCGCAAGTTGATTGCCAGCGTGGCGTTGTTTCCGGAGCGTAGCCATGTGGTTGGGTGTTATGCGCTGGGAAAGGCGCAGCGGTTGATTGCTTTGCTGCGGGAGGCGGGGTGGGACGCGCCGGTCTATCTGCATGGGGCGTTGATGCCGTTATGCGCGGTGTACGAGCGGCTGGGCGTACGCTTGGGGGAGTTGCGGCCGGCGACTGGGGAGGCGCGGGAGAGGCTGGCGGGGGCGATCGTGCTGGCGCCGCCCTCGGCGATCGCGGACAGGTGGGCAAGGCGGTTGGCCGATCCGGTGACGTGTTTGGCTAGCGGGTGGATGACGGTGCGGCAGCGGGCGCGGGCGAAGGGGGTGGAGCTGCCGCTGGTGATCTCCGACCATGCGGACTGGCCGGAGCTGTTGCAGACGCTGGATGATGTGGGGGCGCCGGAGGTTTGGGTGACGCATGGGGCGGAGGACGCGCTGATCCATGCGATCGGGTTGAGCGGACGGCGGGGGCGGGCGTTGCGTTTGCTGGGGTATGGGGATGACGGGTTGGAGGAAGCGGCTTAGTGTTCCAGGTGACTTCCCCAGGCTCGCTTTGTTTTGCGACCGACGGGGCGCGGTGGTTCGCGGGTGTGATGCGGCCGTTTCTGCGTGGATTGTCGACGTTGTTGGGCGGATTGCCGAGCGAGAGTGCTGGCGTGCGCATC
>CAXTVW010000232.1:2801-4577 GCA_964247675.1 uncultured Acetobacteraceae bacterium
GGTGGCTTGGCGTGGCTGGGCGTGTGAGCTGGTGTTCAAGGAAGGAAGCGGTTCTTTTTTGAAAAAAAGAACCAAAAAACTTTTACTTCTGACGGCGGTGCGGGCGCTTTGGTCTGGTGACCTGACGCGCGTGCTGGTGCAGCGGGGGAGCAAAAGTTTTTTGGTTCTTTTTTTTAAAAAAGAACTGCTTGCTTTCTTATGATTGCCTTCGCCGAACTGCTGGACCGGTTAACGCTGACGCCAGGACGGCTGGCAAAGATGGCGCTGCTGCGCAGGTTTTTCGAAACTGAGGCGGACCCTGATCGCGGATGGGCGCTGGCTGCGTTGACGGGGGAGTTGAGCTTTACCGCGGCGAAGGCGGGGTTGATACGGCAGGTGGCCGAGGCGCGGGTTGATCCGTTATTGCTGGGGTTGTCCTACGATTTCGTGGGGGATTTGGCGGAAACGGTGGCGCTGATCTGGCCGGCCAGGACGGAGGCGGCGCCGCCGAGCGTGACGGAGATCGTGGGAGCGCTGCGATCTCGGCCCAAGGGGGAGTTGCCTGGGCTGCTGAGCGGGTGGCTGGATGGGTCCGGGCCGAACGTGCGGTATGCGCTGTTGAAGCTGATCACGGGGTCTTTGCGGGTTGGGGCGTCGGCACGGCTGGCGAAGACGGCGCTGGCGGAGTTTGCCGCGGGGCACGGGCAGGTTGTGGCGCCTGACGACGTGGAGGAGGTGTGGCATGGGCTGAGCCCGCCTTATGCGGCGCTGTGGGACTGGCTGGAGGGGCGGACGGGGGCACCTGATGCGGCGGGGGCGCCGGTGTTTCGGCCGCCAATGCTGGCGCATCCCTTGGAGGCCTCGGATTTCGCGGCGCTGGATGGGCGTGCGTTCGCGGCGGAGTGGAAGTGGGACGGGATACGGGTGCAGCTTGTGCGGGCACCTGGCGGCGAGCGGATATTCTCGCGCGGGGCGGAGGATGTTTCGGGAGCGTTTCCGGAACTGGCCGGGGTGTTGCCGGCCGATGCCGTGCTGGATGGCGAGTTGCTGGTGGTGCGGGACGGGGTGGTGGCGCCGTTCGCGGATTTGCAGCAGCGGCTGAACAGGAAGACGGCGGCCGCGAAGATCGTGGCGGCGTTTCCGCTTCGGGTGCGGCTGTACGACATCCTGTTCGATGGGGCTGAGGATTTGCGGGCGTTGCCGTTCGTGGCAAGGCGGGCGCGGCTGGAGGCTTGGATGGCGCGGCATCCGTCGGAGCGGATGGATCTGTCCGAGCTTATTTCCTTCGGAAGTCTGGAGGAGTTGTCTGAGATACGGGCGGGGACGCGGGCGGCGAGCATCGAAGGGCTGATGCTGAAGCGGCTGGACAGTCCGTATGTGCCGGGGCGTCCGAAGGGATTGTGGTGGAAGTGGAAGCGCGATCCGCTGACGATCGATGCGGTGGTGATGTATGCGCAGCGCGGGCATGGCAAGCGCAGCAGTTTCTATTCCGACTACACGTTCGGGCTTTGGCGCGAGGATGGCGAGCTGGTGCCGGTGGGCAAGGCGTATTCCGGGTTCACCGACGAGGAGTTGGTGAAGCTGGACCGGTGGATACGCAACCATACGGTGAAGGCGTACGGGCCGGTGCGCGAGGTGGAGCGCGGGCTGGTGCTGGAGGTGGCGTTCGACGCGGCGCAGTATTCCGGGCGGCATAAATCGGGTGTGGCGCTGCGGTTTCCGCGTGTGGCGCGGCTGCGGTGGGACAAGCCGTTTGAGGAGGCGGATCGGTTGGAGACGCTGGTGCGGATGATAGAG
>CAXTVW010000233.1:0-4555 GCA_964247675.1 uncultured Acetobacteraceae bacterium
TCATCCATGCTGGGCCGCCCCGTAACATGCCGCCACCAATGCCAGAGCAACCGTGCGGCCAGCGCCCGATGCGGCTGCCAGGCAAGCGCGATCGCGCGCAGCGCAGCCGGGCTAGGTCGCGCGTCCAGCCCGCGCAGATGCGCGGCCGCTGCCTGCAGAGCCAGGTCGCCGGCGGGGAAGACGTCGCCCCGTTGCAGCGCAAACAGCAGGTAGATCTCCGCCGACCACACGCCCAGCCCGCGCACAGCGGACAACGCCTGTATGGCCGCTTCGTCCTCCATCTCGGCCAACCGCTCGGTGGCAAGGTGGCCGCTTGCGAAAGCCTCGGCCACCGCCCTGGCGTGGCCGATCTTCGGGCGCGACAGGCCGGCGCGGCGTAACACGTCCTCGTCCAGCAACAGGAAGGTCTCCGGCGCCAGGCAGCCGGGCAGGGCGCTGCAGCGGCGCCAGATGGCCGCGGCCGCCTGGTTGCTGATCTGCTGGCCGACGATAGCGGCGAGCAGGCCGGAAAAGCCCGGCGTGCGCACGCGCCAGGGAAGCGGGCCGGCTTCGGCTTCCACGCGCGCGAGATGAGGGTCGGATGCGGCCAACCAGTCGAGGCCGGCGCGTGCGTGATCGGGGGGCGGCGGGATCTGGATGCTGGGGCTCCGGAGAAAGCAAGCAGCCCTTTTTTGAAAAAAAGAACCAGAAAACTTTTGCTCCTCCGCCTGCATCAAGGCGAGCCCTGTGTCTGCCCACTTACGTTTTGGCAAGACCAGCCCGCCCTTGCTTCACTTCAGCCTGCCATGCTGCCACCCCTGCATGCGATGGCCCGGATCATCCAACGCAACCTCACCCGACGGCGAAAACTGTTGCGCTCGTGTATTCAAAAGGCCAACAACGGAGCCGGACATGCCCAGCAACCCGGCCAGCAGAACCACACCCCACCGCATCCACTCGCTCCCGAAGACCCGATCCCAAGCATACACCCACCTGATCGCCTGGAGACCGAGGGGGAATGAAACGGAGTGAAACGCCGGGCTGGTTCAAATCAGCCGACCACCCATTGATGTCTAGCGCACGTCGAGGACTCACCGATTGGAGACAATGCCGCACATCCTGATCGTCGATGACGACCGGGAAATACGCGAGCTTCTGGCGCGCTTCCTGGAGCGCAACCGCTTCCGCGTGACCGCGGTGCGCGACGGGCGTGAGGCGCGGCGGCACTGGCCGCTGGGCCACTACCAGCTCGTGGTGCTGGACCTGATGCTCCCCGGCGAGTCAGGGCTGGACATCGCCCGCTGGCTGCGCACGCAGTCGGACATCCCCATCGTCATGCTGACGGCCATGGGCGAGGAGACCGACCGGATCATCGGGCTGGAGCTGGGCGCCGACGACTACGTGCCGAAGCCGTTCAACCCGCGCGAGCTGCTGGCCCGCATACGCGCCGTTCTGCGCCGGACAAGCGAACGGGCCGAGAAGCTGGTGGAACCTACCGCGCGCGCCATACGCTTCAGCGGTTGGCTGCTGGAGCCGGCGCGCCGCCGCCTGCTGAACCCGGATGGGGTGGAGGTCGCGCTGACCGGCGGGGAGTATGACCTGCTGGTGGCCTTGGTGGAGCGTGCCAACCGCGTGCTGACGCGTGACATGCTGCTGGATCTGCTAAGAGGGCGCCAGGCGGGGCCGTTCGACCGCGCGATCGACGTGGCGATCAGCCGGTTGCGCCGCAAGCTGGAGGACGACGGGCGGCATGCTCAGCTTATCAAGACGGTCCGGGGCGGCGGCTACGTCCTGGCGGCGGATATTGAACGCAGCTGACGCTCCCGCTTTACTGAAACGGGTTTCACTGTCGGCGCGCGGCCGCCGGCTGTTCGACAAGATACCGGTCTGGCCGAACAGCCTGGCCAAGCGCACGCTGCTGACCCTGCTGGTGGGCCTGGTGGTGGTGCAGGGCGCCGGGCTGACGATACATGCGTTCGACCGGGTGAAGCTGCAGCGCTTCGCGGAGCTGCGCGACCTCGGCATGCGCTCCATGAGCATCTACCGCACCGTGGTAGGCACCGCACCTGGCGAGCGCGAGGCCGCCCTGCGCGAGATGGATCTCGGGCCCTACATGCACGCCACTTTGGCCGGTGGCGCGGCGGTGGCCCCAGAGGTGATGGAGCCGCCCTACATAGGGCAGATACGCGTCAACATGGGCCTGGTGCAGGTGCGCGCGGCCAACCGGCCGCGCGACGTGGTCATACGCGGCACGCCGTGGTCGGACCCGATCAACATCGGCTTGCAGATGCCCGACTGGGGCTGGCTGAACCTGAGCGCCAAGCTGCCGCCACCGCGGCCGTGGCACTCGCGCGAGTTCCTGGTGGCCTTCGTGCTGATGACGGTTGCCGCCGCCCTGCTCAGCATTTGGGCGGTGCGCCGGCTGACCGGGCCGGTGGCGTTGCTGGCCGAAGCCGCCGAGCGCCTCGGCCGCGACGTGAACGCGCCGCCGCTGCCCGAGCGTGGACCAGACGAGGTCGTCCGCGCCGCGGTGGCCTTCAACACCATGGCCGCGCGAATCCGCCGCTTCGTTCAGGACCGCACGTTCCTGCTCACCGCCATCGGCCACGATTTGCGCACGCCGATCACCCGGCTGAAACTGCGCGCCGAGTTCATCGAGGACGACGAGCAGCGCCAGAAGTTCATGGCCGATCTGGACGAGCTCGACGCCATGGTCTCGGCCACCCTGGTGTTCGGGCGCGACACCGCCGACACCGAACCGGCCGTCCCATTCGATCTGGTTGCGCTGTTGCGCACCGTGCTCGACGACGCGGCCGACGCGCGCCCAGACGCCGGCGACAGCCTCTCTTTCGCAGGGCCTGCACATCTGACGGTGCACGGCCGGATCCTGGCTTTGAAGCGCGTATTCGCGAACCTGGTGGGCAACGCGGTGAAATACGGCGGCGCCGCGCGCGTCGTGCTGGACCCGAGCGCGGGGCTCGCGACGGTCAGCATAGAGGATGACGGGCCCGGCCTACCGCCGGACGAGCTGGAGCGCGTGTTCGAGCCGTTCTACCGAGTGGAGGATTCGCGCAACAGGGAGACGGGCGGGACGGGGCTCGGGCTGCCGATCGCGCGAAATATCCTGCGCGCGCACGGGGGAGATGTGGTGCTGGGGAACCGGCCTGGCGGCGGGGCTCGGGCTCTGGTTACGCTGCCTGCCTAAAGACAGGAAGCAAGCAGTTCTTTTTTGTAAAAAAGAACTAAAAAAACTTCTACTCCGCTGTCGCGCGGTTGGGGCGATGCCGGGTTCATCCAGGGGAGCTCGCGCGCTTTCAGTGAGGCCTCCCGCGTAGCGAACATACGGCTGCCGGCCTGCATCTTCCATGCGGCTTCTAGCCGGGCGGCCAGGCGGGCATCGTCGATGACGTGCAAATGCACCAGCATGGCGGCGTATCCGGTGTAGTGATCGGTCTCGAAATAGAATTCCGGTTCCGTTTCCATCAGCATCGCCTTCTCCCAGAGCGGACAGCTAATGACCAGCGTGGTGGCATCCTTCATTCTTGCCAGGAATTTGCCGCGGACGCGAAGAGCAGGGGTGCCGTAGGCGATCCCACGCTCCACGCCGGTGAGGATTTCTGCTTTCGCGAGCAGAAGCAGACGGGCAATCTGGTCGTCCATTCAGAAAAGACGGTGTTCTCTACACCGACTTGATCGCCAGCTTGCCAAAATTCTCCCCGTTGAACAGCTTCAGCAAGGTCTCCGGAAACGTCTCCAGCCCGTCCACGATGTCTTCCTTCGACTTCAGCGAGCCGTCCTTCAGCCACCCGGCCATCGCCGACATTCCTTCGCCGTAACGCTTGGCGTAATCGAACACCACGAAACCCTCCATGCGCGCGTGCTGCACCAGCAGCATCATGTAGTTCTTCGGGCCGGCGACCTCGGTGGTGTTGTATTGCGAGATGGCGCCGCAGATGACGACACGCGCGTGGCGGGCCAGGCGGACGAGCACGGCATCGAGTATGTCGCCGCCAACGTTGTCGAAATACACGTCTATTCCCTTTGGACAATGCGCGCCCAGCGCACGGCCGACATCCTCGTTCTTGTAGTCTATGCACGCATCGAAACCGAGTTCGTCCTTCACGTAGGCGCATTTCTCCGCGCCGCCGGCCAGCCCGACCACGCGGCAGCCTTTTACGCGCGCGATCTGGCCGACCAGGGCACCTACTGCGCCGGAGGCCGCCGAGACCACGACCGTCTGCCCAGCTTGCGGTGCGCCCACATCCAGCAGGCCAAAATACGCCGTCATCCCCGGCATGCCGAGCGCACTGAGATAGAGCGGCAACGGCGCCGCGGACGCATCGACTTTCTGCAACGCCTCGCCCTTCGCCACCGCATAGTCCTGCAGGCCGAACGTGCCGGCCACGTGCTCGCCCGGCTTGAAGCCCGGGTGCTTCGACGCGGTCACCTCACCCACGGCGCCGGCGCGCATCACCTCGCCGAGCTTCACCGGCGGTATGTAGGACCGCACGTCATTCATCCAGCCGCGCATGGCGGGATCAAGCGAGATGTAGTGCGTGCGTACGAGTACTTCGCC
>CAXTVW010000234.1:0-4547 GCA_964247675.1 uncultured Acetobacteraceae bacterium
AGAAAAGAAGGCCTTACTTTCTTAATCCCCTCGGAACCACCACCCGCTCCCGATTAAGCACACCCCCCAGCACATTCCCCCCCCGCCGCCTGCACCCGCTCCACCGCCACCCGTCCATCTGCAACGGTCGAATGCCCGCCGCGCATCACCAGCACCATGCCATCGAACGCCCGGCAAGCGGCCACGGTGTCCTTGTAAGGCCCCACCGGCGCCAGATCGACCACAGCCGCGTCCACGAACGCCAGCAACGCGCCGAGCAGCGCGCGCAGATCGTCCGCGGCTATCAGCCCGCTCTCGCGCATGGCGGCCGGCAGCAGCACGATCTGCTGGTGCTCGCCGGCCATCTGCAGCACGCCGCCCAGGGAGATGCGGCGGGCTAACACGTCCGTCAGGCCTGGCCCGTCCGGCAGGCCGAAGGCGCGGCGCAGGCTGGCGCTGCGCTGGTTTGCTTCCACCAGCACCACGCGCTTGCCGAACCCCTCCGCCAGGCAGACGGCCAGGTTGCGCGCTACCGTGGTGGCGCCGTTGCCATGCTGCAGGCCGGCCACGCCCACCGTCATGGTGCCGCCCTCGCCGGCAGCCATGGCGCGCAGGGCTACGTCGCGCAGCGCCTGGTTGCTCAGGCGGAGCAGGGTGGGGTCGGTGGGGAGCAGGCGGGCGTCGCCCGGGACCAGCTCGCCTGGGAGGAGCGCTTCCCGGGTGTCCGAAAGCAGGCGGGGAAGCATCAGGACAGGCCTTCTTTTCTGAAGAAAAGAAGCAAAAGACTTTTGGTCCCTGTCGGCGTTTCAGCTTGCCGGTATCCGTGGGTCATGGAACTGGCGCGGATAGCTCGTGCAGGCTGGCCAGAACTTCGATGCCCAAAAGGCGGGGCAGGTCGGCCGGGCGGTCGATGGTCAGCCGTCTTGCCTCGGCGCGCACGGCGCTGGCCAGGCCCGCGGCCAGGCTGGCCGCGGCGGATAGCAGCACCAGCAACGGCGGGCGCGGCCAGTCGGCGGCGGCCGGCGGCATGGCCGCACTGACAAGCTCGGCGCTCTGCCAGCCGGGCGCCAGCCTGGTGCGCGCCGTGGCCAGTGTGGCCTGCGCCGTGGCCAGTTCGGCCGATTTCGCCTGCTGCGCCTGCGCCAGAAGCGCGCTGCGGGAGGATTGCTGCTCCAGCACGCCGGCGGCCGCCTCGCCGTCGGCGATCTCCGCCGACAGCTTGGTCAGGCGGTCATCCAGCGCAGCTTCGCGGCTTTCGGCGATCTGCGACGCGGCGGCATAGGCCTGCTCGCGGGCGCGGGCTATCTCACGGTCCAGCGCGCGCAGGGCGGCGCCGTCCTGCTGCCCGGCCGCCAGAAGCTGCTGGCGCTTGTCCAGCAGGATCGCCAGCCCGGTCGTCAGCGGGTGGATGCCCCCATCCACGTCGCCTACCTCCACCCAGCCGCCGCCCTGGTGGGTGCGGTGCAGCGCGTCGGCATGCTGCTGGGCGAGCGCGCGGTCCAGCCGGACCTGGTCGGCGGTGGCGCGCAACGCCGCCAGGAGCCCGCATGTGCGCGCGAGGTCGTCGCGCAACGCCCCGGTGTCCTGGCCGGCAAGCTGCCTGCCCAGCCCGTCCAGCTCCGATTGCGCGGTGGCCACACGCGCCGCCGCCTGCGCCACGGCTTCGTGGGAAGCGGCGCCAGCCGCCCCTGTGCGCTGGTGCGCGGCCACGATGAGGTTGAGCGCCCTGGCCGCGAACACAGGATCCGCCCAGGTGAAGCTGGCCTCGATGACGTTGGTGCCGGGCATCACGCGCACGGCCAGCGCCCGGGCGGCCCGCGAGGCGAACACCGCAGGCGCTTCGGGTGCCGCCAGGCCAAGGCGGCCGGCGGCGGCTTCCCACCGGCCCGGCAAGGGGCGGACCGCCAGCAGGCTGGGCAGCACGCGGGCAACCGTGGCGGGATCGCGCAGCAATTCGGCCTGGTCGCGCGCCGAACGGCCAGCCCCGGCTTCGCCCTGGGCCACCAGCCGGACAGTGGCGGTGTAGTGCGGTCCCCAGGCCAGGATCAGCGCCATCCCGGCGCCGAAGCACAAGGCGGCCACGGTGACGATGCGCGCGGCCCGGCCGAACAGGACGTGCAACACGTCCTCCAGCATCTGCCGCTCGCGGTAGGTCACTCAGCACCTCAAGATCGGTTTCGTAACGATATAAGCACGGATATGCTGACATTCCAACGGTTTTGCTTGGGAGCAGGGCACGTGCCCTGTAGCCGAACCCGCGCCGGCGCGTTACGCAGGTATCGAATTTGGGGGACACTCACCTTGCGGGCGATGATCGACGCCATCCTTCGCCGGTTCGTCACCGCCGGCCGGCTGACCGTGCGCTACCCGGACGGCACGCTGGCGAGCTACGGCCCGGGTGGCCTGCCGGTGGCGGGCGCCACAATCGGCAGCAACCGCACGATACGCGGCTTGCTCAGCAACCCGGCCCTGGTGTTCGGCGAGGCGTTCGTGGCCGGCGACCTGGTGCCGCTGGACTGCCGGCTGGAAGACATCCTGGACCTGCTGTTCGCCAATCTGGCCAACGGTGGCCAGCACCCCGGCCTCGCTTTGCGCCGTGCGATCGCGCGCGCTCTCCGCACGGCGAGCCAATACAACCCGGTCCCGCGCGCCAGGCGCAACGTGGCGCATCATTACGACCTCAACGGCCGCCTGTACTCGCTGTTCCTGGATCGGGATCGCAACTATTCCTGCGCCTACTTCGCCACCGGCGGCGAGACGCTGGAGGAGGCGCAGGCCGCCAAGAAGCGGCACATCGCCGCCAAGCTCTGCCTGACGCGGCCGGACCTGCACGTGCTGGACATCGGCTCCGGCTGGGGCGGCATGGCGATCACGCTGGCGCAGGATTTCGGCGCGCGCGTGACTGGCATAACCCTGTCCACCGAGCAGCTGGAAGCGTCGCGCGCGCGGGCGGCGGCGGCCGGCCTGTCGGGCCGCGTGCAGTTCGAGTTGCAGGACTACCGCACGGTGCGCGGCACGTATGACCGCGTGGTCTCCATCGGCATGTTCGAGCATGTCGGCATCACGCATTACCCGGAATATTTCCGCACGCTCCGCGGCCTGCTGGCCGAAGACGGCGTGGCGCTTATCCACGCGATCGGCCGCAGCGACGGACCGTCCGTGACGAACCCCTGGATCACGCGCCACATCTTCCCGGGCGGCTATTCGCCCGCGCTGTCCGAAGTGTTCCGCGCCGTTGAGCAGGAGCGGCTGATCGCCACCGACGTGGAGATACTGCGGCTGCATTACGCGGAGACGATACGCCACTGGCGACGGCGTTTCGATGCAAACCGGGATGCGATCGCGGCGCTCTACGACGAACGGTTCTGCCGGCTTTTCGAATTGTATCTGGCCGGCAGCGAATACTCGTTCCGCCACCTCAACCACATGGTCTGGCAGTTGCAGCTTGCGCGCCACCAGGCGGCCGCACCTCTGACGCGCGACTACATGCTGGCCTCGGCGCCTGCGACCGAGGCGGGCAAGCGGCCGGTGTTGCCGCCTACGTTAAGCCGGAGTCTGGGGGAGTAGGGTAAGGAAGCAGGCAACTCTTCATTTTCGAAAGAAGAAGCAAAATCTTTTGTCTGTCGCGACGTTCCCTTGGCAGACACGCGGTGTTTCGGCGCGACCGAAAATAACCCGACCCAACGAGGATCCTCATGCCGCACCACCCAGCCTTAACATCAGGTCGCGTCGCCGTCGTCACCGGCGCCGCCAGCGGCATTGGCCTTGCCACCGCCCTCCGCCTCGCCAGCCTTGGCCTGAAGATCTGCCTCGCTGACCTCCCCTCGGAAACCCTCACCCAAGCCGAAGCCGCCGTCACCGCCGCCAGCCCACACGGTGCTTCTTCCGTCCTGTCGGTCCCCACAGACGTCAGCGACCTCGCCCAGGTCACCGCCCTAGCCGACACCGTCTACGACCGCTTCGGCGAAGTCGGATTCCTGATGAACAACGCCGCCACCGGCATCGTCGCCGGTCCCTGGGACAACATCGAGACCTGGCGGCGCCTGCTGGAAGTCAACCTGTTCGGCGTCATCAACGGCGTCCACGTATTCACCCCGCGCATGCTCGCCCAAGACACCGGCTGCGCCATCGTCAACACCGGCTCCAAGCAGGGCATTACCTGCCCGCCAGGCAACACCGCCTACAACGTCAGCAAAGCCGGCGTGAAAGCCCTGACCGAAGCCCTCGCCCACAGCCTGCGCAACACGCAAGGCGCCAACATCACTGCGCATCTGCTGATTCCCGGCTCCACCTTCACCGGCATGACCGCCGGCAACAACACGGAAAAACCGCCGGGCGCCTGGACGGCCGACCAGGTGGCCGAGATGCTTCTCGGAGGCATGGCGGCCGGCGACTTCTACATTCTGTGCCCCGACAACGAAGTCACCCGCGCGATCGACAACAAGCGCATCCTATGGGCAGCGCAGGACATCACGGAAAACCGCCCGCCGCTCTCGCGCTGGCACGCGGCGTATAAGGACGCGTTCGCGCGGTATCTGGCGTCGTAAGGAAGCAAGGCCTTCTTTTTT
>CAXTVW010000235.1:0-4518 GCA_964247675.1 uncultured Acetobacteraceae bacterium
GCTTCTTTTTTTCAAAAAAGAAGGCCTTTCTTGCCTTAGCGAACCAACCGCCATCCCCAAATGCGCGTCCGCACCGCCAAAGGACGCCAGATGGCCGACAACACAGACGAGACCTTCATGCGCCGCGCCATCGCCCTCGCCCAAGAGGGCCTGCGCACGCCAGGCGGCTCGCCGATCGGCTGCGTGATCGTGCTGGACGGTAAGATCATCGGCGAGGGCCACAACGAGACCGAGGGTCAGCACGACCCGACCGCGCATGGCGAAGTAGTGGCGATGCGCCGTGCCGGCACCGCCATCAGCAACTGGGAGCTGCGCGGCGCCACGCTCTACAGCACGCTGCAGCCCTGCGGCATGTGCACCATGGCCTCGATCTGGGCGAAGATCGGCCGCATCGTGTACGGCGCCGGCCGCGACGACGTGCACGAGATGTATTTCGAAGACCGGCACTTCGACACCGACGACTTCATACGCGACGCTTATCGCAAGGACATCACGATCGAAGGCGGCTTCATGGCCGAGGAGTGCGCCAAGCTGTATTTCAAACCGGGGCAGGCGCTGAAATTCGAGGAGCAGGCCAACCTCTAAGCAAGGCAAGCAAGGAACGTCTATCTCCCCGCACCCGCACCAGCCCGCTATATCCGGCCAGCGCGCGCGCCGCAGCGTCGGGGAAGCAAAAGTTTTTTGCTTCTTTTTTTCAAAAAAGAAGGCCTTTCTTCCTCCCATGCCAGACCTCTGGGACCCCACCTCCAGCTACGTCCGCGCCATCCTCAAAGACGTTCAGACCGAGGCCCAGATCGGCCTCCACCTCTGGGAGCGCCACCCAGAGCGGCCCACCAGGCTGCTGGTGAACGTGGAGATGTTCGCCCACGGCGCCGTCTTCCTGGATTACGACCCGGTACGCGCCGCCCTGCGTGCCTGGCCAGGCCGCCCGCACACGGACCTGCTGGAGACGCTGGCCGAGGAACTCGTCGCCATCTGCTTCGCCAATCCGCACGTGGAGGCCTGCCGCGTCTCCGTGGTGAAGCCGGACATCTTCAACGAGGCCGGCGCCGCCGGCGTCGAGTTCTACCGCCTGCGCCCGGCATGAGGCGCGTCCTCGTCACCGGCGGCGCCAGGCGCATCGGCGCTGCCATCTCCGAAGCCCTGGCGTCGGACGGCTGGGACGTGGTGATACACTGCAACACCGCGCGCGCGGATGCCCAGGCTCTGGCCGACCGCGTGACCGCGTCCGGCGGAACCTGCAGCGTAATGCAGGCGGACCTGGCGGACCGGGATGCGGTAGCCGGACTGATCGGCCGGGCCGGCACGCTGGACGCGCTGATCAACAACGCCAGCAGCTTCCGCTACGACAGCCTGCAGACCATGGACGCCGCTTCCTGGGACGCCCATTTCGGCCCGAACCTGGAAGCGCCGGTGTTCCTGGCGCAGGCGTTCGCCGCCGCACGCGCCGGGCGGCCCGGCTGCGTCATTAACATGCTGGACCATAAGGTGACCGCGCTGAACCCGGATTTTTTCAGCTACACCATAGCGAAACTGGCCCATGCCGGAGCCACGCGGCTGCTGGCGCAAGCCCTGGCCCACTCCGCCATACGGGTGAACGGCGTAGCCCCCGGCATCACCCTGCTCAGCGGCAAGCAGACCCAGGCGGGTTTCGAGCGCGCCTGGACCGCCCCGCCGCTAGGGCGCAGCAGCACGAGGGAGGAGCTGGTCGCCGCCTGCCGCTTCATCCTGGCAACGCCTAGCCTGAACGGGCAGATACTCGTGCTGGACGGTGGGGAGTCGCTTCTGGGCCGGCAGAGGGACGTGGCGTTCGAAGCGTAGGGCAGGGAGCAAGCAAGGCCTTCTTTTTTGAAAAAAAGAAGCAAAAAACTTTATCTCCCTCGCATCGTCAGCGCGCGTGCCTCTCCTGGAATGCACGACCGTCGCAAATGCGCGGTAGTAAAAGTTTTTTGCTTCTTTTTTTCAAAAAAGAAGGCCTTGCTTGCTCCTAGCCTACAAACTCCACCGCAACCCGCAATTCGCACAAGGCGCCGGCGGCGTCTCGCTCAACAACCGCTCGCGGAAATCCTGATAAAGCCCGCCGTTCCACATGTCCGCCAGGCTCTGCGTCTTGGCATCCCCCAGCGTATAGGTCTCATACCCCCGCGCGGAGAACGGCGCGATGCAGCAGGGCAGGGCGCGCCCATGCGCGGTGAAATACATCAGGCTCCAGGGCCGCCGGCAGGTCGCCCAAGGCTGGTCGCCCTGCCGCTGCAGGCTCAACCCCGGCTCGGTCGCCCCCGACGCGTCCAGCAGCACGCCCATTTCGCGCCCGAGCGCCACCGCCGCCTCGATCGCCGCGACCTCCTCGCCCTGCGTTTGCTCGAACAGGCTGTTATCCGCGCGCGCCATGCCGAACCCGGCCTCGTCGAACACCAGGCGCTGCAAATGCACTTCGGCCACCCCCATGCCAGCCGCCAGGCGGACAAATTCCGGAAGCTGCTGCACCGTCTCCTTCATGCCGGTCAGCCAGATGGAGACGCGCGGGTTGGTGGCCCCCGTGCGCTTCTGATACTCGGTCATCAGCCGCACGTCGCGCACGATACGGTCAAAGAACGGCTTGCCGCGCACGTCGGCGTAGGTCTTGGCATCCGCGGCATCCAGCGAAACCCGCAACTCGTCCAGCCCCGCGTCGATCAGCTCGCGGAACCGCTTCTCGCGCAGCAGCGTGCCGTTGGTGTTGAACAGCACGTGCACGCCGCGCGCTTTCAGATAGCGGATCATGTCCGGCAGCTCGCGCACCAGCATCGGCTCGCCCACACCGTGCAGCACCGCGCGCTTCAGGCCCGGCAGCTGGTCCACGATGCTGGTGAACAGCGCCCAACTCATGTCGGCCGGCGGCTCCAGCGCCTCGAACGTGCGCGGACACGTCTCGCACAGCAGGTTGCAGCGGTTCGTCACCTCAAGATACACGCAGAGCGGCGGCGCCGCAGCCTGCCGGTCGCGCTGCGGCGCCACCTGCTCGAAATACCGGCGCGGGTCCGGCAACGCCATGTCGGCCCTGGTTTCGATGATCGTCTCGGACATGCGTGTCGTCTCCAGGAAGGCGCGAGCGGCGTCAGGCGGCTTGGCTGAGCTGTTCGGCCAGGCCGAGCCGGCCGAAGCAGGATGTTGTGGCGGGCGCGTGATAAGCCAGGCTGCCGGGCGCCTCGGCATCGGCGAGAAGCCGGCGCAGGGCGGCCGCGTCATCAACGTCGTACCACATCGGCAGTTCGGCCATGGCCAGGCCCGCTGCTTCTGCCCGCGCGCGCGTCTGCCCGGCGACCGCGTCCGTGCTCCAGGATATGTCGGTGAACAGGCCCGCCTGGGCAGCGCGCATCCCCAGCAGGTAATATCCGCCATCCTCGGCCGGCCCCAGCACCGCGTCAGCTCCGGCATCGGCCAACAGGTTCGCCGCCTGGACAAGGTGCGCGGTGGGCAGCGTCGGGCTGTCCGCGTTCAGCACGCACACGCTGGAGAACCCTTCCGCCAGCAGCGTCCGCACCGCCTGCAGCAGGCAGCGCCCGAAACCGGTAACACCTGGCGGCATGTCCCCGGTCCCGTCAGCCAGAAGCAGGCGCGTGCCCGGCGCCACTATGCCGTCGAACAGCGCCGCATCGCCCGCCGGCGCATAAGCCACCACAGGGGTGATCGGCGCATGGCGCGCCGCGGCAAAAAGGTTGCTGGTGATATCGTGCAGAAAGGCGCGGCTAAGCTCGCAAGCCTGCTCCGCGGAGAGCGGCGGCGTCAGCCTGGTCTTGCAGAACCCTGGCCGCGGCGCCTTGGCCATGACCGCGATCGCACAGCCACGTTGTTCCATCAGGCGAGTGTCGCGCAGGATTGTGGCGTCATCACGGCCGGTGTCCTCATGCAGGCAGCATAACGGCGCGCCGTGCCCAATCCCATTGTTTTCGCACGCCCGCCGGCCCCGGTTACGCGCGCCTCCCCCCGCCCACCGACACGGATCGAAAGTTTTTGGTCCTTTTTTCCAAAAAAGGCCTGCTTTCGTCTTCCTAACCCCCGCCCGCAATGCGTTAACTGCGAAAAAACCCGGGAAGAGACGATGTTCCACCAGCTCCTGACCCCTGTGGCCGGCAATCTCGCCTTCTCCTTCGCCGTGGCCGCCATCCCGATCGTCGTCGTCCTCGTCCTCCTGGGCATTGCGCGCCGCCCCGCCTGGCAGGCCTCGCTGGCCGGCCTGGTCGCGGCCTTCATCATTGCGGTCACCGCCTGGCAGTTCCCGCTCCCCCTGGCCGCCGACAGCGTGGCCGCCGGCGCCGTCTTCGCCCTCTGGCCCGTCATGTGGATCGTCGTCAACGCCCTGCTGCTCTACAACATCGCCGTCGCCAGCGGCCGCTTCGATGCCTTCCGCGACTGGATACTCGACCACCTGCCCAACGACCGCCGCGTGGTCCTGGTGGTCATCGGCTTCTGTTTCGGCTGCCTGCTGGAAGGCATCTCCGGCTTCGGCACCCCGGTCGCCATCACCAGCGCGCTGCT
>CAXTVW010000236.1:0-1934 GCA_964247675.1 uncultured Acetobacteraceae bacterium
TTAAGTGACACCAGATCAACTCGCGTCGGCCCGTGCCGCGCACTGGCGCGAAGACGCCCAGCCCATTCTCTCGCTCGACGACGCCAAAGCCTGGCTCGAGCGCATGCAACTCTGTCTCTATCTTCCCCGCAAATCGCAGCTCCTCGCACCCGCCCCGTCATTTGCCGGCGCCGTGCTTGGCAGCTCCAGCGCGACACCGCCGCCTGAAACTATTCAGCAGGCACATGACTACCTCGTCCGCCTGGTCACTGAAGGCTTCGTTGTGCCGCTCAACCTTTTCGGCACCCCCGGCGAGCAGCCCGACTTCCTCATCGTCACATCGGCGCTGCCACAGCTTGCCGCCCTGCAGGCGGACCGCAACTGGAAGAAGCCGCCAGCTCGCACCGGCCCGGGCAAAGTCTCTCCGCTGGCCACTGAAATCTGGAAGCTGCTCGAGCGCGAAGGCGTACTCACCGCGACCGAAATTCGCGAAGAGCTTGGCCACGAACTCACCGAGGCTGCGACCATCCGCGGCCTGTCCGAGCTCTGGCAGAACATGCGCGTCGCTCCTTTGCCGCAGGGGGCTGGCGAACCTGCCAACTGGGAGATTCTCTCCGTCACGCACAAAAAGGAAATGGCGAAGGGCAGCACCATGTCACAGTCCACTGCGCTTTCGCTGCTGGTCTCCGACTATGTGCAATCCGTGTTGACCGCGACCGCTGAAGATATCGAAGCCTTCCTTTCGCCCATAGCCTCGCGTTCGCGTTTGCGGGATGTCATTCGCGGCCTGGGCGCGACCCGCCAGTTAAAAACGCTTTCCATGGATGCCCAGACCTTCCTGTTCGTCGAAGGCACGCTGCCCGACATGCCGGAAACCACTGCCCCATCAGGTGATGCAGACAAGCCCGCCTTTATGGGCCGCAGCGCCTACCGTGAACGCATGCTCAACAAGACCAAAGAAGACGGCAAGTCCGAAGAAGAAAAGACAGAAGACACCAGTCCGCGTACCTACAACGAACGTCGCGGCGAAACGGGCACAGATCGCCCGCGCCGCGCTGCATTCTCGGATCGTTCGCGTCCGTCTGCAGACCGGGCAGCATCATCACGGTTCGGGTCGTCCCGTCCCGACTCTGGCAGACGGGATGGCGGGGCAGCTCGTCCTTCACGCTTCGGTGCAGGCGGATCGTCCCGTCCCAGTCGTCCGTCCTTTGGCGACCGCGCACGCGGCGCATCGAGCCGTCCGCCCTTCCGCAGGAGCGAAGGGGCAAGCGGAGCTGATCGACCACGCAGCAATCGTTCATCTGGTGACTTCCCAGGCAGCGACCGGCCGTCTTTCGAAAGATCCGGCGGCGAAGGCCGTCCGTTCACGCCGCGTCCCTCTGGATCCCGGCCCTTTACGCCTCGCGAAGGTGGGCGTCCACCATTCCGCAGCAAACCAGCTGCTGGCGGCGATCGTCCTTTCCGGCCTCGTGAAGAAGGGGATCGGCCGTTTCGTCCCCGTGAAGGGGCCGGTGATCGCCCCTTCCGTCCGCGCACTGACAGCGACCGTCCGCGTTCTGACAGGCCGGGTGGCGAAGGTCGTCCCTTCACGCCGCGCCCGTTTAGTCCCCGTGAAGGTTCACGCCCGTCATTCCGCGGAAAACCAGCCGGAGCCGGCGATCGGTCGTTCCGTCCGCGCGCGGGTGGTGATCGGCCTCGCGGAGATGGCGACCGGCCTTTCCGTCCTCGGACAGAAAGCGATCGTCCACGTCCCGAGAGGGCGGGCGGCGAAGGTCGTCCATTTACGCCCCGTCCATTTACCCCTCGCGAAGGTTCACGGCCACCATTCCGGAGCAAGCCATCTGGAGCCGGCGACCGTCCTTTCCGTCCGCGTCCTGATGGTGATCGCCCCCGTAGTGACCGGCCACGATCCGACAGCCGCGAACGCCCATCCGGCGGCCGTCCTTCGTTTCCGC
>CAXTVW010000236.1:2034-4517 GCA_964247675.1 uncultured Acetobacteraceae bacterium
TCGCGGCCCGGCGGCATGCGTCCACCGACCCGCAAACCGAAAAGAGATGATGCATGAGCCAGGCTGTTTCAACCTCGCCTGGTCACCTGATTATCGCTATCGACGGGCCGGCAGGAGCTGGCAAGAGTACGCTTGCCGCCCATCTTGCCGCGCACTTCGGCCTGTTGAATCTTGAAACGGGAGCCATGTACCGGGCCTTCGCGCTCAAGGCAATCCAGTCGGGCGCTTCACCCGATGACGCAGCGCAACTCGAGCCTCTGCTCCACACCACCAGCATCACCCTGCAGCCGGGCAGTGCCGGCAATCGTGTGCTGCTTGACGATCAGGATGTAACGGCAGAGTTGCGCGACCCCGCCGTGACCGCTGCAGCTTCGCGAGTCAGCGTCCATCCCGCGGTGCGCCGCTGGCTTGTCTCGCTGCAAAGAGAGATGGGTGCGAACGGCCGCGTCGTCATGGAAGGCCGCGACATCGGGACAGCGGTTTTTCCGAATGCGCAGGTCAAGATTTATCTCGATGCGTCTCCGGAAAGCCGCAGCGAACGGCGCTATACGCAGAATGCTGAATCAGAATCGCATCAGGCGTCTCAGCAAAACACGCACACCATTTTGAAGGAAATGCGGGAGCGTGATGAACGCGACCGCAACCGCGCGGACTCACCCCTCCGGCCTGCGGCGGACGCGATCATCATCGATTCGACCGAGTTAACCCTCGAAGAAGTGATCGCGAAAGCTGAAGCTATCGTATCTGCGCGACTGGCACTTATTGCACCGTCGGCTGCGGTTGGTCCGTAGTCGACGAGTGCAGGTGCCGCGCGCCCCTCGGCGGTTTCGGTGGAACTGGCTGCTTGCCTTCGTCGCCGTCATCCGTTTCGTCCGAAGAGGCTGCCACCGATCCGGCCTTCTTGATATGCACGTCCCCATGATTCGAGGTCACGGACACCCTCGGGCCGCCTGCGCCGACTTTGCCATTGGCCGTATGCTTGTCATCGGAGCCCGTTGTCGGTACATCGAAGTCGTTCGACAGATCGCCATTCGCGGTTGAAGATTCGAGGTTGAATCCAGCCTTCGCCGGCAGCGTCAGGTCAATCGCGCCGTTATCATTGTGGACCTCGACATCCCCAAGCGGTGCTAGCAGACTCAGAGTAATGTCACCGTTACTGTTATCGATATGCGCAGGCCCATGGACTGCTATTCCTTCGACATCCTTGGAACGTGTCACTACCCGCACCGGCCCGTTCACATTCTTGAAGTTCAGGTCACCGGAGTCGAGCGTCAGGTCGCCTGCAATGCCGGCAATGGTGATGTCCGTCCGGCTTGAGTGAAGATTCACCGGCCCGGAAATACTCTGCAGGTGCATATCGCCGAAAAAGTCTCCGTTGAGTGAGACATTGCTCCTGATATCGGTCAGCGTCACGTCATCCATGCGGCCATCGACCGTGACAGCGCCGGCAATGTTCTGCCCGCTGAAATCGCCTTTGCTCATATGCGTCGACGCGGAGCCTGCCAGGTTATTCAGCTTTACGTCGCCGTGACCGGAGTTGACCCGGACCGCGCCTTTGCTGCCGTCCACGCTCACATCCCCATGCCCGGCATCGATATCGAGCGAAGCGCCCACTGGCACGCTGATCGTCAGGTCGGCATGCGCCTCGCTGATGTCGTCTGCGTCGATTGAAACAGTAGACCCGGCCACATGCAGCTTTGGCGCTACGCGCTCCAGTTGCCGGTTGCCTTCCTTGTCGGATGAAGCATACACAACGTCATGCGCTGCAACATGAATCCGTGCATCGGTCGACGTAGACAGCAGCACGTCACCATGTGAGTTGCGAATATGGATGGCGGCATTTGCCGGCACAGGCTGGTCGAGGGTCACATCCGCATCGTGCTCCTGGCCGAACATGTGGAAGTTGAAGTCGTCCCCGTCTGTCTGCGTCTGAAACCATTGCCAGCCGCGGCTGTCACGCGCATGGTGGGTTGCAGAACCGACAAGCGCAAGTACGACAATCCAGAAGATGACACCACCACCCAATTGGCGGTTTCCGTAAGGCTGGTCGCGCTCGAGCCACCATTCGCCCAGCGACAAAACACCCAGGCCAATCAGCAGCAGCGGCCACCAGCGGATGTACCACTCCCAGACTGCCGAGCCGTCCAGCTTTCCCGTTTCAATCAGCAGGGCCAGGACACCGATGGTGATCAGGATCAGCGGGCGAACGATCGAAGGGCGCCGCTGGGCGCGGAGGTAGTCGCGCTGCGTACGGTAGGCCTCGCGCTGCGCCCGCACCTGGGCCCTGGCCTGCTCACGCGGCGAAAACGGTGGAGGATAGGCTGCCATTTAGAACCTCCCGCCAGACTTTGGATCGTGATCGTTACGGGGATCGTTACGTGGGTCGTACTCGTTCGGACGCGCCGGATCCAGCCCTGCAGGGGCGGATGGAACGACCGCCGATCCCGGCTGCGGCCCAGTCTGAGAATAGACCGGCTGATAGG
>CAXTVW010000237.1:0-4515 GCA_964247675.1 uncultured Acetobacteraceae bacterium
TTCCTTCGGGAGCCAACCGCATGGAACACCGCCCCTTCGGCCATCTCCAAACCAGCGTCGCCGCAATCGGCCAAGGCACCTGGCAGATCGAATCCGGCCGCGGGCAAGCGGTGCAGGCCCTGCAGCGCGGGCTGGACCTCGGCATGACCCACATCGACACCGCCGAGATGTACGAGGGGGCCGAGGCAATCGTGGCCGAGGCGATCGAGGGCCGGCGGGACCAGGTGTTCCTGGTCTCCAAGGTGTTGCCGTCCAACGCGTCCCGCACCGGCACAATCGCTGCGTGCGAGCGTTCTCTGGCACGGCTGCGCACGGATCACCTGGATTGCTATCTGCTACACTGGCCGGGGCGGCATCGGCTGGAGGAGACGATCGGTGCTTTCGAGTCGCTGGTGCAGCAGGGCAAGATCAGGGCGTGGGGCCTGAGCAACTTCGACACCGACGGGCTGGAAGCGGCAGAGCGGGTCAGCGGTGGCGGCAGGATCGCGTGCAACCAGGTGCTCTACCACCTGCAGGAACGCGCGATCGAGCACGCCGTGCTGCCGTGGTGCGAAGCTCATGCGATGAGCGTGGTGGCATACAGCCCGTTCGGCAGCGGTGACTTTCCCGCGGCTGACTCGGCCGGCGGCCGGGTGTTGCAGCGCGTGGCGGATGCGCACCGGGCCACGCCACGCCAGGTTGCCTTGCGGTTTCTGCTGCGTGATCCGCGTTTGTTCGTGATACCGAAAGCCTCCGGCCTCGGGCATGTGGAGGAGAATGGCGGTGCTTGTAGGCTGGCATTGACGGACGCGGACCTGGCCTTGCTGGATGGCGCGTTCCCGCGCGGGAGGCGGCCGGCTGCGTTGCCCATGCTTTAGGCTGCGGCGGGTGGGCGTGCGAAGGCAAGTAAGGCCTTCTTTTTTGCAAAAAAGAAGCAAAAAACTTTTGCTCCCCCGACGTTTTGCCGCTTCGGTGTTTCCTTTCCAGGCGGAGCTGCGGGCGGTGGGCGCGGCTTTGCGAACGGTGTATCGAGAAGGCACAGAGTTCTTCTTGAAGAAGCACTTAGAATTTTTGCTCCCTGTCGGGGGCTGGCTGGATGGGCATTCGTGAAGACGGCGCTGGTTATTTTTCCTGGGACAAACCGGGAGCGGGATGTGGCCATCGCACTCGCGCAGGCGGCCGGGCGGGCGCCGCGCCTGGTTTGGCATCGGGAGACCGAGCTGGGCGACGTGGACCTGGCGGTGTTGCCGGGCGGGTTCAGCCATGGCGACTACCTGCGTTGCGGCGCGATGGCCGCGCAGTCGCCAATCATGCCGGCGCTGCGCGCGTTTGCGGCGCGCGGGGGGCACATACTCGGGATATGCAACGGGTTCCAGGTCCTGACGGAGGCTGGGCTGCTGCCTGGGGCGCTGCTGCGCAATGCGGGCCTGCGCTTCATCAGCCGGGACTGTCATCTGCGGGTGGAGCGCGCCGGCACGGCATTCACGCGGCTGTACGCGCAAGGGCAGGTTTTTCGGGCGCCCATGGCGCATGGTGACGGCAATTACTTCGCCGCGCCGGAGACGGTGGCGATGCTGGAAGGCGACGGGCGGGTGGCGTTCCGTTACGTGTCGGCTTCCGGGGAACTGACGCCCGGCGCCAACCTCAACGGCAGCTTGAACGCGATCGCCGGGGTGTATAGCGAGAACCTGCGGGTGCTAGGGCTTATGCCGCACCCGGAGGACCTGGTCGATCCGCTGATGGGCGGGATCGACGGGCGGCCGCTGTTCGACGGCCTCGTGCACGCGCTGGCGGCGTGAGCGCGATGAACGCGCCGATCGACGCCACTCTCGCCAAATCCTTCGGGCTGAACGCGGAGGAATACGGCCGCGTGCTCTCCATCATGGGCCGCACGCCCACGCTGACCGAGCTCGGCATCTTCTCCGTGATGTGGTCGGAGCATTGCAGCTACAAATCCAGCCGCGTCTGGCTGCGCGAACTGCCGACCACAGCACCCTGGGTGATACACGGGCCGGGCGAGAACGCCGGCGTGGTGGACATTGGCGAGGGGCTGGCCGCCATCTTCAAGATGGAGTCGCACAACCACCCGAGCTTCATCGAGCCGTATCAGGGGGCGGCAACCGGTGTGGGCGGCATCCTGCGAGACGTGTTCACCATGGGCGCGCGGCCGGTCGCCAACCTCAACGCGCTGCGCTTCGGGCGGCCGGAGCACCCGGCGACGCGGCGGGTGGTGGACGGCGTGGTGCGCGGCATCGGGGGGTATGGCAACTGCGTGGGCGTGCCCACCGTGGGCGGCGAGGTGAACTTCCACGCGGCGTATGACGGCAACCCGCTGGTCAACGCGATGACGGTGGGCATCGCGCGGACAGACCGTATCTTCCTCAGTGCCGCGGCCGGCGTGGGCAATCCGGTGGTCTATGTCGGCAGCCGGACGGGGCGGGACGGCATACATGGCGCCACCATGGCCTCGGCCGAGTTCGGCGCGGACGCGGAGAGCAAGCGGCCGACCGTGCAGGTGGGCGATCCGTTTACCGAGAAGCTGCTCATCGAGGCGTGCCTGGAGCTGATGGCGACCGATGCCATCGTGGCCATCCAGGACATGGGCGCGGCGGGGTTGACCAGCTCGTCGGTGGAGATGGCCGGCAAGGGCGACGTGGGTATCGAGCTGGATCTGGATGCCTGCCCGCAGCGCGAGACGGGGATGACAGCCTACGAGATGATGCTGTCGGAAAGCCAGGAGCGCATGCTGATGGTGCTGCGGCCGGACCGGCAGGAGATGGCGCGCGCGATCTTCGAGAAGTGGGAGCTGGACTTCGCCGTCATCGGCCATTTGACCAACACCGGCCATATCGTCATCCGCCACCAGGGCCGCGTGGAAGCGGACATTCCGCTGGAGCCGCTGGCCGAACTCGCGCCGTCTTACCGGCGGCCGTACACGGAGCCGCCGGTGCCGGCGCCGCTCGGCGAGGTGGCAGATCCGGTTGGCATAGAGGCGGCGTTGCTGACGCTGATCGCGTGTCCGGATCTGTGCAGCCGGGCCTGGATCACCGACCAGTACGACAGCACGATCGGCGGGCAGACGGTGCGCCGGCCCGGGGCGGCGGACGCGGCGATCATCCGCCTGGAGGGGAGCAGGCGCGCGCTGGCACTGACCACCGATTGTACGCCCCGCTATTGCGCGGCCGACCCGCGCATGGGCGGGGCGCAGGCGGTGGCGGAAGCGTGGCGCAACATCACGGCGACCGGCGCCCGGCCACTGGCGGTGACCGACAACCTCAATTTCGGCAATCCGGAGAAGCCGGAGATCATGGGCCAGTTCGTGGCCGCGGTGCAGGGCATGGGCGACGCCTGCCGCGCGCTGGATTTCCCGATCGTGAGCGGCAATGTCAGCCTCTACAACGAAACGCAGGGTACCGGCATCCTGCCCACGCCGGCGATTGGCGGGCTGGGTGTGCTGGATGACGCTGCGGCCTCGATGGGCCTGGCGCTGAGCGAGGGCGACACGCTCGTTCTGGTCGGTCGCACGGAAGGCCACCTTGGCCAGTCGCTATGGCTGCGCGAAGTCGCCGGCCGGGAGGAAGGCGCGCCGCCGCCGGTGGATCTGTCCGACGAGCGCCGTACCGGCGATTTCGTCCGCCGCATCATCGGCAGCGGGGAGGTCAGCGCCTGCCACGATCTGTCCGACGGCGGCCTGCTGGTGGCGCTGGCGGAAATGGCGATGGCAGGTCCGGTCGGCGCCACGCTGTCTGCGCCGCCCGCGACGCCGGCGGCGCATGCCTGGTGGTTCGGCGAGGACCAGGCGCGCTACGTGCTTGCCACGCGCAACCCCGCTACCCTGCTGCGCGAGGCGGTGTCAGCCGGGCTGGACGTGCGCGTCATCGGCCGGGCCGGCGGGGATGGTTTGACACTGCCTGACGGCGTGACCATATCCTCGGCAGCGCTGCACGAGGCCCATGACCGCTTCTTCGCCTCGTGGATGAAGGACTAAACCAGATGGCGATGTCGGCCGCCGAGATAGAGACCCTGATACGCACGGCTTTGCCGGATGCCGAGGTGAGCGTGGAGGATCTGGCCGGCGACGGCGACCACTACGCCGCCCGTATCGTCAGCGAGAGTTTCAGGGGCCGCAGCCGTATCCAGCAGCACCAGATGGTGTTCTCGGCATTGGGCGGCCGCATGGGCGGCGTGCTCCACGCGCTGGCGTTGCAGACTTCCGTGCCAAACCAGGAGATTTCCCGATGAGTGACACAGCAACCACCGCCCGCATCGAGCAGGAGATCAGCCAGAATCCCGTCATGCTCTACATGAAGGGCACCGCGATGTTTCCGCAATGCGGCTTCTCCGCCCGCGTGGTGCAGATACTGACCCATCTGGGCGTGCAGTTCGGCACCGCGAACGTGCTGGAAGACCCGGCTCTGCGTGATGGGATCAAGGCCTTCTCGAATTGGCCGACCGTGCCGCAGCTCTACGTGAAGGGCGAGTTCGTGGGCGGGTGCGACATCATCACCGAGATGTTCCAGGCGGGCGAGCTGGAGA
>CAXTVW010000238.1:0-4476 GCA_964247675.1 uncultured Acetobacteraceae bacterium
GCCCGAACAGCTCGCTCTCGATCAGCTCGCGCGGGATCGCCGCCATGTTGATCGCAACGAACGGCCCGGCCCGCCTGCGCCCGTAATCATGCAGCGCCCGCGCGACCAGCTCCTTGCCGGTGCCGCTCTCCCCATTCACCATCACCGTCAGATCGGTCGTCGTCAGCCGCGCAATAGTGCGATAGATGTCCTGCATCGCCTGGCTACGCCCGATCAGCGGCAGTTTCTCCTCGCTGTCGCGCACCACCTCCACCCCGTCACCCACCGGCGAGGGCACCGCCAGCGCGCGCGCCACCACGGCCAGCAGCTCGGCCAGGTCGAACGGCTTCGGCAGGTATTCGAACGCCCCACGCTGCGCCGCCTTCACCGCCGTGATCAGCGTGGATTGCGCGCTCATCACGATCACCCGCAGCTCCGGCCGGCACCGCTTGATGCGCGGCAGCAGGTCCAGCCCGTTATCGTCCGGCATCACCACATCGGTGATCACCAGGTCCCCTTCACCCTCCTCCACCCAGCGCCAAAGCATGCCGGCGCTGCCCGTCGCGCGCACCTGGTAGCCGGAGCGGCCCAGCGCCTGGGTCAGGACTGTACGGATCGAGCGGTCGTCGTCGGCGACCAGGACGGTGGGCGGGGTCAAGAAAGCAGTTCTTTTTTGAAAAAAAGAACCAAAAAACTTTTATCTCCGTCGGACGCGCGTGGTTGAAGCGCGCGCTCCAGCACGACGCGACAGCGCAGAAAAAAGCTCTTTGCTTCTTTTTCTCGAAGAAGGCCTTCCTTCCTACCGATCCTCAACAAAGATCGGCAAAAACACCCGAAATTCCGTCCGCCCAGGCCGGCTATCGACTTCAATAAGTCCCCCGTGTTCACCAATGATTTTCGCAACCAGTGCAAGCCCCAGGCCACTGCCCGTAGGCTTCGTCGTCACGAACGGGTCGAACAGGTTTTCCCGCAGGTCGGCCGCTATCCCCGGCCCGCTGTCCCGCACCGTCACCACCAGCGGCAAATGCACCCGACGTTGCGTTCCCGGCACAACCACGCGCACGCCGTGCTGGTAGCCGGTCATCAGCGTAATCTCGCCCTGCGGCGACTCTGCGGTGATCGCCTCCGCCGCGTTCTTCACCAGGTTAAGCAGCACCTGCACGAGCTGGTCCCGATTGCCCAGCACCGGCGGCAGCGACGGATCATACAGCTCCACGATGCGCAGATGCGCCGCGAACCCGGTCTGCGCCAGCCGCCGCACGTGCTCCAGCACCCGGTGGATATTGACGGCGTCCCGCACGATCGGCTTCTCGCCAAACGCCTCCATGCGATCCACCAGCTCGCGTATCCGGTCCGCCTCGTCGCGTATCAGCACCGCCAGTTCGCGGTCCTGGTCGGTCACCGAGTTCTCCAGCAACTGCGCCGCCCCGCGTATGCCGGACAGCGGGTTCTTCACCTCATGCGCCAAGATCGCCGCCATCCCGGCCACCGACCGGGCCGCGCTGCGGAAATTGAGCTGCCGGTCCAGCACCCGCGCTGCCGACTCATGCTGGAACGTCAGTATCACGCAGCCGGGGTCCTCCGGCACCGCCGTGCCCTGCACCGTCACGCCGCGCCTCTGCAGCCGCGGCCCGTTGAAATGCAGGTCGTGGTCGCTGACCACCACCTCGCCGCCGCGCACCTGGTCGATGAGCGCGAACAGCGGGCTGTCCGGCGCCACCAGATCCACCAGACCCATGTTGCGCAGTTGCGTGATGGAAAGCGCGAAGAACTGCTCGGCGGCCGGATTGGCGTAGCGGAAGCGGTTCTCCCCATCCACCAGCACGCACGCGATCGGTATGGCCGACAGCATCGCCGCCGGATCGGGCGCACTGCTCACCACGGCCAGCCGCGCCCGGCGTGCAAGCGGCAGCCTCATGCGGCCAAGCTCGCCGAAGCGGCGCCCTCCGCCTCAGGCGGGGACGCCTCGCGGGACAGGCCGGCCGCGATCAGCGGCGCGTAGAACCCGGCGATCAACGCCACCACGGACGGCGCATCCGTCAATCGCATGACAGCGCCCCGGAACTCCGCCGAGCCGGGCAGCCCGCGCGAGTACCAGGCCACATGCTTGCGCGCCAGCCGCAGCCCGGCATCGGCGCCGAAATGCGCCAGCATGGCATCGTAATGTTCCAGCAATATGGCCTGTTGCGCCGCCAGATCCGGCTCCGGCAGATGCCTCCCTGTGCCTAAAAAATGGGCAACCTGGGCGGGGAACCACGGCCGCCCGTAACACGCCCGCCCCACCATCACGCCGTCCGCCCCCGAGCGCGCGCGCGCCGCCGCGGCATCCGCCACGCTGTTGATGTCCCCGTTGACGATCACCGGGATGCCGACCGCCCGCTTCACCGTGCCGACAAAATCCCAGTCCGCCACGCCGGTATAGAACTGCTGCCGCGTCCGCCCATGCACCGTCACCATGCGTATGCCGCACTGCTCCGCCACCTGCGCCAGACGCGGCGCGTTCAGGCTCTGGTGGTCCCACCCCATCCGCATCTTCAGCGTCACCGGCACGCTCACCGCCTGCACGGTCGCCTCCAGGATGCGCGCTGCAGCCGCCTCGTCCCGCATCAGCGCCGAGCCCGCCTGCTGGCCCACCGCCACCTTGCGCACCGGGCAGCCGAAATTGATGTCGATCACCTCGGCGCCCAGATCGGCCGACATCTTCGCGGCCTCCGCCATCGCCGCCGGCTCGCATCCCGCAAGCTGGATCGCCCGCGGCCCGCGCCCCTCGTCCAGCGCGGCCATGCGCAGCGTGTTGCGGTTCTCCCGCAGCATCGCCCAGCTCGCTATCATCTCGGACACCACCATCCCGGTGCCGTGCCGCTTCGCCAGCCGCCGGAACGGCAGGTCCGTCACACCGGACATCGGCGCCAGTATCACCGGCGTCTCGATGGTGACGCCTTGGCCGAGGTCGATCGATTTTAATGCACTGCCCATGATTTAGGCAGGCTAGTCAGATTGCAGGCATGTTGCAATGCGAAGACAAGCAAGGCCGTCTTTTTTTGAAAAAAGAAACCTGCACCAAGACGCGCTCCGATGCTGCCAGCACATGCTCTGGCAGAAAAAGGCCGCGCGTCGGTGCGGGCGCGGGGAGCAAAAGTTTTTTGCTTCTTTTTTTCAAAAAAGAAGGCCTTTCTTTTTCCGCCCACCCGCCCCACACCCCCGCCCATGCGCATAGCCGCCATCCTCGTCGCCGCCGGCACCAGCACCCGCTACGGCACCTCCACGCCAAAGCAGTTCACCCACCTCGCCGGCCGCCCCGTCCTGCACTGGGCCGCCGCCGCCCTGCTCCCCCACATCCACCTCCTCCAGCCCGTAGGCGACGCCACCGCCATCGAAGCCGCGCTGGCCGGCCTGGACCACCTCCCCCCCGTCCCCGGTGGCGCCACCAGGCAGGACAGCGTGCGCGCCGGCCTGGAAGCCCTGGCCTCCCACGCCCCAGATATCGTCCTGGTGCATGACGGCGCCCGCCCCCTGATCCCGGACGGCACCATCCCGGCCCTCATCGCCGCCCTGACCACCCATCGCGGCGCCATCCCCGCCATAGCCGTAGCCGACACCCTGAAACGCGCCGAAGCCGGCGTGATCAGCGAAACCGTTCCCCGCACCAACCTCTGGCGCGCCCAAACCCCGCAAGCCTTCCACTTCCCCACCCTGCGCGCCGCGCATTTCTCCCCCGCCCACCCCGGCGCCACCGACGATGCCTGGCTGCTGGAACAGGCTGGCCACCAGGTCGCCATCATCCCCGGCCACGAGGAGAACGTGAAATTGACGATCCCCGAAGACGCCGCCCGCCTCGCACGCAGCCTGGCTCCTCAGGCCCCGCAGATGATCCCCCGCATGGGCACCGGCTTCGACGTTCACGTCACCAAACCAGGCCGCAAGATGATCCTCTGCGGCATCGACGTGCCCTGCGCGTTTGGCCTCGACGGCCACTCCGACGCCGACGTCGGGATCCACGCCCTCTGCGACGCCATCTACGGCGCCTTGGCCGAAGGCGACATCGGCCGCCACTTCCCCCCCACCGAAGGTGAGTGGAAGGACGCCGACAGCGCCCGCTTCCTCCGCCACGCCGCCGAGCGCATCGCCGCCCGCGGCGGCCGCCTCGCCAACGCGGACGTGACCCTGATCTGCGAACGCCCGAAAATCACCCCCCACGCCCCGGCCATGCGCGCCCGCCTGGCCGACCTGCTGGGCGTGCCCCTGGACGCGATCTCGGTGAAGGCGACCACGTCTGAGCGGCTGGGCTTCACCGGGCGCGGCGAGGGCGTGGCAGCGCAGGCGGCTGTCTGCGTTTTGGTGCCGGGGTGAGGTAGGCAAGGAAGGCCTTCTTTTTTGAAAAAAAGAAGCAAAAAACTTTTGACTCGGCTGTCGCGCCGGCGTTTTGCCGCGCGCGCTCTGGCCCACTTTGGCCTGGTTTTCTGCCTTGCTGCCTGCCAGGCTCCGGCCGGCATCCAG
>CAXTVW010000239.1:0-4453 GCA_964247675.1 uncultured Acetobacteraceae bacterium
GCGCCCGTTGGCGTCCGGCATGTCGCTCCAGAGGCGCAGATGACAGACATCGTGTTTATCTACGTGACGCATCCCGATCTGAACGCTGCCCTAGCGCTCGGTCGCAAGCTGGTCGAGGAAGGCTTGGCCGCGTGTGCCAACACTCTTCCTGGGATGCGCAGCGTATACCGCTGGGAGGGACGCATCGAGGAGGCCAGCGAGGTGGTCATGATCCTGAAGACGCGAGCCGACCTGGTGGCCGGTGTGCAGGCGCTGGTGAAGGCGGCGCACCCATACGAGTGCCCTTGCGTGGTGACTCTGCCGGTCGTCGGCGGCGACCCTGGCTACCTGGCCTGGATAAGGAAGTCCTCCGGGGATTTTGGCTGAAGTAGAAGCCAGGCGTTCTCATCCGGAGCTTCTTTGTTTCAAGAAAGAAGGCCTTTCTTCCTGCCAACGGGTGGAGAGCCGGCACTCACCCTCTGCCCCGGCGTTCCTCTCCCATGCAACACCTGCGACAGCTCGCCTTTGCCAGCACCCTTGTCGTGCGTGCCCTTCGTCTCGGCCGGCCGGCGGCCTGCTCCACGGCCGAGCGCCTGGCGATGATCCCGCTGCGGGGCCTCGCCTTGAAAGCGCCCGTCGATATTCGCTGGGACGGTCATCAGATCCCGAGCATCGAGGCGTCCTGCGACGCCGATCTGGCGGCCGGGCTGGGCGTTGTGCACGCGCATCTTCGGCTGGCGCAGATGGAAGCGATGCGCGCCATCGCGACGGGGCGGGTGGCGGAGGCGATTGGTCCCGCCGGTATCGCGTTTGACCGCACGTTGCGGCTGGTCGGTTTCGCCCGTGCCGTGCCGGCGATGCAGGCCGCGTTGCCTGACGGCACGCGACGCTGGCTGGAGGGCTTTCTGGCTGGGGTGAACCACGTCATCGCGCATGGCCGGGCGTTGCCGTACGAGCTGCGGTTGCTGGATGTGGCGCCCCGGCCCTGGACGCTGGGCGATCTGCTTGCCGTCAGCCGGCTGGCTTCGGCGGACGTGTCCTGGCTGGTGTTTGCGCGGCTGCTGCGGGCCCAGGCGCGGACCGGGGTGGCGGAATGGGACGCGCTTTGGCTGCAGATGCAGGCGGGTGATTTGCTGCCCTGGCCGGCGCGGCCGGAGGAGGCGGCGGTGGCCACGTTCCGCGGCAGCAACGCCGCGGTGGTGCCGGCGGAGCGGTCTGGCGGCGGCGCCGGGCTGATCGCGTCGGACCCGCATCTTTCCATCAGCCTGCCGGCGCAATGGCTGGTGGCGGCGCTGCATGCGCCGGGGCTGGACGCGGTCGGGCTGATGATACCCGGCCTGCCGGCGATAGGGCTGGGGCGCAACCGGCACATCGCCTGGGGCGGCACCAGCCTGCACGCCGCCAGCAGTGACCTGGTGGACGTGTCCGGCGAGCCGATGCAGGTGCGCGAGGAGACGATATCCGTGCGCGGCGGCCCTGCGGTGACGCTGCGGTTGCGCGAGACGCGGTTCGGCCCGGTGGTGAGCGACGGCATGCTGTTGCGGTCCAGGCGCCCGCTGGCGCTGCGCTGGGTGGGGCACCGGGCCAGCGACGAGCTGTCCTGCCTGCTGGGCGTCATGCGGGCGCGCGACCGTGCGGAATTCCGGTCGGCGATGCGGCCCTTTGCGGTGCCCGGGCAGACCATGCTGGTGGTGGAGGCGGGCGGGCAGGGGCGGGCCGGGCGGGTGATCGCGGCGCATCTGCCGCGCCGGGCGAACCGGCCCATGGCGTCGCTCGTATGTGCGCCCGGCGAGGTCTGGTCCTTCGACGACCTGGTCCATGCCGCCGATACGGACATGGCGGAGGCGGGCCCGCTGGTTTCGGCCAACGACCAGCCGGCGGGCCTGCCTGTGCCGGCCGGCTTCTTCTTCTCGCTGCCGGAGCGGGCGCGGCGCATGGGCGCGCTGCTGGACCGCCCGCTCGTGTCGGCGGCGGACATGCGCGCCTTGCAGGCCGACTTGCTGCAGCCGCGCTCGCTTGCGCTGCGGGACGTGCTGCTGGCCCGCGCGGGGGCGGCGCCGGCACGGTGCAGGCCGGCTAGGGAGGCGCTTGCCGCGTGGGACGGACGCTACGACACGGAGTCTGCCGGGGCACTGGTGTTCGAAATGATGGTTGCCGCGATCGCGCGGCGCATGATCCCGAAGCGCGAGCTGGACACCTTGGGCGCGATCTGGAGCGGGCGGGCGATCGTGGCCGACCGCGTGCAGCACGCTACCCCGGCCATGGTGGCTGGCGGGCTGCGCGCCGGCGGACGGGCGCTGCGCCGGTTCGGCACCTGGGGCAACGTGCATCGCCTTGGCCTGCGCCACCCGCTGGCCGCCTTGCCGATGGTCGGGCGCTGGTTCAGCGAGCCGGCGGTGGCCATGCCGGGCAGCAACGACACGCTGAACAAGACGGGGCACGGCATGGTCTCCGGCCGGCACCGGGTGACGTTCGGCGCCTGCGCGCGGCATCTGTCGGATCTGTCCGATCCGGATGCCAACGGGTTCGTGCTGCTGGGCGGACAGGATGGCTGGCTGGGTTCGCAGAACGCGGCCGACCAGGTGGCGCTCTGGCAGGCCGGGCAGACGATCACCGTGCCGTTGCGGGCCGAGCCGGCGCGGGCCTGGCCGCACCGGACCGTGCTGGTTCCGGCATGATCGATGTCACGCCCGTGTTGCGCCTGGCCGCGGGTCGCCGGCGGGCGGCGCTGGACAGGATGGACGCAATCGCGGCGCAACGGGCCACGCTGACGGGTTTGCTGCGCCGGGCGGCGGGCACCGGCTTCGGCCGTGCGCATGGCTTTGCCGATCTGCGGAGCGTGGCCGCGTATCAGGCGCGGGTTCCGCTTCGCACCTATGAGGCGTTCTGGGCGGAATGGTGGCAGCCGGCGTTTCCCACGCTGCGCGATGTGACCTGGCCGGGGCTGATACCGTTCTTCGCGCAGAGCAGCGGGACCACGGGCGCTACGACCAAGCGGATCCCGGTCAGTCGGGCGGGGCTGCGGTCCAACGTCGGCGCCGGGTTCGACACGATGGCGTTCCATCTGGCCGCCCGCCCGGCCTCGCTGGTGTTCGGCGGGCGGAATCTGCTGCTTGGCGGGTCGAGCAGGCTGGAGCGCGTGGCGGACGGCGTGCGGGCCGGCGACCTCAGCGGCATCGCGGCGGCGACCATGCCGCCGCTGCTGCGGGCGCGGGCCTTTCCGCCGCGGGCGGTGTCGCTGCTCGGGGACTGGGAGGCCAAGATCGCGGCAATCGCGCCGGCTTCGCTGGTTACCGACATTCGCTCGGTTTCCGGCACGCCGAGCTGGATGCTGCTGTTCTTCGACGCGTTGGCCCGCCTGCGTCCGGACGCGCCACGGCGGTTGGCGGCGCTGTATCCGGACCTCGAACTGGTGGTGCATGGCGGCGTGTCTTTCGCGCCCTACCAGGACGCGATGGCGGCGTGGCTGGAGGGCAGCCGGGCGGAGACGCGGGAGGTGTATCCGGCCAGCGAGGGCTTCATCGCCGCCGCCGACCGCGGGCCGGGCGAAGGGCTTCGCCTGGTGGTGGATCGCGGCCTATTCTTCGAGTTCGTCCGGCCGGAGGACCTGGACAGTGCCGCGCCGGACAGGCGATGGCTGGCCGATGCGGACATCGGGGTGGAATACGCGCTGGTGCTCAGCAGCAATTCGGGCCTGTGGTCCTACGTGCTGGGCGACACCGTGCGCCTGCTGGAGCGCGATCCGCCGCGGCTGCTGGTCACCGGACGCACCGCGTACACCTTGTCGGCGTTCGGCGAGCACCTGATCGCAGCCGAGCTGGATGCGGCCGTGGCCGAGGCGGCGCGCGCCTGCGCTACGTCGGTGATGGACTACGCGGCCGGCGCCGTGCTGCCGGATAATGCGGCGCGCGGCCGCCACGTGTTCGTGGTGGAGGCCGACCCGCCGGCGGAAGGTGGCGCGGAGCGGTTTGCCGCGGCGCTGGACAAGTGCCTGGCACGCCTGAACGCGGATTACGCCGACCATCGCCGCAGCGGCTTCGGCATGGATTTGCCCGAGATTTGCCTGGTGGCGCCTGGAACGTTCAGCGCGTGGATGGCGCGGCGCGGCAAGCTGGGGGGGCAGAACAAGGTGCCGCGGGTGATTAGCGATGCGGGGTTGCTGGATGGCTTGCTGGCGTTTGTTGGGCGGGGAGTGAAGGCAAGCAAGGAAGGCCTTCTTTTTTGAAAAAAAGAAGCAAAAAACTTTTGTTCCCCACGCATTTGCAAGGGCGGATTTTATCCGGAAGGAGCCGGATGTTGCAGGTGCGGGGAGATAAAAGTTTTTTGCTTCTTTTTTTCAAAAAAGAAGGCCTTGCTTTCTTCTCCGCGCGTCAGACCAAATCGACAACGAGTTCGCCCAGCCCTTCCAGGCTCGAGATAATCCGGTCGCCGGCTTTAAGCCATTGGCGCTGTTCCGGTGGGGCTTTTTCGCCGA
>CAXTVW010000240.1:0-4377 GCA_964247675.1 uncultured Acetobacteraceae bacterium
AACTCATCGAGCATCTCCGCCCGCTGGCCTTGCGTGGTCAGCGCCTTGTTTGCGGCCACGACCGGGCAGTATCCCAAGGTAAGGCTGTTGATGATGTCCGCCTGTGCGGCATGCGGCGCGCCGGCACGCATTTTCGTTATCAGTTGTTCGGCGTTCGTGAGGATGTTCTCGTCCGTGGTGTCGGCGAGGATCTTCTGCACGTCCGGTTGGGCGATGACCTTCGCTGTGTCGCCTTCGGCGATCTTCGGGCAGCCGCCGGGTGCGTTGTCGGCCATGAGGGTCTGGGTGGACTTGCGCAACGTGGCGACCTCGCCCGGCCCTACCGTGGCGGGCGCTCCGTTGCTCCACGCCTTGCGAACGTAATTGGTGGCGTCGGCCACTTCCTCGTCCGTCATGCGCGCGCCGATGGCGGGCATGGCGGAGTAGCTGCCTTGCGCCTGTATGCCGCCGACGATGACGCGAATGACGTTCTCGGGCCCCTGCGCGGTGACTGCGCCGTTGCCCTGCAGCTTCGGCACCGCGCCGGCCAGGCCCTGGCCGTTCTCCATGTGGCAGGAGGCGCAGTAGTTCAGGTAGGATTGCGCGTTGACGGCCACCTGTTCCGTGCCGGCAACCGGCTCCGTCTCCTTGTAGCCTTCCTTGGCAGGCGTGGATTTGAGGTAGAATACGATGTCGTGCAGGTCGTCGTCGGTCAGCTTGCCCAGGCTCTCATGCATGGTCTGCGACATCGGGCCGACCACGACGCCCATGTCCTTTTCCGTGCCGGTCTTGAGGTAGGTGAACACCTGGTCGTTGCTGAAGCGGCCGATGCCTTCCTTCTTGTCGGAAGTGATGTTAGGTGCGTACCATTTGTCGATCGGGCCGCCGCGCAGGCTGGCGGCCATGTTGGTGTCGCCGAGCAGGTTGTTGCCGTTGTGGCATTCGCCGCAATGCTCCAGGCCTTGGACAAGATAAGCGCCGCGGTTGACCTGGGCCGACTGCTTCGGGTCCGGCTTGAACACGCCCGCCTTGAGAAACACCGCGTCCCAGCCGATCAGGGCGGCGCGTATGTTGAACGGGAAGACCAGCTTCAGCGGCTTGCGCGGGGCGTTCACCGGCTGCAGCGAGAACAGGTAGGCTTTGATTGCCAGCGTGTCGTCACGCGTCACCTTGGTGTACCAGGGGAACGGCATGACGGGGTAGAGGTGCTCGCCCTTCATGCCGATGCCCTGGTGGAATACGCGGACGAACTGGTCGTCGGTGATCTTGCCTATGCCGGTGTCGTTGTCGGGCGTGATGTTGGGCGTGGAGATCGGGCCGAACGGCGTGTTCATGTAGAGGCCGCCGGCGAACGGGGTGCCGCCTGGCGCGGTGTGGCAGGCCTGGCAGTCGCCGGCGAGCGTCAGGTATTTGCCGTGTTCGATGAGGGCCGGATCGGGCGTGGCGCCGTGGGCGGCGGCCGCGGCCAGCACGCAGGCAGTGGCGCCGGTGGCGGCGAGCAGCGCCGCGCGCAGGGTGGACGGCACTGGCGCCGCATGGACTAGGGCTCTTGGCATGGCGTTGCTTCTCCCATTTTCTTGTTCGGCGCACGGCCCGCGGCCTGAGACGTAACCCGGCCCCCAGCGACGCGCGACGCTGGTGAACGCGGTTTTCCCGGCAAACGATGCAGGGCACAAACCCGCGCCTTCCAGCACGGTTGCGCAGGGTCTTGGAAATTGCGGAAATATGCCGGCCAGCGCATGGTTTCCGACAAGGCGGCACGGGGAAGACGATGGACGCAAGCAAGCCGGAAGAAGCCAGGTTGCTCGCGCGGGCGTCCGAAGCATTCAGCTGGGTGGAGCACAGCGCCTACATGGCGCTGGGGGCGCTGCTGTCCCTCGCCGCCCTGGTCGGCCTGCTTGGCGCGGCGGACCAGCTCTGGACCGGGCTGTCCGACTGGACCGGCACGCACGCGATCCTGCTGGTGATGGACCGGCTGCTGTTCGTGCTGATGGTGATCGAGATCCTGCACACGGTGCGCGCGTCCATGCGCTCCGGCGAGCTGACCTGCGAGCCATTTTTGGTGGTGGGGCTGATCGCCACCATACGGCGGGTGCTGGTGATCACATTGCAATCGTCGGAGACGACGAAGGACGACACGATGAGTGCGGCGGCGGAGAAGCTGTTCCGGGCCTCGATGATGGAGCTGGTGGTGCTGGCGGTGCTGATACTGGTGATGGTGGTGTCGGTGTGGCTGCTTCGGCCTCGGCCCGAGAGGCAGTAGGCAAGTCAAGGCCTTCTTTTTTGGAAAAAAGAAGCAAAAAACTTTTGCTACCTCGACGCTGAAGCGCTTCGGCTGCTTTGGAAGCATCCGGCTGGTGCAAATGCGGGGGGAGTAAAAGTTTTTTGGTCCTTTTTCTCAAAAAAGGACTACTTGCCTTACTGGTTTTCTTTCACTGACCTGCGCAGACGTGCCGACCCGGAGAGACGTATCGATGTGGACCATAGTTGTAGCGGCGGTGTTGACCCTTGTGCTTGCCGGCGCCGGCGGGCTGCTGACGGATGTGGGGCCTTGGTATCGCCAGTTGCGCAAGCCGCGGCTGCAACCGCCGGACTGGCTGTTCGGGCCGGCCTGGACGCTGATCCTGACGGCGGCGGCGGTGGCCGGCGTGCTGGCATGGCGCGGGGCGCCTGATGCGGCCGGGCGCACGCAGGTGGCGCTACTGTTTGCTGCGAACTGGGTGCTGCATCTGTGCTGGAGCCCGCTGTTCTTCAAACTGAAGCGGCCGGATCTTGCGCTGGCGGAGAACGCGTTCCTCTGGGTGTCCGTGCTGGCGCTGGTGATCGGGCTGCGGCCTTACTCGGTGGTGGCGAGCTGGCTGTTTGTGCCTTATCTGGTTTGGGTGAGCTTCGCCTTCTGGCTGAATTGGGCGATCGTTCGGCTGAACCCTCGGGTGGCTTGAGAGCATTTTGCTGCAGCATGTGTCTTTCTGCACCATGAAGATTTGTCCCTAAGATCGGCGAGATATCAGAGCCGGCTTTACCTTGAATGCTCCTGACGCACTGCGGACGACGCCCGGCGTAGAAACCGCCACTCGCAAGAAGACAGCCCTTGGCGCTCTTGCCGCTTCCTGAGGTCTTGACGCCTTCTGCGAACCGCGAACGCGCGTCGGTCAAGCCCGTAGATCGTCGTTACGGAACGGCAATGATAGGATGCATGTTCGTTTGGAGACACAGGCCCGTCGCCGATGCGGACAAGCACGATTTGCCGGTTTTTTGAAATTGTTCGCTGTACCTTATAGGAACACATCCGCTGGCGTATCCGCCTTCAACGATGCCCCCAGCTCCATCCCGATACGCTCGGCGTCCTTCGGCAGCCCCTCCAGCGAGCGCCGCAGCAGGAACGTGCCGTCGGCGCGCGCGACTAGGCCCACGATGTGCAGTCTTCCGTTCGGCAGGATGCGCGCGTGGCCGCCGATCGGCGTGTGGCAGCTGCCGTCCAGCACGCCCAGCAGCGCGCGTTCCGCGGTCGCAACGGCGCGGGCCTGCGGGTCCTCGATGGCGGAGAGCATTTCCAGCAGTTCGATGTCGTCCTCGTGCACGGTGACGCCGACGATGCCCTGGGCGGCGGCAGGAACCATGATTTCGGTGTCCAGGATGACGGAGGCTTCGTGTTCCATGCCGAGGCGCTTAAGGCCGGCCAGCGCCAGCAGGCTCGCCTGGCAGTCGCCGGCACGCACCTTGGACAGGCGGGACTGCACGTTGCCGCGTATCAGCGCCATGCGCAGGTCGGGCCGCGCGTGCAGCAATTGCGCCTGGCGGCGGACCGAGGAGGTGCCGACGAGCGCGCCGTGCGGGAGGGCGGCGTAGGGATCGTCGTTGTGTTCGACGGGGTGGCCGAAGATCAGCGTGTCGCGCGCGTCCTCGCGCTTCAGCGTGCAGGCCAGCACGATGCCCGGGGGGAGCTTGGTCTCCAGGTCTTTCAAGCTGTGCACGGCGAAGTCTATGCGGCCGGCGATCTGTGCCTCGTCGATCTCCTTGGCGAACAGGCCCTTGCCGCCAATATCTGCTAGGCGCCGGTCCTGCACCGCGTCGCCGGTGGTCTGGATGGCGTGTTCCTCGAAGACGTCCATGCCGCGCAGGACGGGGCAGACGCCGCGCAGCAACTCGAGGAAATTCCGTGTCTGCACAAGGGCCAGCGGCGAGCGGCGGGTGCCGACGCGCAGCGGCAGGGTGCGGGAGTGGCGTTTGGTGCGGCGCTTGGGCGCGGGTGCGGTCAGGATTTCGTCGTCTTGGTAGGTGGCGGTATCCAGCAGCACGGTGCGCGTCCTCGTTCTGGTTTGTTAGTTGGGCGACTTGGCGACTTGGTAAGAAAGCAAGCAGTTCTTTTTTGAAAAAAAGAACCAAAAAACTTTTATT
>CAXTVW010000241.1:0-4319 GCA_964247675.1 uncultured Acetobacteraceae bacterium
CTTGCTTGCTTCTTACTGCGTAACCTGCGGCCCCTTGACCACCTGCGCCAGATCATCCGGCCGCAGATACTTGGCAAACGCCGCCTTCACCTGGTCGGACGAAGCATCATAGAAATGCTGTGCCGCGATCTGCGGCGTGTTCAGCGGGATGTTCAGATCGATCAGCCGCAGATCCAGCGCCGCCAGCCCGTCCACGCTGGCGCTCTGCATCGGCAGCCGGCGCAGAAGCTGAGCCTTGGCGCGGTTCAGCTCGGTGTCGTTCACGGCGTTGTTTTGCAGGTCCTTGATGTCGGCGACGAGGGCTGCGCGGGCGCGGCCGACCTTGTCGGGGTCGGCGCCGAAGCTGGCATGGTAGATGGAGCGGCTGCGGGTCCAGTCGAGCTGGCTTTCCACGTTGTACACGTAGCCGGTGCGCACGCGCAGGTCTCGGTACAGGCGTGAGGAGAAGCCGCTGCCCAGGATGGTGTTGCCGACCATCAGGTTGAAGCGGTCCGGATTTGTGACGGGCAGGTCGATGGTTTCCGCGAGCGACACGCTGTCCTGCAGGTTGGAGCTGTCGGGCACGTGTTCGGCGGTGGGTTTGCTCAGCGGGGCGTGCGGCAGGTCGATGTCGGGCTTCGGGCCGGTGGCGTGCCAGGCGCCGAAGGTGCGCTCGACCACTTGGCGGGCCTGTTCCGGCGTGGTGTCGCCGGCGACGATGATCGTGGTCAGGTCAGGGCGATAGGCGTTCGCGTAATAGGCGCGTACGTCATCCAGCTTCAGGCCCATGACGGAATCCGGTGTGGGCTGGCGCAGGCTGGGGTCGGTGGGCGGCAGGATGGCCGATTGCACGGCGCGCTTGAACAGGTAGTCCGGGCTGTGCAGCAGGCCGGACAGCGTCTGCGCCGTCTGCTGGCGCACGATGGTGAAATCCTGTTCGGGGAACGCCGGCTGCAATTCGGCTTCCGCCAGCAGGGACATGCCGTGTTCGAATTCGGGCGTGAGCACTTTCAACGCGAAGCGGCTGCCGGCGTTGGATTGCGCCGCGATGTCGTCCAGCGCCTTTTGGTAGTCCAGCCGATCGTGAACCTTGGTCCCGTAATCGAACAATTTGGCGGTCAGCTCGGCCACGCCGTCCTTGCCTTTGGGTTCCTCTATCTCGGTCACCTGGCGGACCTGGCCGAACACGGAAATGGTGCGGCCGATATGTTCCGGCAGGACGATCAGCTTGAGGCCGTTCGGCAGGATCTCCACCTGCGGCGGCGTTCCGAGGTCTGGCAGATGCAGAGTCTCCAGCGCCTCGCTGGCCCATTGCGGCAGCTTGACGGGCTTGCTGGGCGCGCCGCCGAAGCTTTCCTCGCCGCCGAAGCCCTTGCCGGCAACGGGTTTGCCGGAATCCTGCGGCGTGAGTATCGCGGTCACCGCATGGGCGGGATCGAGAAGCCTGGCGGCCAGCGCGTTCACGTCGGCGACGGTGACCGCCTGGTAGGCGCTCGCCACGTCGTCGGGCGAGTTGGCGTGACGGAACGCCAGCGCGTTGGACCAGCTTTCCGCCAGGCCGGAGATGCTGTCGTTCTTGAAGGCGAGCTGGGCGACCTCCTGGCGTTGCGAGGCCGCGACCAGGTCGGCCGGCACGCCGTTCTTCGCGATGTTGGCGAGTATGGATTTCATCTCGTCCAGCACAGGCTTCGGATCGCCGCCCTTCGGGAACGCGGCCGCGGCGAGGCCGAAGCCCACATCGGCTTTCGGCTGGAACGCGAATTCGGCAAGCAGTGCGTGGCCGGCCGGCACCATGGCGTAGAGCGCGCCGCGCTCGCTGCCCAGCACGTCGCTGAGTATGTCGGCGGTGGCGAAATCCTTCGAGGTAAGGCCGGGCATGCGGTAGGCCAGCGTCACCAGCCCGATCGGCAGGTCCGTGGGCAGGGAAAGCGCCTTCGGCAGCACCGGGCTTTCGGTGACCGGCGCATGCGGCGGGACGTCCTGGCGCGGAATGGCGGCGAAATACTGCTTCACCTGGCCGAGTGCGGCGGGCGGGTCCACGTCGCCGGCGATCACCAGGATCGCGTTGTTCGGCGCGTACCAGTGGTCATAGAAACTGCGCAGGAGCTTGGCATCGGTCTTGTCGAAGGACGGGCGGGTGCCCAGCGCATCGTGCTCGTAGGGCGTGCCGGCGAACAGGATGGATTGCAGCTGGGAGAGGTAGGTGTAGATCGGCGACGACAGGTCCCGGCTGACTTCCTGCTCGATGGCGCCGCGCTCCTTGTCCCAGTCCGCCTGGTCGAGGTCCAGGCCACGCATGCGCAGGGCTTCCACGTGCAGCGCCACCGGCAGGTTGGCGGCCGGCACGGTGTAGAAATACTGGGTGACGGTCTCGGTCGTGTCCGCGTTGTAGTCGCCGCCGAGCAGGGCGCCGAGCTCGCTGAGCTGGTCGCGGTCCAGGTCCTTCGCACCGCGGAACATCATGTGTTCCAGCGCGTGCGCGGTGCCTGGGAAGCCGGAAGGCGCGTCGTTCGAGCCGGCGAGGTAGTTGAGTTCGGTGGTGACGACGGGAGCCAGATGGTCCGGCACGATGACCACGCGCAGGCCGTTATCCAGCGTGGCGCGCAGCACGTTGTCCGGCACGGCGCCGGACGGGCCTGGCGGCGCGGCCAGCGCGGTGGAGCACAGCAGCAGGCCGGCGAGGAACGGGAGGGTGCGCCGGGCTTGTGCGATCACGGGCGAGGTCCTTTGGGGTGGCGGGCCGCACCGTAGGCGGGCGGTGGGGGGCTGCCAAGTTACAGCAAGGAAGGCCTTTCCGGTTACGCTCCGGCGGGCGCCTGCCCCACAACCACGAGGAGCGGATCGCCCCTGGCCGGCACGTGGCTCCGTCCCGACACGCCCAGGAACCCCGCCTCCGCCATGTAGGCCGCCACCAGGCGCTGCTGGTCCGCGCCGCTCAGCGCCTGCCAGATCGCCACCGCCTTGGTGGGGAAGCACCGGTTCGAAAACGACACCACGAACGGCGCGCCCGGACGCAACACGCGCGCCACCTCGCGGAACACCGCCACCGGCTGCTGCAGGTATTGCACGGACACGCAGTCGCACGCTGCGTCGAAGCTCGCACCGGCAAGCGGCAGGACCGGGTTGGCGTTCAGGTCCTGCACGAACCACCGGGCCAGGCGCGGGTTGCCCGCCAGCTCCGCGGCATTCATCCCGTGCCCCACCACGCTCGCATAGGCGACATCGTCCGGCAGGTGGCTGATCCAGCTGCTCTGCAAATCCAGTATGTCCTCGCCTGCCGGCAGCACCTCCCGATACACCGCGGTGACAGCGGCGATGGCGCCGTCGTCTATGTGCGTCACGAAGCGCGGCTGCTCGTAGAACAGGCTGTCCGGCGAGGGGTCGGCCTTGCCGAACACCGCGGGGTCCAGGTCTGAGATGGTCGCCATGCGAGAGGAGGTCGGGGGTGGGAGCGAAAGGGTAAGCAAGCAAGGCCTTCTTTTTTGAAAAAAAGAAGCAAAAAACTTTTACCTGGCTGTCGCGGACTTGCGGACAGATGCGCGACGCTTGCTTTCTTGCTTCCCGCGATTAGACACCACCCTCCCGCCCGACCGTCCGGAGCCCCGCTATGGCCGCCTACCAGTACGTCTACGTCATGAAGGACCTCACCAAGTCCTACCCGGGCGGCCGCGAGGTGTTCAAAGGCATCACGCTCTCTTTTCTGCCTGGCGTGAAGATCGGCGTGCTCGGCGTCAACGGCGCCGGCAAATCCACGCTGATGAAGATCATCGCCGGCATCGAGACGGAGTACGGCGGCGAGGCCTTTGCCGCCGAAGGCGCGCGCGTCGGCTACCTCAGCCAGGAGCCCTACCTGGACCCCACCAAGACGGTGGCGGAGAACGTGGCCGAGGCGTTCGGCCCGCTGCAGGCCGCGCTCACCCGCTTCAACGCCATCTCCGACCGCTTCGCCGAGCCGATGGAGGATTCCGAGATGGAGTCGCTGCTGGCCGAGCAGGCCACGCTGCAGGAGAAGATCGACGCCGAGGACGGCTGGGACCTCGACCGCCGCATCGAGATCGCGCTGGACGCGCTGCGCTGCCCGCCGCCGGACGCCAACGTCACCAAGCTCTCCGGCGGCGAACGCCGGCGCGTCGCCCTCTGCCGCCTGCTGCTGGAAAAGCCGGACCTGCTGCTGCTCGACGAGCCGACCAACCACCTGGACGCGGAATCCGTCTCCTGGCTGGAGAAGACGCTGCGCGACTACGAAGGCACCGTCATGGTCGTGACCCACGACCGCTACTTCCTGGACAACGTCACCAACTGGATCCTGGAGATCGAGCGCGGCCGCGGCTACCCGTTCG
>CAXTVW010000242.1:0-4277 GCA_964247675.1 uncultured Acetobacteraceae bacterium
CAAGCCCCTCTAAGGCGCGGTAAGCACTTCTATGACTACGTATGCCCGATAACTTTCGCATGTCAGGACTACAGACTTCAAAACTGACAGTATTAGTAGCTAGTCCTCTCAGGTTGAGCGCCTTCCGTCCTCCGCATCGCTGCCACAATCGGTATATGGAATGCAATACGGGCTGACGCTTCTCTATCCGGCGCAGGCAGAACAGCAAAGCGGACTGTAAGAACCGCCGACCTCGCCATTCCGAGAAAGCTGCTCCGGCCGCCTTCTTCAGCAGCACGCTGGAGCGTTTACTATAGAAGGTTTTGCCCATCTCACCCGCACCGCTTGCCACGGCTTGCCAGGAAGCCGCACTCCGAATGCTGCCTCCGGTGCCCCTCCCGCCAGCAAGCCACCGCGTTGCCGCAACGCCGGCGAGACGGGCAGGAGCGACTTCTCTAGGCGGGTGATCGTCATCTCCCAGCTGTCGATCAGGTCGACCTCGTAGTCGCCATCCTGCATCGGCAAGCCGATCGCCCAATGCGCGGGCTGGTGCTCCCCGAAATACAGCAGGCGATAGTTGCCATCCCGGGCGCCAGACACGCGGGAGAATTCCCATCGCCCGTCCTCGGAAAGTGGCGTCAGGCCCGAGACGACATCCTCCTCGATCAGGCGGCGCAGGAAGGCGATGCGCGGCGCGCTCTCGCCACGCAGCATGCCGCCCTTGGCCCACCACAGCAGGTCCTCGTCCTGCAGGTAGGTCTCGCCGTGCCCGCCATAGCCGCCGCGCACCACCGTCAGCCAGAAGCGGTGGACCAGCTCACGCGCCGAGATGTTGCCCCACGGGCGGGGGATGTCGCCCTCGTATTCCATCTCGTCGTTGACCAGCGGCTTGCCCCACTCCAGGCGCCACTCCGAGGTGCGCTTCACGTCCCAGTCTTGCACTGAGACATGTGTGATCCAGGGCTGGCGATGGTTGTACTTCATCGACACCTCGCCGTTATGGATCGACATCAGGTGGCTATACGGGTCCCAGTCTCGGATGCGCTGGCAGAACCGGTCCCAGAGCGGAAGTGGCTTCACGTCGAGCAGGAAGTCGTACTCGTTGGCGAGCGACCACCAGACGTTGCGGTACGCGCCGAGGCGGGCAACCAGATAGCGCAGGTAGGCAAGGTCCTGGGCCTCCGACATCGAGCAGTAACCCCAGCGATCATAGGGATGGAAAATGATGATGTCGGCTTCGATACCGAGCCGCATCAGCGCCTCGACCTGCTGCTCGAGATGCCGGAAGGCCGCATGGTTCGGGCGATCGAAATTCTCCCGCCCGTTGGCATCGAGCTCGAACATGCGGTGCAGCGGCTCGTTCTCGCTATAGATATAGTGCTTGGGGAAAACCCCCATGCGCAGCTTGTTGAAGCCGGCTGACGCCAGGGTCGCCAGCGTCTGCTCCTGCATTGCCAGCGGCTGGTGCGTCCAGGCGTAGCAGGTGGTCCCAAACGGAAAATACGCCGTGTCGTCGGCGTGCGCAAAATGGAAGTCGTTGCGTACTGCCACCGGCCCATGCGCACCCGCTTCCGCCGGCCCGCACGTGAAGCCGCCGACCAGCCCGTCGAGGACCGAGATGTTGCAGCGGGTGACGTAGCGCCATTCCCCCACCGCATCGGGCATGTGCCGCAACCGCCAGGTCTCGCCGCCATCGTGGTAGCCCTGCACGACCACCGTGCGGCCCTGCATGTTGAACACCACCTCGAGCGTTACGTCGTGATGCGGATTGCCGTCGTATACTCCTTGGAACGAAGTCTCGAACACGCCCCAGAGCGGGGTAGCCGTCGCAGTCTGCGTCACTCGGGTCACTCCTTGACCGCTCCGGCTGTGAGGCCGCTGATGAAGTATCGCTGGAAGATCAGGTACACGATCGCCGCCGGAAGCACGGTCATCACGATGGCGGCGTTGAGCTGGCCGTAGGCGCTGGAGAATTGACCCTGAAAGCTCATCAGCCCGAGCGGCAGCGTCCACCGGCCGGAATCCTGCAGGATCACCAGCGCCATCGCGAACTCGTTCCAGGTCGCCACGAAATCCAGGATCACCAGGGCCGCCAGCGCCGGCAGCGACAGCGGCATGAAGATGCGCCAGAAGATCGTGATATGGCCGGCGCCGTCGAGCAGTGCCGCTTCGGTCATCTCCTTCGGGACATGCCGGAAGAACCCGCGCAGCACGAACACCTGGTACGGCACGCCGAAGGCGATGTACGGCAGGATCACGCCGACATAGCTATTGATCAGGCCAAGCGAGTTCACCAGGCTGAACAAAGGCGCCAGCAGCACCTGGAACGGGATCATGGTGCCGAACAGGATCGCCAGGAACAGCGCGTTGCGGCCGCGTATGCGCATTTGCGCCAGTGCGTAGGCCGCCATTGCCGATACCAGCAGCCCGAGCGGCACCTTGATGCAGGTGATGATCACGCTATTCAGGAACGTCGCCGCGAAGTTGCCCCGGCCCCAGGCGCGCGCGTAGTTACCCCAGGCCGGATGTATCGGCAGCGCGAACACCGTCGAGCCGTAGATCTCGGCTTCCGTCTTGATCGACGTCAGCAAGATGAACACGAACGGCGCTACCCATAGCGCCGCGCCCACGACCAGGATCGCCCAGAGGGCGACCAGGAACCAGTCGGGACGGTGGAACCTCATGCGCCTCAAACCGCCTGCTCTTCGCGGCGATGCGTCCAGCGCAGGTAGGGGATGACGATCACCGCAGTGATCGCCAGCAGCACCACGGCGATCGCGCTGCCCTTGCCGAAATCGTGCAACTGCATCGACTGCCAGTATGCCCAGAGGGCTAGCAACTGCGTTGACTGTGCCGGGCCGCCATGCGTCATGCCGTAGACGATGTCGAACGTCCGGAACGAGTTGATCAGCGATAGCACGATCACGACGGTGATCGTCGAGCCCAGCGCCGGCAGGGTGACATGGCGGAAGCATTGCGGGCGGTTGGCGCCGTCGAGCTTCGCCGCCTCGACCAGGGTCGGCGAAACATTCTGCAGCCCGGCGAGGAACAGCACCATGCTGAAGCCGGCGGTCTGCCAAGTATACGCAACGAAGACCGCATACAGCGCCACGCGCCGGTTGCCGAGCCAGTCCTGGATCAGCCCCTGAAGGCCGGCATCGGTGAGAAGTGCATTCACGATCCCGAAGAACGGGTCGTACATCCAGCGCCACATGGTCGCCACCGCAATCGGCGCGATGATCACCGGCAGGTAGAACAACGCGCGCAGCACCGAACGGCCGCGCAGGTTCTGGTTCAGGCCGAGCGCCAGCCCGAAGCCGATTGAGGGCGGCACCAGCACCGACAGGATGGTCCAGATCGCGGTGTTGTCGAACGCGGCCCAGAACACCGCATCCTGGGTGAAGATCGACCGGTAGTTGGCCAGGCCGATGAACTCGGCATGCGGCGACAGCCCGTCCCAGCGCATGACGCTCAGGCGGATCACGTCGAGGAACGGCAGCACGGCGAAGATGCCGTAGGAGAGCAATGCAGGGGCCAGCAGGATGATCGCCTGCGAGCGCGCGCTCAGCCGGCTCCGACCGGCGCCTGATGCAGCCGGCATCCCGGTCAGTGGTGGCGGTTGGTGATGAAGGTCTGCATCGCAGTCGCTGCCGCCGTGGGCTGCATGGTGTCGCTGGCGACGGCGTTGATGATCCGCCAGTATTCCGTTGTCACATCGAGCGGGAAGGCTTGGTCGCCATTCACGAAGGTGCCGGTCGTGTTGGCCAGAATGTGGTTCCACTGCGAGTCGAGCGGCGCGGTTCGGCCGCTGTAGTCGATCCCCTTGTCCACCGAGGTCGTCCCGAACTGGCCGAGATGCTTCTGCTGCTCGGCCGGCGAGGTGATGAAGTCGAGAAAGGCCGCCGCCACCGCCTGGTTCGGGCTGCGCGCGCTGACATAAAAATATTCGCTGAAGAAATACAGCCGGCCGGTGCCGGTCGGGAACAGGAACAGCCCGAAGTTCGAGATGTCGGCGTGCGACTGTATCATGTGCACGAACCAGTCGCCTTCGAGGATCATCGCCGCGCGCCCGGCATAGAACAGGCCCTGCGCCTGGTCGTCGGCGAGCCCCATGAACGGCTTGAGCGTGTAGTTGTCGGCCCAGCGCTTGAGCTCGGTGAAGCTGGCGGCGGCGCACGGCTCGGTTGCCCAGTTCGCCTGCATCGCGGTCAGTGCGTCATGCTTCGCGCTCCCGCATTTGGTCTCGAGCAGCTCGTCCATCAGCCGCATCAGGTGCCAGTTGACGCTGCCGCCGAAGA
>CAXTVW010000243.1:0-4211 GCA_964247675.1 uncultured Acetobacteraceae bacterium
TTTTGGAAAAAAGAAGCAAAAAACTTTTGCTCCCTGTCGGCGGCTGCTGAAACACGCGCCCCGGAAAGCATCGGGTCCGTTTTCTTTAAAAAGGAACTGCTTGCCTGGCTTTCTATCCTGACATCCGCGCCGGACAACAACCCCGTTGCCCATGCAAACCGCCTTGTCCTGCAATGCAACATGTCGATTGCAAAACGGCCGCGCCCGTCGTTTCCTCCCCCCGAGCCCCATCCCGGGGCGAGCCGGACGCCTTTCCATGCTTACCCCCACCGAGCAGATCTGGGTCTATGTGATCCTGGCGGTGCTCGCGCTGATCCTGCTTCTCGTCGCAGGACGCACCTTCGTCTTCATCGAAAACGACGGCTTCGGCGTCGTCGAACGCAAATGGGCGCTGCGCGGCGGCACCGCTTCCGGCTTCATGGCGCTGCAGGGCGGCCCCGGCTTCCTGCCGCGCACCATCAAGGGCGGCTGGCACCGCTTCATGCCGTTCCAGTACCGCGTGCACAAGCAGAAGCTGATCACCGTGCGCAGCATCGGCTACCTGTTCGCCCGCACCGGCGCCCCGCTCGCCGAAGGCCAGGCGCTCGCCGCCTGGCCGGCCGACGTGGACCCCAGCGACGCGGCCGCCTTCCTGGCGCAAGGCGGCCAGGGCGGCCCGCAGCGGCGCATCCTGCGCGCCGGCACCTACGCCATCAACACCGCGCTGTTCGTGGTGCTGACGGACGAGGGCGTCAGCCAGATCGCCGTGGGCGACGCTGACAAGGCGAGCCAGCTGCATGCGCTGATCACGTCCCGCCAGGGCTACACCCCCGTGGTGATCGAAGGGGATCGCGTGGCGGTGGTAACGGTGCAGGACGGCCCGGCGCTGGAGCACGAGGAGATCATCGCCCCCACCGTGGGCACCGACGCGCGCCAGCCCGCGGCGTTCCACAACTCGTTCCAGGACATACCGCGCTTCCTGGCCGCCGGCGGGCGCCGCGGCCGGCAGGAACAGGTGCTGGTGGAAGGCACGTATTACATCAACCGCCTGTTCGCCACGGTGGAGATGACCACCAAGACGCAGATCGGCATAGGCAACGTGGGCGTGGTGGTCAGCTACACCGGCCCGAAAGGCGACGACCTGTCAGGCGAGGATTACCGCCACGGCCGGCTGGTGGCACCTGGCCAGCGCGGCGTGTGGCAGACGCCGCTGCAGCCGGGCAAATACGCCATCAACCCGTTCGCGCAGGACGTGAAGCTGGTGCCGACGACGAACTTCCAGCTCCGCTGGATAGAGAACTCGACCACGGACATGCACAATTTCGACCAGAACCTGTCCGAGATACGCCTGATCACACGGGACGCGTTCGAGCCGATCCTGCCGCTCTCGATCGTGGTGCACATCGCCCAGGACGACGCGCCCTACGTGGTCCAGCAGTTCGCCGAGATCGGCAAGCTGGTGGACCAGACTCTGGACCCGATGGTGAGCGCCTGGTTCAAGGACGCCGCCCAGGAGATGACGCTGATCGAGCTGGTGGGCAAACGCGCGGAGCTGCAGGCGAAAGCGCTGGGCGAGATGAAACTGCGCTTCCAGAAATACCGCCTGCAGGTGATGGAGGTGATGATCGGCACCCCGCGCGCGATGGTGGGCGACAAGCACATCGACACCGTCTTCGAGCAGCTGCGCATACGCCAGGTGGCCCGCGAGCAGGCCGCTACCTACGCCAGCCAGCAGGAAGCCGCCCTGAAGGAACGCGAGCTGAACGAGGCGCGCGCCATCGCCCAGCAGCAGACCGCGCTGACCGCGTCCAAAGTGGCCATCGCGGTGGCCCAGAATGAAGGCGAGGCGCAGCTCCAGCGCCGCGGCCGCGAGGCGGAAGGCATCAAGATCACCGCGTCCGCCGAGGCCGAACGCACGCGGGTGAGCGGCCAGGCTGAGGCGGACCGCATACGCGCTGTGGGCGAGGCGGAAGCCTCCGCCACCAAGGCGCAGGCCGACGCGCTCGGCGGCCCGGAAGTGGCGCTGCGCAAGATGATAGCGCAGATCGCGGCCGACGCGATGCAGCACGCCAGCCAGCCTCTGGTGCCGCAGATCGTCATGGGAGGCGGGGAAAAGGGGGCGGGCGGGATCGTGGACATGCTGATGGCGATGTCTCTGGCGAATGGGAGTGTGGGCGCGGCTCTGGGTAAGTAAGGCGCAGGCTCTGCTCCAAACCCCGCTGGGGTCTCGAGGCCCCAGACCCCTATTTGTTAGGCTGTGCTGGAAAACAGGTTCTAAGGACGATTGTCCTTAGCGAGGTCCAGGGGCAGCGCCCCTGGCCTTAAACAGGTCCAGCATTTCAGGCGGTTGGTTATTATCTCAGAACGATCTCTACCCGCCGGTTCTGCGGCTCGCGCACACCGCTGGCCGTCTGCACCAGCGGATTGCTCTCGCCAAAACCGTGGATGCTGATGTTGCCGCGCGCAACGCCATCGCGCACCAGTTCGGCCTCCACGCTCTGCGCCCGGCGCACCGACAGGCGCTGGTTGTAGGCGGCGGTGCCAGACAGGTCGGTGTAGCCACTCACCTCGATACGGGTCGTCTGCATGCGGGTCGATAACCGGGCGGCTTCGGCCACGATCTGGCTGCCGCGTGCGGTCAGGTCCGCACGGTCCCAATCGAAGAACACCAGGAAAGTGCGCGCGGGGCCCTCGAGCGGCGTGCCAGCCGCGGCCACGGCAACCGGCGCGGCGGCGGGCAGCGCCGCGGGTGCGCCGCCGAACGCGAACAGCACGCGCGCGGTGTAGAGGTTGCTCTGCTGGTGGAAGTAGCGCTGGTCGACGCCGAACGGACTGAATTGCTTCTCGTTGTCGACGAAATCATGCTGGTAGAGCGCTTCGCCGACGACGTGCTGGCCCAGAATCGGCACCACGAGTCCGGCATAGGGCGATATCGCCCCGCTCGGCTCGATGGTGATCGGGGTGTCAACGCTGTTCTCGATGGTTTCGCGGTCGAAACGCACAGCCTGTTGCGCGCTGACACCGGCGTCCACCGCCAGCCAGGACGTGAGGCGCGTCTGGGTGTCCAGCCCCGCCGTGTAGAAAGCGTGCGGCGCGCTGCGCAGGTCCGCGAAGCCGCCATCAGCAATCTCGTTGCGTCGCCCGTCGTAGCCGAAGTAGCCATAGGCGCGCACGGTCAGGCGCGTCATTTCGCGCGAGACTGCGAGTTGCACGATGCCGGACTGGCCGCCTGTGGCCTCGCTACCGGTGGTCAGCCGGTTGGCCGCGCGGGCTTGGAAGATGTCGGGGGAATACGAGCCGGTGAGATCGACGCTGACCGGCGCATATGCCTGGTCGATGAAGCGCCAGGTGGCGCCGAATGTCGGGTCGTTCGCGCCGATAGTGCGGAAGTTCGTCTGTGCCCCGGTCCGCACAACATGTATCGGTGTTCCCAGGACTAGCCTGTCGTAGACATAATCTTCCTGGTTGCGCGAATTGCCGAAACCGAGATTCGCAAAGACGGAGATGTCGTCGGTGATGCCGAAGCGCAGCTGGGGAAGGAAGTCGTTATCGTCGCGCCTGAAGGACGAGGGCGGCAGCAGGTCGGCGGCTCGGCCTGCGCTCTGGAAATCGTATTTGTCCGCCTGGTATGTGTAGCTGAAGCTGCCTTCGATCTCGCCTGCGAGCGGCAGGAAGCTGGGGTCGCCGAGTATGCGGGCAGTGTCGGAGTCCCAGTCGCCGGCCAGGGCAGGCGCCGCCGACGACGCCACCAGGGTGGCCGCCAACAGCGCGAGACGGGTCAGGCTATGCATGGTTTCGCCTCCGATACTGCAACGGCTTCTGGCATCGGCCCAGCGCTGTGTTCAAGCCTTGATGCAACGTTGTGTCGTTTCGGTCACGCCGGGCGCAAGCGGTTGGTAACGGAGTGTCGCGGCCGCAAACAGCCGCGCCGTTTGGAGCGCGCTACGGGCGTTCAGGTGCCGCGACACGCGCTTACCCGTCCGAAGCCAAGATCCGATCCAATCGCCGCAGCCCCGGAAACAACCCGGCCCAAACACCAGCCACCACCAACGTCCCCAACCCCCCGATCACCACCGCCGGCATCGCGCCCGCCAGAGCCGCCAAGGTCCCGCTCTCGAATTCGCCCAACTGGTTGGACGACCCGATGAACAGCAGGTTCACGGCCGCCACGCGCCCGCGCATCCCGTCCGGCGTGCGCATCTGCACCAGGGTGGAGCGTATCACCACGCTGA
>CAXTVW010000244.1:0-4178 GCA_964247675.1 uncultured Acetobacteraceae bacterium
AATGCTCAACGACCTGGACGACCTGCGCGCCGCCACCAGCGCGGCGCTGTCGCAGGCGACCGATCTACGTGCGTGGGACGCCATACGCGTAAGCACGGTAGGCAAATCCGGCACGCTGACCACGATGCTGAAGGAACTCGGCAGGACCGCGCCCGAAGCGCGCCGGGAGCGTGGGGCCGCGCTGAACCGACTGAAGGACGAACTGGCCGCCGAGATCGAGGCGCGCCGTGTGGCACTCGAGGCCGAGGCGCTTACCGCCAGGCTGGCTGCCGAGCGGATAGACATCACCCTGCCGCCCAGGCCGGAGACGCCAGGCAGCATACACCCGATCAGCCGCACGCTTGAGGAGATTACCGCCATCTTCGGCGCCATGGGCTTCAGCGTGGCCGAAGGGCCTGACATCGAGTCCGATTGGCACAATTTCTCCGCCCTTAACATCCCAGGCCACCACCCGGCGCGCGACGACCACGACACCTTCTATTTGCCCGGCGTGGGTGGTGGCGCGCCGCGCGTGCTGCGCACCCACACCAGCCCGGTCCAGGTGCGCACCATGCTGGACCAGCCACCGCCGATACGCGTCATCGTGCCGGGCCGCACATATCGCGCGGACCACGACGCGACGCACTCGCCCATGTTCCACCAGTGCGAGGGCCTGGTGATCGACCGTGACATCACGCTGGGCCACCTGAAGGGCTGTCTCACCGATTTCCTACGCGCCTTTTTCGGCATCGCCACCCTGCCCGTCCGCTTCCGCGCCAGCTACTTCCCGTTCACCGAGCCGAGCATGGAGGTCGATATCGGCTGGAGCCGCCGCACCGGCGAGATCGGCGGCGGCACGGATTGGCTTGAGATACTCGGCAGCGGCATGGTGCACCCGAAAGTGCTGGCCAATTGCGGCATCGACCCGCGCCAGTGGCAGGGCTTCGCCTTTGGCATGGGCATGGAGCGCATCACGATGCTCAAGCACGGGATGCCGGATCTGCGCCCGTTCTATGAAAGCGACCTGCGCTGGCTGCGCCACTACGCGACCAGCCCGTTCACGCCGGCCAGCCTGCACGAGGGGGTCGCGGGATGAAGTTCCCGATTTCCTGGTTGCGCACCCATCTGGACACCCAGGCGAGCCTGGACGCGATCACCACCACGCTCTCCAGCATCGGCCTGGAGGTAGAGACCGTGCAGGACCGTGCAGCCGCCCTCGCCCCGTTCCGCACCGCGCGAATCATCGAGGCCGTGCAGCATCCCGATGCGGACCGCCTGCGGGTCTGCCGCGTCGATGCCGGCACAGGGGCCGAGATCGGCGTGGTGTGCGGCGCGCCGAACGCGCGCACCGGCCTGCACGTGGTGTTCGCCCCGCCTGGCGCCGTCATCCCCGGCTCCGGCATCATGCTGAAGATTGGCAAGATACGCGGCGTAGAGTCGGCAGGCATGCTGGTCAGCGCACGCGAGATGGCGCTCGGCGACGAGCATGACGGCATCCTGGAACTGCCGGACGGCACGCCCGTAGGCGAGCCCTATGCCGCCTGGGCCGGGCTGGACGACCCGGTGATCGAGATCGGCGTCACGCCGAACCGTGGTGACGCGCTCAGCGTGCGCGGCGTGGCACGTGACCTGGCCGCCGCCGGCCTGGGCAAGCTGAACACCTGGTCCGCGCCGGCTGTTCCGGCCGCGTTCGAGACCGCCCTGCACTGGTCCATCGAATGGCCGCAAGCCTGCCCCTGGGTACTCGGGCGCAGCATACGCAATCTGCGCAACGGTCCAAGCCCTGACTGGCTGAAGCAGCGCCTGACGGCCATCGGCCTGCGCCCGATCAGCGCGCTGGTCGATGTCACCAACTTCTTCACCTACGATCTCGGCCGACCGCTGCACGTCTTTGATGCGGAACGCCTTTCGGGCAGCACGCTCACCTTGCGCCGAGGTGCCACGGAGGTCTTCCGCGCCCTTAACGGGCGTGACGTCACCGCTGGGCCGGACGACCTGGTCATCGCTGACGCGAGCGGCGCCATCTCGCTCGCCGGCATCGTCGGCGGCGAGGCGACAGGCAGCACGGAGGCCACCACCCACGTCTTCCTGGAATGCGCGCTGTTCGACCCCGTGGTGATCGCGCGCTCCGGACGGCGCCACCAGATCAGCACCGACGCCCGCCAGCGCTTTGAGCGCGGCATCGATCCGGCTTTGCTGCCCGATGCAGTCGAAGCAGCTACCGCCCTGATACTGCAGCTTTGTGGCGGCGAACCCGGCACGGTAGTGGCGGCCGGTGCAGAGCCGGCCTGGCGCCGCCAGGCTAGCTTGCGATTCGAACGCATTGCCGGCCTGGGCGGCCTCTCCCTGCCACACGGGCGGACAGAAGACATACTCGGCCAGCTCGGCTTTGCCACCGTCGCGCGCGACGCGGAGCGGATCGTGGTGGACGTCCCGTCCTGGCGCAACGACGTCGCCGGCACCACTGACCTGGAGCAACCCGCAACGCTCGATCCCGGCCGCGCCAGCGACGCGGCGGAGGGTGCAACCCTGATCGAGCCGGAATGCGACCTGCTTGAGGAGGTGCTGCGCATCGCCGGCCTGGACGAGATACCGTCTGTGTCCCTGCCACGCGCGGCCATCGTGCCGCCGCCTGCCCTGAGCGTGCGCCAGTCCCGCACCACCCTCATCCGCCGCCTCCTGGCTGCGCGTGGCCTGGCCGAATGCGTCACGTACAGCTTCGTGGCCCGGCAGGACGCCGCCCGGTTCGGCGCGGCACCGGACAGCCTGACACTGAACAACCCGATTGCCGCCGACCTGGACCAGATGCGGCCGACGCCGCTGGTCAACCTGGCCCAGGCGGCCGCCCGCAACGAGGCGCGCGGCGCCGGACGGGCGGATGTGTTCGAGATCGGGCCAGGCTACACGGAAGGCAGCCAGATCCTGGTCGCCGCCGCGCTGCGTGCCGGCGAGGCGCCGCGGCATTGGCAAGGTATCGCCGAGCCGCCGGGTGCCCTATCCGCCAAGGCTGACGTCTGGGCCGTGCTTGCCGCCTGCGGCGTGCCGATGGACGCGCTGAGCGTCACGTCCGACGCGCCGGCGCATTATCATCCCGGCAGGTCCGGCACGGTCCGCCAAGGGCCCAGGATCGTGCTGGCGTATTTCGGCGAGCTGCACCCGAGCCTGGCCGCCGAGATGGCAATCGCCTCGCCTGCCAGCGCCTGCGAGGTGTTCCTGGACGCGATCGCCGATCCGAAGCGCCGCCGCCGTAGTCCGGCGGAGCTGCCGGCCCTGCAACCTGTCTCGCGCGACTTCGCGTTCCTGGTGCGCACGGACGTTACGGCCGAAGCGGTGCTGCGGGCGGCGCGCTCGGCAGATCGAACTCTCATCGCCAGGGTCGGGCTGTTCGACGCTTTCGAGGGATCGGCGTTGCCGCCAGGCCACAAATCCCTCGGCGTCGAGGTTGTCTTTCAGCCGATTGCGCGTACCATGCTAGACGAGGATATCGAATCCGCATCGAAGAAAGTGATTCAGGCCGTTGTCAAAGCGACAGGCGCCCAGCTCCGTTAATCCGAGCCTTCGGTGACGGGCCCGTTCGCCGAGCCTTTTGGAGCGCCCGAGCCGGCGGGTGGGTCTGTCCTTGCGAAGCTGGCGGGCGAGCTGGCGCACGATCTCAACAACGTGCTGACCGTGATCACCGGCAACCTTGCCTTGGCGGAACGTCATGCGGCTGGAAACGCCAAGCTGGTCCGGCTGCTCAACAACATGCGCCAGGCCGCGGACCGCGGCGCCAAGCTCACGAACGACCTGCTGGCCCTCGCACCGGATTCGCAGGTGGAGGGCGGCTTCGGCACCGAGATGAGCGAGGATTCCTCCGGCCAGACGAGGCGTATCCTGGTGGTTGAGGACGACCTGCTGGTCGCCGAGGTGGCCGTGGCGGCCTTCGAGGACATGGGCCACCTGGTCGATCACAGCGAGAACGCGGCTTCCGCGCTGGAGCGGCTGCGCGACGCGGCGTTTGACCTGGTGTTCTCCGACATCGTGATGCCGGGCGGCATGAGCGGCATCGAGCTGGCCGAGGTGATCGCCGAGACGTACCCGCGTTTGCCGGTCCTGCTGGCCACTGGCTACAGCAGCGCTGCTTTGGCGCAAGGTGCGTTGCGTTTTCCGGTGCTGGCGAAGCCGTATGGGATGGAAGAGCTGTCGCGGCGCGTGTCGCA
>CAXTVW010000245.1:0-4092 GCA_964247675.1 uncultured Acetobacteraceae bacterium
AACTTCTGCCCCGTCGCCTTGCGCGCATAGGCCAAAACCACCTCAGGCTTCAGCGCGTCACGTAGCGAGATCGTATCGGTATAGCTGCTCGCAAAGGTCGTCTTCAGTTCGCGCTTCACCCTGTCCTGCAAGCGCGCCAGACCGTCGCGGCCGATCTTGGCCAGGAAGGGTGTCAGCAGGAAGCCGCTGACGGCCCAGGCGAAACCATAAAACCGGTCCAATGTGGTGGGCCCGGTGTCCAGCATGCCGTAGATGTACACCTGCTTGAAAGTGTTCGAGCCGTAACGGCTATAGGCCGTGGCGTTGCGGTTCGCCGCTGCTTCCATCGCATGCAGGATGGTGTTGGCCAGGCTGCCGCCGCCGATTGCGTCGAAGGCGATCGTGGCGCCGGTCTCTGCCAGCGCGTCGGTCAGTTGCGCGGTGAAGTCTGCGGACTTGCTGTCCAGCACGTGTTTTGCGCCGAGCGCGTGCAGGATCGCCGCCTGCTCGGCGCTGCGCACGATGTTCACCAGGCTGATCCCGTCCGCCAGGCAGATACGGTTCAGCATCTGTCCCAGGTTGGAGGCCGCCGCCGTATGCACCAGCGCGCTATGGCCCTCGGCGCGCATCGTCTCCGTCATCGCCAGAGCGGTCAGCGGGTTGACGAACATCGAGGCGCCGTCGGCCGCAATGGCCCCGTCCGGCAGCGCCAGGCACGCGTGCATGGAGATCGTGCGGTACTGCGCGTACATCGCCCCGCCCCATATGCCGACCGTCTTGCCCAGCAGCGCCTGGGCGTTTGCGCCGGCCTGCACCACCACGCCGGCGCCCTCGTTGCCCACCGGCAAGGATTGGCCCAGCCGCCCGGCCATCCCGCCCATCGAGGCCTGCGGGATGAATCCAGTCAGTGTCGGCCGCCCGTCCCGCGAGCCGGCGGTGAGCCCGGAGGGATCGGCCCAGCCAAGCAGCAGCCCGAGGTCGGACGGGTTGATCGGCGCGGCCTGCACCTGCACCACCACCTCGTCGGGCTTGGGCGCCGGCGGGGTCACGTCCTCCAGGCTGAGCACGAGCTGGCCGTCCGCGGACACGCAGGAACGCAGCTCTAGGCCGTGCAGGTTGTTGGTCATTGGGGGGCTCCGAGAAGGGAAGGAAGAAAGGCCTTCTTTTTTGAAAAAAAGAAGCAAAAAACTTTTATCTCCCACGCCTGCACGGCGGTATCGGCTTTTTCTGCCGGCATGGGTGATCGCAGAGAAGGTGCGGGCTCTGGTGGAGGCCTTGCTGCCTTCCTCCGCCTCCGAAACGTTTTAGCAACACTACCCAGCCTACAACCGTCCTCATGCGCCTCAAACTCTATCGGGCGGCCAGCATGGCCGAAGCGATGGCCCAGCTCCGGGACGAGCTGGGGCCGGAGGCGCTGATCCTGTCCACCAAGCGCGTGCCGGGCGGCATCGAGCTGACCGCCGCCCTGGACCAGCCTGACGAACCGCCGGCACCGGCGCCGCCCCCATTGCCCCAGGCGGCCGCACCCGGAGGCGAGCTGGACGGGCAATATCACGGCACGCACGCGGCGCTCGCGCGCAGGCTCGCCGGGCCCGGCCTGGCGCAGCGCCTGCAGGAGACTTTTCGCTTCGCCCCGCTCAGGCTGGCAGGCGGCACCCCCCTGCTGCTCGCCGGCCTGCCCGGCGCGGGCAAGACCCTCTCCGTCGCGCGCCTGGCCACCAGGCTCGTGCTTGCCGGCACGCGGCCCCTGGTGATCACCGCGGATGGCAGGCGGGCCGGCGGCGCCGAGGAGCTGGCTGCCTACACGCGCCTGCTCGGCCTCACGCTGCTGGCGGCCAGCACGCCCGCCACGCTCACCCGCGCGCTGGGCGAGGCCGCGCCTGGCGCCCCGGTGCTTATCGACACCGCCGGCATAAACCCGTTCGAACCCGCGGAAGCCGAAGCGCTCACCGCGTTGATCGCCGCGGCCGGCGCCAGCCCGGTGCTGGTGATGCAGGCCGGCGCGCACCCGGAGGAGGCGGCCGAGCAGGCGGCGGTGTTCGCGGCGCTGGGGATCGCCCACCTGCTGCCTACCCGCCTGGACATCGCGCGGCGCCTGGGCAGCGTACTGGCCGTGGCGGACCCTGCCGGGCCCGGCCTCACGCTGACGGAGGCCGGCATCGGCACCGGCGCCACGGACGGGCTGGTGGCGCTCACGCCCGCCTTGCTGGCCGAGCGGCTGCTGCGCGCCCAGCCGCCGCCGCCGCGCCTGCGTGCCCCGGTCTTCCCCTCGGCGCGCGCCCATGCCGAAGCCCAAGGATGGAACACGCAGCCTCATGGATAGCCTGCCCCCCGATTTGCCGCATCCAGGCCCGCGCAGGATCGCCATCGCATCCGGCAAGGGCGGCGTCGGCAAGACCTGGTTCGCCATCACGCTGGCCCACGCGCTGGCGCAGGCAGGCGGCCGCGTCCTGCTGGCGGACGGCGATTTCGGCCTGGCCAACATAGACGTTCAGCTTGGCCTGAACCCGGCCTGCGACCTGGCTGGCGTGCTCTCCGGCCGCGTGCCGATGGCGCAGGCCGCCACCTTCGTCCCGGCCTGCGGGTTCCACGTCCTGCCCGGCCGCTCCGGCTCCGGCTCCCTGGCCGCGCTGCCGCCGGCCACCCTGGACTGGCTGCTGGACGGCCTGGCCACCCAGGATTACGCCACCCTGCTGGTCGATCTCGGCGCCGGGCTGGATGCCGCGAACCGCCGGCTGGCGGCCTGGGCGGACACGCTGTTCGTGGTCGCCACCGACGAGCCCACCTCGCTGACCGACGCCTACGCCGTGCTGAAACTGCACGCGGCCGATTGCGCCGCGGCCGGACAGGTGCCGGACGCGCGCCTGGTGGTGAACCAGGCCGCCACGGCCGCCAGCGGCGAGCGCACCTTTGCCACGCTGGCGCGCGCCTGCACGCAGTTCCTGGGCGTCGCCCCGGCGCTGGCCGGGATCATCCGGCGGGATGACCGGGTGCGTGATGCGATACGCCGGCAGACGCCTTTGCTGACGCGGCATCCGAATTGTCCGGCGGCGCAGGATGTGGGGCGCATTGCGGAAGGGGTGGCAAGGAAGGAAGGCCTTCTTTTCTGAAGAAAAGAAGCAAAAGACTTTTGTCTGCGCTGTCGCCGACTCTCCGGTAAGCCGCCGACAGGGAGCAAAAGTTTTTTGCTTCTTTTTTTCAAAAAAGAAGGCCTTTCTTGCCTTGCCTCCTTCGCCTCGCTACCACCCGACCCGTGATAATACCGAACGTAAAGAAAGTCGTCCTCGCCTACTCCGGCGGCCTGGACACCAGCGTCATCCTCAGATGGTTGCAGACCACCTACCGTTGCGAGGTGGTGACCTTCACCGCCGACCTCGGCCAGTCCGTGGAAGATGCCGGCGCCGAGCTGGACGCTGCCAGGCGCAAGGCCGAGCAGGCCGGCGTGCGCGAGATCTTCGTCGAGGATCTTCGCGAGACCTTCGTGCGCGATTTCGTCTTCCCGATGTTCCGCGCCAACACGCTGTATGAGGGGCAGTACCTTCTCGGCACCTCGATCGCGCGGCCGCTGATCGCGCAACGGCAGATCGAGATCGCCGAGGCGGTGGGCGCGGACGCGGTGGCCCACGGCGCCACCGGCAAAGGCAACGACCAGGTCCGCTTCGAGCTGGCCTATTACGCGCTGAAGCCTGACGTGCGGGTGATAGCACCGTGGCGGGAGTGGGAGCTGACCAGCCGCACCCGCCTGCTGGAATTCGCCGACGCGCACCAGATACCGGTGACGCGTGATAAGCGCGGCGACGCGCCGTTCTCGGTGGATGCCAACCTGCTGCACTCGTCCTCCGAGGGAAAGATCCTCGAGGACCCAGCACTTCCGCCAGACGAGATGGTATTCCAGCGCACCATCAGCCCGCTTGACGCCCCGGACCGCGCCACGCTGGTGGCGATTGACTTCGAGGCGGGCGATCCGGTGGCGATCGACGGCGTGCGCCTGTCGCCGGCCGCGCTGCTGACCAGGCTCAACGAACTGGGCCGCGCCAACGGCATCGGCCGGCTGGATTTGGTGGAGAACCGCTTCGTCGGCATGAAGTCCCGCGGCATCTACGAGACGCCTGG
>CAXTVW010000246.1:0-4084 GCA_964247675.1 uncultured Acetobacteraceae bacterium
CAAAAGTTTTTTGGTCCTTTTTTTCAAAAAAGGACTGCTTGCTTTCTTCCTTGCCCCGCTTGGCCAGACATCCAATCTCAAGACAGAGAAAGGACCACCCCAACAGTGCTCACCCGCGCCGCCGCCGCTCTCCTTGCCGTGTTCGCAACCGCCGCGCAGGCGCAACCCGCCGCCCCGCTGCCGACGGTCAACACACCCACACAAGGCCAGCCGACCCTCTCGCCGGCGCAGCTCCGCCAGCTCCTGGCGCCGATCGCGCTCTATCCCGACCCGCTGCTGGCGAACATCTTCGCTGCCTCTACTTACCCGGCGCAGATCGTCGAAGCGCAACGTTTTCTCACCGATCCCGCCCAGGCCGGGCAGTCCGTATCACAGCTCACCGATGATGCTGCCGCGCATGACTGGGATCCGAGCGTCACCGCGTTGCTCGCCTTTCCGCAAGTGCTCCAGATGCTGGATGCGAACCTGGAGTGGACCGAGCATCTCGGCCGTGTCTTCACTGCGCAGCAGGCGGCGGTGTTCACCGCCGTGCAGTCGCTTCGCCAGCTTGCCCAGCAGACTGGCGCCCTGACGAACGGCCCTTACGACAGCCTGGTCGATGCCGGCGGCGAGATACAGATACTGCCGCCCTCGTCCCAGGACGTGTATCTGCCCAGCTACAACCCAGCCTGCGTGTATGGCCCGGCTCCCGCCTGCACGCCGGACCAGGACCAGGTAGGATGGCTGACCGACGACCTGCTGCCCTACGGCTACCTGCAATGGGGCAACCTGGATTGGCGCCAGCACGCCATCCGCTACAATGATGGTTTCCGCGACGGCGGTCCTGTCTGGCGCCATGGCGCGTTCACATCGCATGCGCACGCGTTCAACTACGCGCCTGCCAGGAACCAGCTCTACAGCGCGCGTCCGGTGTTCCGTCCAGCGTATCGCACTGCGTCCCCGGCACCTCCGATGTCCCGCGCGTCTGTCCCGATGCAGCATGCCGCGGCACCGGTCATGCACGCGCCTGTGGCGATGGCGCATTTTGCGGGCGGCGGGCATCGATGAGACGGCGAGCGGGGTAGCAGAAAGCAAGCAGCCGAGAACTGTTGTCTCCGCGTATCTGCAGCAGTCTGGCGTTCAGACGAATATCCGCGCTGCAAATGCGGAGTATAAAAGTTTTTGCTTCTTTTTTGAAGAAGAACGGCTTGCTTGCTTGCCTTCAATGCGCAGTCCCCGCCTCCCCAGGCGCCATACGCGGCAAAAATATCGCCAGTCCGCAACCCACCAGCGCCACCAGACTCAACGCGTAGAACAAGTCGAGGTAACTCAACATCGCTGCCTGGGACTGGACCAGCCGTGAGATCGCGCCGAGATCCAAGCTGGCCCCATATCCGTTATACGGCGTCACATGCTCGCCCAGCCGCACGTGGTGGAATTGCTCCCGGTAGGCCAGCAGCGTCGTCGTGTAGCTGATGCCTACGCTGCCGCCCAGGTTGCGCATCAGGTTTATCAAGGCCGATGCCTCGTTGTTGCGCTCCGGCGGCACGCCCACGAGCGCCACGGAGTTGATCGGTATGAACAGGAACGGCAACCACATCGCCTGTAGCGCGCGTACGATCGAGATGTGCCAGAACCCCACCGTCTGGGTCAGGCCTGTCGCATACCACATGGAGAATGCCGTGCCGGCAAAGGCGATGCACGTCAGCCACTTCGCCTGCACGACACGGCCGGTCAGGACGCCGGACATCGGCATCAGCACGATCGTTACGATCCCCGCGGCACCCAGCGTCAATCCCGCCGTCGTCGCATCGTAACCCATCAGCTCCTGCGTCATCTGCGGCAATAGCTGCGTCGTGGAAATCAGCACGAACCCCAGCGCGAACATCAGAACGTTGCTGATGGCGAAAGACGGGATGCGCAGTAGCCGGATGTTCATCACCGGCTGTTTGTGGCTCCACTCCCAGAACATCAGCACCACCAGGCTCGCCACGCAGACCGTGCCCCAGGTGTTCACGAAGGGCGAGCCCCAGCCGCCCTCGCGCTCGAACCGGTCGAGCACGATCTGCAACGTGCCGAAGCCTGCCACTACCAGCAGGAAGCCCACGTAATCCACGCGCAGCCCGTCCGCCAGCAGCTTGCGGCGGCGCGCCTGCGTCGCCGGCGAGTCCACCACGAACACCCACACCAGCGCCAGGCTCAGCAAGCCGAACGGCAGGTTGATCAGGAACACCCAGTGCCAGGAATACGCGTCCGTCAAATACCCGCCCAGCACCGGCCCGATCGCCGGCGCCATCACCACCGTCAGGCCGTACAGCGCGAACGACGCCGCCCGCAGCCGCGGTGGAAACGAGTCCGCAAAAATCGACTGCTCCACAGGCGCCAACCCGCCGCCGCCCAGGCCCTGCATCACCCGCCACAGCAGGATTTCCGGCAGGCTGCTCGCCGTCGCGCACAACAACGAACTCACCGTGAACAGCGCCACGCAGATCATGTAGAACCGCTTGCGGCCTATCACGTTCGCCAGCCAGCCGCTGATCGGCACGATGATTGCGTTGCTCACCAGGTAGCTGGTGATGATGTAGGTGCTCTCGTCCTGGCTAGCCGCAAGGCTTCCCGCGATGTGGCGCAAGCTGACGTTTGCAATCGTGGTGTCCAGGACTTCCATGAACGTGGCGATGGAGACCACGACGGCGATGAGCCAGGGGCTGCGATTGCCGGCGGCTGAGTAGGGGAGGTCTTCTTCGGCCATGCTTGCGCCTATGAGAAAGGAAGCAGTTCTTTTTTGAAAAAAAGAACCAAAAAACTTTTTCTACTGGCGCAGGCTCAGCCGCCTTGCTCTTTCCGGAAGGAACCGGCTGCCGCAAATGCGGGAGAACAAAAGTTTTTTGCTTCTTTTTGTCAAAAAAGAAGGCCTTCCTTATCTAACCCGTATCAAAGGCTCCACACTCATCCCAGGTGCCAGATGCAGCCGCTCGCAAGTCTCCGCATCATCGAACACCAGCTTGACCGGCAGCCGCTGCACCACCTTCACGTAATTGCCCGTGGCATTCTCCGCCGGCAGGCTGCTGAACTGAGAGCCTGTGCCACGCTGCAAACTATCCACCCGCGCATCCAGCGTGTGGGTAGCGAACGCATCCACCGTTACCTTCGCAGGCTGCCCAACCCGAAGGTTGGTCAGCTGGCTTTCCTTCAGGTTCGCCGTGACCCAGCACGCCGGCTGCACGATCGCCAGCAGGCTCTGCCCGGCATTCACGTAGTTGCCGACTTCCAGAGTTCGGCGCGCAACATAGCCGGCGGCCGGCGCCACGATGTGGGTGTAGCTGAGCTGCAATTTGGCCTGTGCGATGTTGGCGTCCGCCGTTCGCACACCCGCCTCCGCCGCCACCACCTGCGCACGGGCAATGGCCACCTGCGCGCGTGCGCTGGTTTCCGTGCTGTGCGCCGCGTCCAGCCGCGCCTTCGCGCTGTCTGTTGTGGCGTGCGCTTGGTCCACAGTCTGCGCGGTAATGGCGCGCGGGTTGATGCGCATGTAGCGCCCCAGATCCTGCTGGCTCTGCAACAGCGTGGCCTGCGCCACGCGCACCTGTGCCGCGTTCTGCGCCACGTCGGCCTCGCGCGCCGGCAAGGTGGCGCGCGCCTGAATCAACTGCGCCTGCGCCTGGTCGCGCTGCGCCTGCATCTGGTCCAGCCGCACCGCCATGTCGCGCGGGTCTATCTCGGCCAGCACCTGGCCCGCCTGCACCGCCTGGTTGTCATCCACGCTCAGCTTGATCACCCGGCCGCTGATCTGTGCCGAGACTTGGGACACGTGCCCGTCGATGAAAGCGTCGTCGGTCGATTCGTAATGGCGTGCGTCCAGCCAGTAGAGCACGCCGGCCGTGACCAGCGCGCCTACTACGAGCAGGCCCACCAAAAGCTTCGGCCATCGCCGGGCGGGCTTCTGCGCCGGTTTGTCGATGCCGATCAGTTCCGGATGAACATGGTTGTCCATGGTATGCGGCCTTGGTTGCGCGCGGCTACACTACCTGACTGAACGGTTCGGTCAACTCATTCCCGAAGGAAGGAAGGCCTTCTTTTTTGAAAAAAAGAAGCAAAAAACTTT